>CAXUHF010000063.1:18500-28893 GCA_964250765.1 uncultured Ktedonobacteraceae bacterium | reverse complement strand
ATGTGGGGACCGATGATGCTGTTTAACAAATTGGTAGGGATACCTGTAGGGACCGTCAATATATCTCTGAATGACAGGCCCAACATATTTCACCAATGATTCGATAGAACTTTCCGTCAGGGGAGTGATATAGAGCACATCTTGCATAATAGCAACACCGAGCAGTGTTGAGGCAATCAAACTTGCTCGAAGGTTGCTGTCCTCTCCTCCTAGCCACTCGGCGAGTGGCTGAATGAAATGTACCTCTAACCCCTGACGTAATAATGTCGCTCCTTGCGGACTGCTAGCGGAGCGCAGTAACGCAAGTACAGGATAAAATGTATCATCCGAATCATCCTGCATAAGGTAACGAACCAGACGTTCACCTAATCCATTTTTATCCTCTTGCATAAGGTCTCCAAGGCGAAATGCCTCTGTAACGGCTTCGGCAAAGAGTTGGTCCTTTGACCCGAAGTAACGAATAACTAATGCCGCTTTGATACCGACCTCAGCAGCGATATCTCGTACTCCCAATGCACGCGTAAAAGATTTATTAGATGATACGAAAGGATAAGAAATTGTATCCTTTTAGTATATACACATAGAACAAAAGCAGCTATGCTTTATTCGGGCTAGCCGCTTAACTCGTTGCATAAACATACATTAGAAAAAGGGGGTGTTCTTGTGAAGAAAAAACTTATTCTCTCTGCCATCACTCTAGTGAGTTGCTTGGCTATCCTGCTTGGAGCATTAGTAGCACTACCTAAAGTATCTCACGCAGCAGCTGCTCAAAAGAAGAGTTCATCTAGTACCAATAACGCGACCATCTCAGTAAGTCCGACAACGTTACCTAATAGTCAGTGTAATCCTATACCAGGTTACGAAAATTACACACAGTATGAAACGTGTGTAATAACAATAACATTGAATAAAGCGGTACCAAAGGGCTTGAATTGGAAGTCATCCTATTCTTCAAAGCTCTGTTACATCTCCTGCGGTTCTGATAACAGCTCCTTTGCTATCTTCCAAGGGTCAGGTACGTTATATGGTAGTGGAGATAAACAACAAGCTCTACTCATTGTACCTCAGTATGTAGCTAAAGGAAGTCTAAGTGCTACGTTCGTCTTCTCAGGTCCGAATAACAAGGCAACAGTGAAGTATTCTGTTGCCAATAGCGAAGGGTAACAAGTAAACGTACAAATCGAGGGAAGAGCAATATGCGTTGCTCTTCCCTCGATTTGTATCGACAAACTTTAACCCCTGCATAACCCTCACTTAACATAGTTGAGCTACTCTATGAATAAGCACATTCCCAAGACAGAATAGACGTAGGGTCGCGCATGGAGTTATCTCTGAAACTCATACATTCTCAAAGCCTCCGCTCGCGTCCTCCGTTTACCACTCACGCCATGACGGTCTCTCTTTTTCGACAGTCATGCCTCAAGCCACGACACTTCTAGCAGGTGCTCGTGCATGCGGGCGAGAGGTACACTCCGAGCCTCTCGCTCTTTGGGATCAATCAAGACATATGGACCGGTAGGGACCGATGTATCGCGTCCTGGGTGGGGTGGAGGGGCAACATGTCGGCAAATCAAGCAGTTCCCCTAACGCATTTCCCCCAAGCCCCACCTAGGACGCGATACATCGGTCCCTACATCTATTTTTGAATGAAGTCGAGCGCGGCACGCGTCAACACTTCGACGGCAGTGGGAAGCGCGTCCTCATCGACATTAAAGCGTGGATGATGGTGTGGGTAGTCCGTCTCTTTTGTCCTATTGCCTGAACCAACGATAAAGTAGCAACCGGGGACGGTGTTGAGGAAAACACCCATATCGTCGCTACCTGCCGTCAAAACATTCTCGCTCGTATCGACGTTCTTTTCGCCAACGGTAGCAACCGCAGCCTTGCGTACCAACTCCGTCATTGCGGGGTCGTTGGTGCATGGTGGACAACCATCGAAATTCTCGATGTCACATGTTGCACCCAGTGATGCGGCGATGCCTGATGCAACTTCGGAAATACGGCGCAAAAGTTTTTCGCGGTCCTCGACGCTATAGGCTCGCATCGTCCCCTGTAACACTGCTGTTTCAGGGATGATATTGAAGGCCGTACCAGCGTTAATAGTGCCGATAGTGATAACGGCCGGGCTGAATGGCGACACTTCGCGGCTAATCAAGGTCTGCAATGCGGTAATGATATAGGCCGAGGCAACAATGGGATCGACTGCACCATTTGGCATTGCGGCATGTCCACCCTTGCCATGCACCGTCAAAACAAACCTATCGGCACTGGCGAAGACGGTACCAGCACGAACGCCAACCATGCCTAGTCGGTGATTGCTAATGAGATGCAAACCGATGATGCCATCAACGCCGTTTAACGCCCCCTCTTTGACCATTGGCTCAGCCCCACCGATCTGCTCCTCGGCTGGCTGAAAGATAAATTTGACGTTACCTGCCAATTCCGCACGACGCTTGCTTAGAACGTCGGCAACGGTAAGCAGAATTGAGGTATGTCCGTCATGCCCACAAGCATGCATCTTGCCATCGGTCTGCGAACGGTAATCAACGCTATTCATTTCGTGAATGGGCAGCGCATCCATGTCAGCACGAATTGCGATAGTTTTCGCGTCTGCTCCACTCGCACTCCCACGTAAGAGACCAACGACACCTGTTTTGGCGATGCCAGTCTGGACCTCTAATCCTAAAGAGCGCAGACGTTGCGCAACGATACCAGAGGTACGCACCTCTTCAAAAGCTAGTTCGGGATGCTCATGCAGATCGCGCCGCATTGCCACGAGATCAGGTACACGCTCATCTATCTCGGATTTTAAAGGGTCAAGGTTCGATATGGACATGGTTTCTCCTCTATGCCAGCTCTATGGAATACACAATGTCCTATCATAGTATCATTTTGGATACGAGAACGCAGTTTAATAATGCAATCCATGCTCAATAGCATATTTCACGCTATTCATCGTGACCGCTTCGCTGTAAAAGGTGGCATGCGATTTCGCATCCGATGAGATACCATCGCCACCACTACTAAGCGACCAGACGTGTGAGGTCTGATATTTGTTCAGATAGGAAAACGTGGTTTGCACATCGGGTAGCGTGTAGGGTGCCTTATCGGTAAAATAGCGTTGCATGCCCAGAATAGGTGTATCAGCTTCGTCTTCCAGAATGCCGGACACAAGGTACAGCAGCGAAAGTGGATAGACACCAGGAATAAGCGCGTCCTTCTGCTCCAGGTCATCGCTCATGGCAAAAATGCGTATTGCTTGAATGCGCGACTGATAGGATTTGAGTGTGTCGGAAAAGAGCTTATAGCTATTGGCAGGTGCCAGCATAATCACATCAAAGGTGACGTTTTGAGGCAGAAACGCGTGGGCATGTTGCAGAAACTCACAAATATAGATGCCACCTGCACTATGCCCAATAAGCGTAATATGTGCATTCGGGTTAGCCTCACAATATGTTTTAAGGCCACGCAAAAACGCTGTACCCGTGTAGCCAGAGGAGGTATCGAAGGTGTCGGTAGCCTCTTTTTTAATGCCATCCCAGACCTCTTTCCCTATTTTGCCAACGAAAAACTCGCGCAATATCTCCTCAACGATGGTAGGAAAGACACCGTGATCGCGGCGGTGGGCAAAACGGTCAAGCACTCGTTTCAAGACAGTAATACACCTGCCGATAATAAAGAAGTTGGCGATCCTCTCAACCTCTTCTAGCGCGGCATTGCCTATCTCCGTCAGGAAATGCTCTATGAACTCAAATGAGAACGAGGGCGCATTTGTCGTAGTTGTATTTGCATGCGTGGTATTTCCTGAAGCTTTGTCTTTAAGTGAGACAGGTGCGTGTTTGGTAACGAGGTCTTGTGCATGCTGCTTCAAAACTGGATCATTATACGTGAGATGCTCACGAAATATTTTTTCTTCGTGCTTGTGGAGCCGTGTGTCCTCTGGTAAGGCCGTTGAGTCGATATCTGAATATGGCTCTTGTCCATCCTTTGGATTCTGCAATTCCTGCAAGACCTCTTCCTTACTGGGTAAGTCCAGCCAGCGATCAATCGCGCCACCATTGGCTGCATCGACTTTGCCCTTCACGAATTGCGTCACGCGTAACAGCACTTGCTGAAAAAACGGATCATTGAACGCCTGACTGATGTTTGGGCAAATTGCATCAAGAAATGTTTCTTCCGACAGAACATCGAAGAGTGCTGTTTGCCACAGAAAGAACACCTGATACGCCGCCAAGTCCGCATACCGCTTTGTGATGTCCTCAGCCGCCAGCATACCAGATTCAAAGTCTACAAGACCGCCATGAAAGCGCAACACTAATCTATCGCGGTTCTTATCGGTCGCCAAAGTCGAGAAAAGGGAGTCAAGGTCAGCCTGTGTTGTCGCGTGAGGGCTGCCCGATGTATCAAATGTGCCATGTCTACTGACAAGATAATGATCTTTATCGAGTGTCATTGTTTTATTCCTCCTCTCTGAATAAAACCAGGGCACCCGCAAGGGGATGCCCCTCCCATATCTCATTATGTCTTATACTGCTCGTCTATGGGAGGGGCATCCCCTTGCGGGTGCCCTGGTCTAATCAGTACGTAAACTTTACCAGATAGACGCTCAAAACGGGAAATTTTTGTGACCAACATTGAACGCAAGAATCGGATAGCATCGTGCAGCACTTTGTACTATGATGATGCTAGAGACATGGAAACGCTGTAGGGACCGATTTATCGCGTCCTTCTGGCAATCGACCACCGACGAGGACGCGATAAATCGGTCCCTACAATCGGCATATCACAAACGGAGGGAACGCCATCATGGACGAGACATATTGGGAAGCGGTGCTAGCGAAGAATAGCCACGCGGACGGCACGTTTGTCTATGCAGTGCGCTCGACGGGAATTTATTGCAAGCCCTCTTGTCCCTCGCGCCGCCCGAAACGCGAGCATGTGAGCTTCTTTACGTTTACACGTGCGGCTGAAGAAGCAGGTTTCCGTCCCTGCCGACGCTGTAGACCAGGAGAAGTTCAAGCTGACACATCCAGCTTGATACAAAGTGTATGTCGCTACATCGAGGCACATAGCGACGAAACCTTGACGCTCGCAGAACTGAGTAAGCAAGTACATATCAGCCCTTACCATCTGCAACGGCTCTTTAAGAGTACGGTGGGAGTCACACCGCGTCAGTATATTCAGACACAACGTATGGCACGTTTGAAGACACACATAAAGGATGGTGAAGCCGTGACACATGCGCTTTACGATGTTGGCTATGGTTCCAGCAGTCGTCTCTACGAGCAGACACCAACGCATCTTGGTATGACACCGACAAACTATCGCAACGGTGGCAAAGGCATGGATATATGCTACACGCTTGTAGATTGCCCATTAGGACGTTTACTTGTGGCAACAACTGAGCGCGGCATTTGCGCGGTAGAGCTTGGTGATACAGATACAACACTTGAAGCCGCCCTACACAAAGAATATCCAGCCGCACACATTCAGCATGATAGTAGTATTCTTGACCATGAAGTGCAGCTTATTCTGCGTCACCTTCATGGCGAGCAGAAGCACCTTGACCTACCATTAGATATTCAAGCCACCGCGTTCCAATCCCGTGTCTGGCAAGAGTTACGTGCCATCCCCTACGGCGAGACACGCTCGTATAGTGAAGTTGCGATGTCGCTTGGGAATGCAAATAAAGCACGTGCCGTGGCACAAGCATGCGCGGCTAATCCCGTCGCGCTTCTTGTTCCCTGTCATCGTGTCGTACGTGAAGACTCCAGTTTCGGCGGATATCGCTGGGGGAATGAACGCAAACAGCATCTGCTGACACAAGAGGGGAGCCAAATAAAGGCGTAATCGTGCCGTTTGGCTGTAGGGATTGCGAGAAATGGATGGTACGATTAGGAAATGATGAACAAACCAACCAGAGTGATTCAATTGTAGGGGTCTAATTCTATTACATCCTGTGGGCAACATACAATCTCGGAGGCTGTTGAAACGCTTCTCATCATCTATCCACGTTGTGTATTGCTAATAGGGTGTAATAGAATTAGACCCTTACAATACCGTTGGTAGATGCACACAACATTGTTTACACAGAACGAAGGACAGCATGAGCGACACATATTCAACACAACCCATTTCAACTCAACCACAAACTGTAGAAACCGACGTAGCGAGTCCTGCTGTCTCTTCACCAAAAGCAAAAGGGAATCGTTGGGGTATTCTGCTATCCTTGTTCGCGCTCTACGTTATTTGGGGTTCGACCTATCTAGGAATGCGTTTCGCGCTCGCAAGCTTTCCGCCGTTCTTGATGGCGGGTATACGCTTCGTCATTGCTGGTATTTTACTGTACACGTTTCTGCGTCTACGTGGAGCAGCAACACCGACGCGCCCACAAATTATTGGGTCTGCTATCATTGGTATATTACTGCTCGGAGGTGGCAATGGTGGCGTCTCGTTCGCGGAACAATGGGTCTCATCGGGACTCGCAGCGGTTGGAATTGCCGCAGTTCCCTTGTGGGCGGCCTTATTTATTGGTCTGATGGGGCGTTGGCCTAAACGTATTGAGTGGGTTGGTCTCAGTTTAGGTTTTATCGGTGTGCTTTTTCTCAATTTTGAGAACGGAGTATGGGCGAATCCAATTGGCGCAATTGCCCTATTACTTGCTCCTATATGTTGGGCACTTGGTTCCGCGCTCAGTTCTCGTGTCTCGTTGCCTCCTGGCTTGATGGCAAGCGCGACTCAGATGATTATTGCTGGTTTCTTCTTGTTGGTCCTCGGTTTGATTTTAGGCGAGCGTATTCATAGCGTTCCGACAGCAAGTGCCTTGGGGTCAATGGCGTTTTTGATTCTCTTTGGCTCGCTGATTGCCTTTAGTGCCTATGGCTATCTTCTGCGTAACGTGCGGCCTGCTCTTGCTACAAGCTATGCTTATGTCAACCCGGCCGTCGCGGTTGCCCTCGGTGTCTTGTTCGCGGGTGAACGTATTACGCTGATAGGCGTCCTGGCAATGGTGGTTATTCTTGTCGGCGTCGGGCTAGTATCGCTTGGTCGAGACCGCAAATGAGGCCACTCTATAGACAAAAGTACCTTGTTGAGCAACAAGCGTAGACAGAAACTGAAAAAAAACAGTACTATATTGATAAGAGTAAAGCATTGTTAGCACACAACTATCATACGAACGTTTTGATAGTTGTGGATGTTTTGCGTCCACAGTTATAGAAATGTATTCTTCTTCAGTGTGTACCTTTTGTTGAGACGTGGCAGCACCAATCTCGGTTGACTGTACGGCGATGTGGGAGCGTAATGTGGTGGGAGCAGCGTATATTGAGCAGGATCGGGAGACGCGAAGAGTAATTCTCTCGTTCGCACAAAGCATCCAGGAGCGTGATATTGTTACCTACGAGCATTCTCGTAGGGTAGCTACCTATGTCCAACGCCTGGCACGTCATCTGGGTTGGAGTAGACGCGAGGCACGCGATCTAGCTCTAGCAGCACTTGTTCATGATCTTGGCAAAACGTGGATTGCCAACGATATCTTGAATAAATCTGGTGCGCTCTCCGAAGATGAACGGCGCAAAATGGAGCGGCATCCCGTTATTGGTGCTCGTATTTTGATTGGGTGCGATATAGACCCCTTCTACGTAGAAACTGTGCTGCATCATCATGAGAAGTGGAACGGGCAGGGTTATCCTGCTGGCAAGCAAGGTGAAGATATTCCACTCGGTGCTCGTCTGCTCACAGTTGCAGATGTGTATGATGTATTAACTTCATGGCGGCCCTACAAAAACGCGTCCTCAACCGATGAGGCACGCGCATGTCTTCTCGCAGACGCCACTATATGCTTTGACCCACTTATAGTAGATGCCTTTGTACAATTGCTGGACATCACACCAAACTTTACATTGCCACAGCAAGACCTACACGAAAAGCAGACGCTACACTATTCACCCCATCTGGACGATTTTTAGTGATACGTTGGAGCGGTTCCATGTTTGGAGAGGCATGACAGGTGCTCTGCCCCTGTCATGCCTCTATTTATGGGTTGAGCGCATAATCTATCTTTACATTGTTACATCTTGGATAATTTCATCGTCTTTACGTATATACTAATGGATGTGTCTTTTTGTATCTTTTCGTCACAATGTTGTATTGAAGGTAAACATATATGCCATTAAGCTTCATAGACATTTTGTTTTTGATTACAGTTGTATTGCTTGTGTTAAGCGGCTTACGCAATGGGCTTGTATTGAGCTTGCTCAACTTGATTAGCATTCCGCTTGCACTTGGTATTGCGTACTTTTTCGGACCACAATTTACTGCATTGCTTGCGTCCAGTGGGTTTTCCGCAACGCCATTGATCTCGTTCTTCATTCTGTTTTTTCTAGCAGTGTTTGTGCTACACATTATAGGCAACGCACTTCGGGGTATCGTAAAGGGTATTCCTTTGTTCGGATCAAGCGATTCGCTGCTTGGCGGCGTGGTTGGATTTGTGGAGGCATGGTTGCTCTGGCTCTTCTTCCTCATCCTGCTCGGTAGTTTTCTTAACAATGTTCAGGGAACGGTCAGTACAATTCAGCACGGTGCCAGTCTTATTCCTGGCTCAAATGTACAAATTGGGCAATTGCAGCAATGGCACGATTTCTACAATCAGGCAATAACGAATAGCCTCTTCGCCAAAGTCAACAGCTTTTTTGTGAGAACACTTCCGAATGTCCCTCAACCCCCTCAATAATCAGGTAAAGATGAAGAGGCAAGAGACATGCATTGGCGGTGCCAACGCATGTCTCTTGCCTCTTCATATAAAAAAGATGTGCTGCATGTCGGCTTCGCCGACATGCAGCACATCTGGAAAAAGATTCTTGCAGAGTGTTGTATGATAAGAGTGATAGATCATTGTCTGTTCCTTGAAACCTATATGGAGGAAACTACGGCAAAGCAAGATCGTCTTATCGACACAGGAGTCAATAGCAAACTTGAACGAGCCTACCTCGTCGCGGTCGAGTCAAACGACTCTGACAGCGTGTGGAGCGTCGAGGACTCAGTAAGCGAACTGGGCATATTAGCTCGTACCGCCGGTGCCGAGGTTGTCGGCACTCTCATTCAACGTCTCCCTCATCCCGACGGACAAACCTACGTGGGCAAAGGACGTGCCCAGGACTTAGTTGACCTGGAAAAACAGTTGGACGTTGACCTCGTTATCTTCGATGATGAGCTAACTCCTGCACAACAACGCACCCTCGAAAAGCTACTGAATGCTCGTATTGTAGATCGAACTGCCCTCATCCTCGATATCTTTGCGCAACATGCTCGCACGCGTGAAGGTCGCCTTCAGGTTGAACTTGCCCAATTAGAATATCGTCTTCCTCGCTTGACTGGACGCGGCACCGAGTTTTCTCGGCAGGCGGGTGGCTCACGGAGTGCCAGTGCAGGTGGTTCCGGGGGTACTGGCGGGGCAGGCGGTTCAATTGGTGTACGTGGCCCTGGTGAAACCCGCTTAGAAATTGACCGCCGCCGCATTCGCAGCCGTATCTCAGAATTGAAGGAAGCTATCGAAGAGGTTCGTGCACAACGCCTTCTCAATCGACGGCAGCGCATGGCTCAGGCCATTCCCGTTATCGCGGTTGTGGGCTACACGAATGCAGGCAAATCGACGCTCTTCAATGCCCTTACTGAGTCTAATGTGCTCGCCGAAAATAAGCTATTCGCCACTCTTGACCCGATTACACGTCACATTGTGCTGGCGGGCAATCAAGAGGCACTGATGACCGATACCGTTGGCTTCATTCAAAAACTGCCTACCAAACTGGTTGCCGCCTTCCGCGCCACGCTTGAAGAGGTCATGGACGCTGATCTCTTGCTAGAAGTGGTCGATGTGAAGCACGAAAACGCGATTGAGCAGAGCGAGACGGTCAACGAAGTTCTCCACGATCTCGCATCAGAGGAGAAACCGCGAGTTACCGCACTCAACAAAATTGACCTGCTCGACGATCCTGCTGAGGTTGATGTCACCCTGTACCCAAATGCCGTTCCTGTGTCCGCCCTCAAAGGGATAGGGCTAAATGCGCTTTGTGAAAAAATCGCCGAAGTACTTGCAGAGAGTATGGACACGGTGCAGGTTGTTATCCCCTTTCCAAAAGGCGAACTGGTCGAACTTTTTCACCGTCGTGGCTACATCGAGCGCGAAGAGCATCGACCCGAAGGCACGTTTATCACAGGGCGCATCTCGCGTTCGCTACGCGGTTACTTCTCGCCCTATGCTATCGCTATGCGTCGCTAAAGAACAATTTTGGTTTAAGATACATGGAAAGCGGACAACCAGCGGGGGGGTGGGTTTGGAAGTTATTTTAAAAAAAAAAAAAAAAAATTTTTTAAAAAAGGGGCTTTTTTTTTTTTT
>CAXUHF010000063.1:16057-18490 GCA_964250765.1 uncultured Ktedonobacteraceae bacterium | reverse complement strand
TTGTTTAACTATCTTTTAAACGCCACCCGGGTGGGTGGTGTTCGCTTTCCATGTATCTTAAACCAAAAATACTACTCTTTTGTACACAAGGGGCATTATATGTTATTTTGATTAAGTATATCTAAATACACTACTTGAACAATGTATTCACCTCTTCGCGTGGATTAGAAGGGCGATGTATCGCGCCCAAGGGAGTAGCGCATGCAAAGCAAACAAATTCCTTTACGCGTTCGTCTGCGTCCATCATCGACGCATCAATCGAATGGACAACAACCAGTGGCTACATCTACGCCATCATCCTGTGACTCACAAGAACAGAGAGAGCAACAGATGAAGGCATTACTCCGTTTGGGCAACCTCTTGCAGACTGATAGCGGATTGAACGAGGTACTCCATAGAATCACGACCTCGACGAGTGCGTGTACAGGCTTCGGTTCTCTTGTTGTGAACCTGATTGAAGAGGGAAACGCGCATATACACTCCGTAGCGTTTGCTGGTGTGTCTGAAGGGGACCAGCGAACTATTCGCACACATCCCATAACGCTGGAGCAGATGCATGCCTTCATGCGTTCAGAATTTCGCATCGGTCAAAGCTATTTTATTTCTCATCCACAGAAAGATGTCCTGACCGACGTAACGGTTGTGGAAAATACTACGGATACATGGCATACTGAGGATAGCTTACTCGCACCATTAATCAGTCCACGAGCGAAGAAATTGCTTGGCTTCCTCTCGCTACACAATCCTGCAAATGGAAAAATTCCTACTCCCGAAGATATTGAGATAATTGAACTTTTTGCGCAACAAGCCGCCGTCGCTATCGACAATGCACATATTCTTCAGGAGCATGAACGTGAGCGAATTGCACTTGAGCAGGGCATTACCGAATTACGCGAGGATGTGGAACGCATACGTAATGGCGACATAAACGTGCAGGTACGCGCCTCACATGAGAAATTTCAACCTATAAGTGAGGCGATAAACAATATTATATGCGATATGAGTAGCATTCTTGGAAATACACATCAAGTTGTGCAAGCTGTTGACGAGCATACACGCACGATACGCTCTACCTCCGAGCAACTTGCGCACGATACAGAACAGCAAGAGCAGCAGATCACGCGCATTGCACACGTCATTGATGCATTTGCAACCGTCATTTATCAAGTTTCAGATAATGCCGCCATTCTGGTAAAGATGGCAACCGAGGCGACTGAGGCCACTCTTGCTGGACAAGAGGTGGTTGATCGCGCTATAGATGGTATGGGTCAGGTACGTGAGACGACTCTGCAATCAGAGCGGACAATAAAGCACTTGAGCGAGAGCGGACAAGAAGTCAATGAGACGCTGAACGCTGTTACCGACCTGAACACACGCATGCATCTGCTGGCGTTAAACGCAGCGATAGAAGCGGCTCGCGCTGGTGAGCAAGGACAGGGCTTTGTGGTTGTCGCACAAGAGATACGTACACTCTCTATGAATTGTGCTGAGGCATCGCGTAAGATCGGTGGCTACATTCGTACGATGCAGCAGGAGACCGCAACCACCGCGCATAGCGTAGGACAAAACACGCAACAGGTTATAGAACAGACCGAACTTGTGATGCAAACAGGACTTACACTCGACGCCATTGATAACGCTACCACAAGAATGGCGAGCCTTGTACAAAATATTTGTACGACAGCCGAGACGCAAGCGCAAAGTTCGCGCCTCGTGGTACATGCCGTTGGCGAGATTCGTCACATGACCAACGAGATCAATACCCATATGCACGATGTGCGTCAATCGGTGACCCATCTCACCGAAATGACAAACGCATTAAAGTCGCGTTTATCTACCTATAATATAACACAATAAAGCAAAAACGAGTGTTGCGGAGGGCTTGCCTTCCGCGACACTCGTTTTTGCTTTGTTGTGTTATACCTCTACCACAATTGGCAAGACCATTGGACGGCGGCGCGTCTTCTCATATAAGAAGTCGCTCAGCGTATGCTTGATTTTGTCTTTGATAAAGGCCCAATCTGATGAATGACCGTTTAGCCCAATCAGCGAATCGGTAACGCGCCCTTTTGCGTTTTCCAGTAATTCCTCAGCGTCACGCATATAGACAAAGCCTCGTGAGATGATATCTGGTGAACCGATAAGTTGTCCCGTCTCTCTGTCAACGGTAAGAATTGCCATAAGGATACCATCCTGCGACAACACCTTACGGTCACGCAGCACAACCTGTCCCACATCGCCAACACTGGACCCATCGACAAACACATTTCCGTTTGCCACGTGGTCAATCATCTTGATCGCTTCGGAAGAGACCTCGATGATATCGCCATCTTCAGCTACCACGATATGGTCTTCTGGAATACCCATCGCGTAAGCCAGTTTCGCATGCAGAATCAGTTGGCGATATTCGCCGTGAACAGGAATGAAAAACTT
>CAXUHF010000063.1:14841-15957 GCA_964250765.1 uncultured Ktedonobacteraceae bacterium | reverse complement strand
CCTAATTCCATTGCCATCTGCACGTTGTTGACCATGCTGCGACCCACAAGCGCAATAAAACGCTCATAGCGCGTGGCGACATCAACAACCTGTTGTACACGAGAGATGAGCGAGGAAAAGGTGGCGATCATAATGCGCCCTGGTGCATTGGCAAAAAGCTTGTCGAACGAATCGTTCAGCACGCGTTCCGAAGGCGTATAGCCTGCGGACTCAACACGTGTACTGTCTCCCATCATGACCAGCACACCCTCGTTGCCGATACGAGCCAGCATTCCAATATCGGCCGGTTTGCCATCCACGGGCGTATAGTCAAATTTGTAGTCCCCTGTGTGTACGACAGCACCGACGGGCGTGTGAATAACAACGCCAGTTGCATCTGGAATGCTATGGTTGACACGGAAGAACTCTACACGCGACTGACCAACCTGCACAGAGTCGCCTGCTTCGACGACCGTAATATGAGTTTTTTCAAGGAGCTTGTGCTCTTTGAGTTTGACTGAGATCAAGCCGTGTGTAAGCTTTGTAGCGAAGAGAGGAGGAAAACCAAGCATTGGTAAAACATAGGGGAGCGCACCAATATGGTCTTCGTGACCGTGAGTAATGACTATGCCACGTATACGGTTTTTCTTATCATTAAGATAACTGGTATCAGGAATAACGAGATCGACGCCAAGCATTTCGTCGTCGGGAAACATAACTCCAGCATCCACAACGATGATATCGTCTCCGTACTCGACGACCATCATATTCTTTCCGACTTCCCCTAGTCCGCCTAGTGGGACAAGTCGAATATTTTCTATTGTCAAGGTAAAAAGGACCTCCTGACTACACAAAGAATGTGTAGCCTAGCTATAAATTCTATTAAAAACATTTATCTTCACTCCCATTTCCGCCAACGGGAGTAAAAGCCAAATAAAAATATGTGTATGCGTGTACCAGCTAAATAAAAGTAAGCTATGAAGTCCCTTCATGATTCTATCATAGAAGGACAGGAAATACAAGTAGAGCTTTGAGAAATTATTTGAATAGTTTTTGTGTGGTGGGAGGGTTTTGCGTGCACCACACAAAAAATATTTTTATATATTAGGTTGGGGGGGCGGTTTTTAGGGGGGTTGA
>CAXUHF010000063.1:9227-14831 GCA_964250765.1 uncultured Ktedonobacteraceae bacterium | reverse complement strand
TTTTTTATAATTATATATATTAAAGTTTTATATATAAATTTTTTTAATTTTTTTTTTTGGCTGTACGGTTTGCCCTCCCACCACACAAAAACTATTCTTCTATATTCCTTGCGGGGGACGGTAGTTCGGGGGATTCCACCAGTGGTCCGTACTCATCCAAAGAGCGCGACTATGCCGAAAGAAAATCAGTGGCAAAACAATAGGCAATGGTAAGCCCGCCAGCAGAATAGGATAAAACGGAATAGAGGGATTCAGACCCGCTATGGTTGCAAATGGTACAACCGCCGCCGTGACAAGCAACTCACTAATCACAAGGTTAATTGCCATTGCGCCCGTAAAGTAGCCCTCTTCACGTTCAAAGGTAAAACCGCAGATAGGACACTTCTCGTACATCGTAAAAAAGCGTTTGAACAACCTACCCTTACCACACACGGGACAACGCAAACGTAGTCCACGCCCTAACAGCGTCCAATAGCCAACACCAATCATTTCCTAGCCCTCCCTAGCTTCTATGCGAACAGAACATTTTTCTCTGGCAGTAGGGTGCTATGTATTTATCTTCATATATCGTTATATTTTATCTACTTACTACAACAAAAAAGCGAGGGGATTTCATCCTGTAGGGGCCGATTTATCACGTCCTCTTGACATTTCAATTGCCAACCAGGACGCGATAAATCGGTCCCTACATTGTTTTCTGTTCTTCCAAACGTGCAATCGCACGTTCCGTCACCTCTAAACCTGCACGTAGCGTAGCCTCTTTATACTCGCGTACAAGCATCTGGTATTCTAGCAAGCGTGGACGGCGCGTTGGTCGTGCGGCGTATTGCTGACGTGCCCACTCCATGTGTGCGAGTTGTTGCAGCAAGCTTCCTCTATGTTCTTGTAGATGGCGTAGTGTTGTCTCATCAGAGGTTTCGCCACAGAAGAAAAGTTTGGTCAGGAAGTCATCTTTGTTGAAACGCTCCGGCACGTCCTCCTCTAACCAGCGTTCAAGCTCAACTTGACCAGCGGGTGTCAGACGATAGACTTTACGGTTAGGGCGCGTCGTCTGCACAATAATCTCGGACTCGACAAGGCCCGCCTGACTCAACTGCTTCAGCGTCGTATAAATCTGGCTATTGCCCGCGTTCCAATAACTGGCAAGCGCACGGTCAAAAGCTTGCTTAATATCATAACCCGTCATAGGATGCGTCCATACCAAACCAAGAATAATATAGCGCAATGTATTGCGTGAGGGAATATCGCTTACAACAACCTCTTCATGCTCACGCCCCTGCTCAATGTGTATGCTCTCTTTTTCATGTGTAGACACGATATAGCTCCATACAACTTTACTATAAATAAATGTAATAGATATGATTATATCATGCCGCTCTACTCCTGTACGGGTCTGCTTTAGCACACCCAGCACGCCCCTTGACAAAAACACACTTCATTCTTTATACTTGCTATATATCAAGCAAGTAGTTTATAAAGAAAGAGCAAAATATATGTCTACATTTGAGGAACTCGGAACACAAAAAGAGGTGCAGCTTACACAAGGTACTGTGCAATATCGTGAGTGTGGAAGTGGTGAGCCATTGGTGTTTATACATGGCTTACTCGTCAACGGGGATTTGTGGCGCAAGGTTGTGCCACCACTCGCAAAAAAGTATCGTTGCATTCTACCAGACCTACCATTCGGCGCACATTCCCTTGCGCGGCATCTCCACGCGCTACACGAATATTGCGGCGAGCAAGTTCGGCGATTTTGACAAGCCTGTTCTGCTCGTCTGGGCAAGTGAAGATTTCCTTTTTACCGCCAAATATGCGGAACGTCTGCAACGAGCCTTTTCTCGTGCGACCTTACACTATGTAAAGGACTCTTACGCCTTTGTATCAGAGGATCAGCCAGAGCAACTTGTGCAGCACATCGAGACGTTTATGGGTATAGTTGTGCGCGAACAACTGTAGGGGTCTAATTCTATTACACCCTTGTGGCGATTGACCATGTTCACAGGATTGATGAAACGTTCCAACATCCCTTAGACGTGGTTCATTGCTAAAAGGGTTAGAATTAGACCCCTACACATCCGTTATATCTCATAACACTGTGCGTAGGACGAAAGAGTGTGATAGAATCAGACCTGTAACAACGCATTACGTTTGTGAGGATAATGCATGGCAGATGGGCGAGACAAGACACGCGACCCTGAGCGGTCGCGTGAAGCTATTTTGGATGCAGCCGAATACCTCTTCGCTACGAAAGGCTATGAGGAAACCAGCTTGCAAGAGATCGGGCAACACGCGGGTGTTTCGCGTGGCACGCCTAACTACTTTTTTGGTTCAAAGGAGCAGTTATATGGTACCGTACTTGATCGGGTCTTTGAAGCCGAACAACTATTCATCATGCAATCGTTAGGCGATATGACTGATGGCGAACCGAAAGATATTCTTGCGCTTGCCGTGAGCAGTTTTCTTGATTTCCTGCTAGCCCGTCCAACGTTTCCGCGTCTCATTGAGCGTGAAGCCTTGCAGGACGCACGCTTCCTGAAAACTCGAAGCACATATTTGGAGGTCTTCAAAGTAGGGCTTGACCTCATTACAGCAGAACTAGCACAGCCAAACATCCGACAGGTTGACCCAACACAATTACTCCTAAGCATTATTGCATTATGCTGGTTTCCACTTGTCCATACAGAAACCTTTTTGCATCCGCTCGGCATTGATACTCATAATCCTCATTTCTGGGAAGACCGCAAACGGCACATTATTGATTTAGTGCGCTACGGTCTTGTATCTCCTCCCTAAGAAACATTCGTATCAACAGAGACTACCTTTTTCAGGTACATATCAAGCACATATATGGAGATAGAGATACATGGCGACATCACATACTATGCAGGGCAAAATCTGTCTTGTAACGGGTGCAACATCAGGAATGGGCAAAGAGACCGCGCTTGGTCTTGCGCGCATGGGCGCAACAGTAGTTCTTGTTGCTCGTGACCAGAACAAGGGAAAACAGACGCTGCACGAGATCACGCGACAAAGCGGCAATGAGCAAATTGACTTGCTGCTCGCCGACCTCTCATCACAGCAAGAGGTTCGCAAGCTTGCCGACGAATTTAAGGCAAAGTATCAGCAGTTACATGTGCTGGTCAACAACGCCGGAGCCGTTTTCACAAAGCGTCAAACAACGGTGGATGGCCTGGAAATGACCTTCGCCCTTGACCACCTTGCCTACTTCCTGCTAACCAACTTGCTACTCGACACGATCAAGACAAGCGCGCCAGCACGAATCATCAACATCAGTTCACAAGCACAAGGGGCAGGCAAAATCAACTTTGACGACCTACAAGGTGAGAAAAGCTACGGTTTATTCGGCTTCACAGCGTACGGGCAAGCCAAACTTGCAAACGTCATGTTTACCTATGAACTAGCGCGCCGCTTGCAAGGAACAGGAGTCACGGTAAACGCTGTTGGTCCTGGCCCCGTCTCAACCAACTTTGGCGTAAGTAATGGAGGCATCTTTAGCACGATCACCAAGTTTGCAATGCGTTCCGCCAAGACACCTGCCGATGCAGCAAAAACTGCTATTCGCCTCGCGTCGGCACCAGAACTACAAAACGAAACAGGAAAATTCTATTATAACGAGCGCGAAATACACTCCTCCAAGCTTTCGCACAATGTAGCAACGCAAAAACGCTTGTGGGAGGTCAGCGAGGAACTCACAAAAGCTCCTGTAACAATATAAAAAGGGTCTCCGTCCTTTCGTAAAACCCTACGTGTAGGGGAGACCCTTGCGGTCTCCCTGCATTTTCACGTGTTTCCCCCGAAAGGATGGAGATCCTATAAAAAAAGCACATGCATGAATGGTGATAGATGCGTCCATTGCCATTCATGCATGTGCTTTTTTTATAGTCGCTCTTTGCCTCTTCTCATTACGTCCTGGGCGGTTTCTTGTTGATCGGTGCCTGCGGGTCCCTTAGCTTCGTCGGGGAAGGCACGAACAGGGTCCTGAGTAGACGGTTCACCTGTGGCCTGATTGTAGCCAACCTCAACGACCTGCTCAGCGCGAACAGCGTTGATTGGTCGCTGTCCAGGCGGGGGCGTAGTCACATGTGGACCGCGTTTGGACGTGGGCCACTGTGGATAGATTGGCTTCATCCCCTGCTGCACCTCGTGGGTTACATTAGGTGTCCCCTCTTGTAAGGCTCGCTGCTCATCCTGGTTTATATCCTGTGTTGAAGATGCCTTTTTCTCAGGCGTTGAACGTGGTGGTGTACTCATAAATAATTCCTCCTCAAAGTGATTACGTCTTAGTATAACAAAATGTGTACCAATTTGGAAAATATCCGATAGATAAATATAAGACAGGTTTCTGGTACTTCAGGGTCATACGATACTACAAAACAACGCTCGTTCGTTGCAACTAATGAGAAATGTAGACCTTACTGTCTATTGTACACTGGCATATCCATATATTGTATAAGATACTAGAGGAGCTTCATGAAAGTACTAATAACAGGTGCTACCGGCCTATTGGGTAGTCACCTTATAAAACAATTACAAGAACGTGGTGAACATATTCGAGCATTAGTATTACCTGTCGAAAATGCAAGCAAATTAACGGCACAAGGCGTTGAGGTTGTGCGCGGTGATATTACAGACGCAAGCACACTACAGCCTGCTGTACAAGATATTGATCTGGTCTTCCATCTGGCCGGTATGATGGGTGTGAATCGTCCAATGTCTGATTATCGTCTCGTCAATGTCACGGGGTCCGAGAACCTCTATAAAGCTGCACAAAAGGCTGATGTACGTCGCTTCGTGCATACCAGTTCACATACTGTATATGGTTTGGGCTATGGACGTTTTATGACGGAGAACGATCCGCTGCGCCCCAACCTTGATCCCTATCCACAGACGAAGGCCGAGGGAGACCGTTTGATCCGTCGTCTTTCACTTAATAGCGGAATGGAAACAGTTATTCTACGTCCAGGAACCTTCTTTGGTCCCTATGACCGCCTGCACTTTGGACGTATGGCACAGAAGGCCAGGGACGGCAAAGTACTCCTGGTTGGACGTGGCAACAACGCTCTTCCCTTCTGCTATGTCACCGATGTCGTCGATGGCTTCATGCTCGGCGCATATCACAAGAATGCTCCTGGCAATGTCTACAACATCACCAATGACAAGCCGTTGACACAGCAAGAGATGTATGACGCGATTGCTGAAGCCGTGGGTGGTCCACGTCCTACCATTCACCTGCCCTACCTGCCAATTTATTACGGCAGTATCGTAGCGGAGCGCATTGTCGCACCACTTACACATACAAAGCCAGTTGTGACCGAGCTTGGCGCGCTCATGTTCGGCTCCGACAATCGGCACAGTGTCGAGAAGGCACGTCGTGAACTTGGCTTTGAGCCAAAGGTGCCACTACGCGAAGGCATCAAGCTAGCAGCCGAGTGGTTCAACGCTGGTGGTATGGATCAACCATCCGTTACACAGGCGAGCCAGAACGCTCCACTCGCAGGCGCACTTCGCTAAAAGAGCTTAAGGAACGTTTGACACATAGAGGCGTGGCAAGTTTATAAAAATTGACCCCCGAGAATTTTGAAA
>CAXUHF010000063.1:1138-9217 GCA_964250765.1 uncultured Ktedonobacteraceae bacterium | reverse complement strand
CTGTTTCAAAATTCGCGGGGTGCAACGTTAAAAACTTGCCCACGCCTCTATGTGTAAAACGTTCCTGTTCCGACGTGCTTGAAATCTTTGGGGCCAACTCTTCCGGCACATCTTTTACGCTTCTCTCATCTCCGCGTAGCAGTTCATATACCCCAGCGGCAAGTAAGGCTCCCAAACATGGTCCAAGTACATAAATCCAATAGGTGCTCAAAGCTGTACTACCAGCGAAGAGAGCAGGCCCCAAGCTACGAGCAGGATTCATACTTCCACCCGTAAGGAAGTTGCCAACAAGACCAGCAGCTACTACGGTAAATCCGACAGCAAGCCCTGCTACTGCCTGACTTATACGACGATCTGTTCCAACCGCCATAGATACGAGCATAAGAAAAAAGGTAAGAACAGTCTCGATAACAACAGCTTGACCATAACCAATTTGAGGACGTGTAGCAGCGAAATGTGCAATTATTGCTTCATTTGGAATGAGAAGAAAATGCAGAGTGCTGGCAAGAATAGCACCCACAAATTGAGCTAACCAATATGGAAGCACGTAACGCCACGGAAATCGACGCGCAACAGCAAAACCAAGTGTGATAGCAGGATTGAAATGGGCACCAGAGATACGACAGAACGTGTAGACCATGACAGCAATCGTAAAGCCGAAGGTCATATGAACCTGCAAAACGCCAGCTAGATCATGTGTATCTCCACCAACCATCGCTCTCACGGTCCCACCACAAAAGACCAGAGCAAACGTTCCAATACACTCTGCAAGATAGCGTCGCCACATCGTACCCATACTAACGCATTCCTTTTTCTTATATCGTTATTGCTATCGTCTCCTATCTTTTTAGATAAGAGCTACATACTGTATATACGATATATCCATAAGGATAGGTGACAGTAATCTCTAGTTTATGAGAACAAAAAACAAGAGTCATCCCCAGTCGAGTATGCTCAACCAGGGATGACTCTTGTTTTTTGTTTAGTCTGCTATGGTTGAAACTTTTTTGCCAGCGTCTTTGAAACCGAACTTCTTGATGGTGGTGCGCAACCAATTAGCTGTAGGACCGTCGTCGATCTTTTTGCTCGTCTCGACCAGAAATGAGGCCGTCGTTGGACGCGGTGCTAGTTTGTTTTCCTTACGCAGTCGAGCAAGCTCATCATAGTGCTGGTATGCCCAGTACATGTTGACGCGACATCCCTTACAATTCTTGATGTCGCTCTCGTTCATCGTGCCACACTGTGGACATTCTGTCATGATTGAAACCTCCTTAAAAGTCTCTACAGGGAGACCGCACGGGTCTCCCCTACATAATACGCGCGAAATGTAGGGGAGACCCGTGCGGTCTCCCTACCCACCTCGTCCAGAATCATCTGGGTTTAAATCAGACCCATACGCATGGACTGCGCCACGGCCTGTGCCCTATCGGTTACGTGAAGTTTACGGTAAATATCTTGCATCTTCCTTTTGACAGTGACTTCACTCCAAAATTTTCGGGTTGCAATCTCTTTATTGCTACATCCCTGTGCCGCGAGATGCATCAACTCAATTTCTACTTCGTTCAGACCTGAGCGCGTGCGTTCTTGCTCTCTAGTCAGACGGTTGAACTCGTTCAGTACCCGTGTAACTGCGTGTGCCTCACCCAGTACACGCTCACCTCTATAGATCGCATGGAGTGCAGACAAGAGTTCACTGAGTGGTGCGGACTTCTGCAAGTAGGCATGTACACCGATACGCATGGCATGAAGGAGTTGTTCATCGTCAACCATACCAGTGAAAATAGCAATACGTGTATCTGGACATGCACGCTGTAACTGCTGTGCAATATCCAGACCGTTCGTTATGCCAAGAAAGACATCGAGCAAAACGATATCCGGTTGTAACTGTCCAGCTAAAGCAAGAGCAGTGACTCCCGTATCGGCCTGTCCTACCACAGTAAAATCTTCCGACTCACTGATGAGAGAGCAGATACCCTTACGTACCACCTCATGATCATCCACGACAAGCACACGAATAGGTGTTGTGGATGTATTCGGTTGTTCATGATGCATCTGCTCTACCATATATGCCTCAGTCTTAGCCAGGGCACCCGCAAGGGGATGCCCCTCCCATAGACGAATGGTCTATGATGCGCTGTCGTATGGGAGGGGCATCCCCTTGCGGGTGCCCTAGTTCCTCCCTACAACTAGTATACTACGCTTTCGCCTCTACCTTGCCCTGACCATACAGACGTGCCTCGTCGGAGGCGTTGATGACGGGAAGGCTACGTAGCTTGGAAGACTTGCCACGGTCGCCCACGACGACTTCGGCAGCAGTCTTACGCGCGACTTCGACGCCAACGCTGGTAAGTGTCGGTGTGTGACACAGCATGTTGGTGTAGGATACATTCGCCAATGGACAGTAGCACTCACCGGCTTTGATGCTGCGGCGTAACTCGTCGGCTTTTGGTGTGCTCCATGTTTCACGGAAATTGTAGTTGTGATCGCGCAGGTTGCCAACCGATTCCGCACGAATGCAGCAAGTCCACACATCGCCATTCGGCGCGATTTGCGCGGATGCCAAACCAGCGAGACATGGAATAATCTGACGTTTCTCTACAAGAGTCTGCTTCACAATGTCGTAGTAACGGTCACGGAACGACTGCGTGATACGCGAGACGCCCTTGAACTGTGCCTGACGGTTCTCCTGCTGTAAACGATTGATGACCGGCTCGTACTTATGAATAGGCGGTGTGATGCCCATACCAACGGTGTCAAGCTCAACGCGCTCCTCCGCGATCTCGCTAATGAAGGAATCGGGCTTGAGTTCATTCGTAACAAACGAGTGGATATTGTCGAACTCGTCGATATTAAAGTTCGAGATCACCGTGTGAACACCCAGAGTGAAGTTCTTGTAGCGCCCCTTGAGTGCTTTGAGACCTGCATAGGTACGCATAGCACGCTCGAAATTGCCCTTGACACCACGCACGATATCATGCTTTTCGCCTACACCGTCCAGCGAAAGATTAATAATCACTTCAGAGGTCGGGGCTGCTTGCAGCACACGCTCGATACGACCAGGAATAATTTTGTCCTGAATGCCATTGGTAGGAATATTGATGATACCAGGACGGCAATGGTTATAGGCGGCAGCAACCATCTCTGGCAGGTCTTTTCGCAGTGTTGGTTCGCCACCGCTAAAGGTAAACCAGAAAGCATCCCGACCTACTGATTCAAAAGTTTTATTATACTCTTCTATTGTAAAATCATCATTTGGACGTTGCCATACATTACAAGTTTTACAACGGGAGTTACAGCGATAGCTTACGCTAATCGTTAAGTTGAGCGGGTTTGCAAGTGGCTTCCCCAATACATAGGCCGCCTGCATTTTCGCAACATTTGGTAAGATTTCAAGCACGTCTGTTTTCCTCCCCTACAACCGGACATACGGGTACGTAGGCTATATAGACTTTTCTTTATTTTTCATCGGCCAACGATAAAAAAACCTGAGAAGAGAGTTGACCGTCTGTATCTCAGCATCCCCAATGCACACAACTCCATACTTTAGTGTAGCAGAGCGAACCAAATATCTCGGTTTCCGTTTTTTCTCTGTTGTAAAGAATAGACAGTAGAAGCCACTATAAACGCACTACGACATCACGTTATGTGTTGTGTTATCTATTGTAACGATACAGTGCGGAAAACGTCAGGAAGATAGCCAATATTACTAATTTTGGGTAGTGTGACTCCTGTACGGGTCTGCTTCAGCACACCCTATCGGTGCTGCACAATGCTGAAAGACTAGGGTGTGCTGAAGCAGACCCGTACAGGAGTTCAAGACTCAAAAGAGACGAGATAGGGTGTGCTGAAGCAGACCCGTACAGGAGTTCAAGACTCAAAAGAGAATGGAAAAGTGGTAAGCTGAGGGGGAAGACAAATTATTAGCAAAGGAAGAGGTAATTCATTCATGATCGATCTGAGTGACCCTACCAATCCCGCACTTCATGAACAACTTCGGCGCAAGACGAGCGAGGGCCGGTATGAAATACATGAAATTGAGCTTGTGAAGGCCATTCGTGTGTTCTATAGTCAGGGCAATAGTACAGGAGTACGCGTCTTCTCTGAAATACTACTTTATCGCTGTATTCCTGCGTTTCAGAAACATTCGCAGGGGTTACGGCATAGACCAGAGTTGCGCGAAGAGGCCATTGCTAACATGAGCGAGCATCTATTACGTGAGGCTCTGAATCCAAAAGAAGTGTTTATGACACAGAATTTTGTGCACTATTTACGTTGTCTTTGCGCTGACGAGTTTAATCGTGTGTTGCGTCAAGAGGGTTTGTACTACCGACGCGACGAGGAGGGCCGTCCATCGGGACGCCCTCAACATGTACCACAGGCATTAATTGACCCATTACGACCAGCATCGCCCGATGATGAAGGTTACTCGAATGCTGATGTGGCTGACCCAAACGATGAATATGAGCGGTTACATGCCGACGAGGAGAGTCAGCGCATTCTTACCTATCTGCAGGACCCACTTGATCGTACCATCATGGTGTTACGTGCCGTCGAGGGTATGAAGTGGGACGATATTGCCGTCGTGTGTAAACGTACCGAGCGTACTGTACGATCACGCTATGAACGGGCACGTGGCTATTTACGCGAATGCGTCATCAAAGAACAACAAACCGTATATACCTCTGTAGTACAACCTCATTTATAAGTAGCGAGCACTACAGCAAAGATAGAAAGGCATTATCGTAATGAGTAATACATCGAAATTGCAAGCATTAAAAATGGCGTGGCTCGCCGCCAAAGAAGCGGACGATGCACAAGCACAACTTCGCCTGTTACGCGATCACCCCAGCGAACAGGCTGACCTCATCACCTTCATCGCCGCCTACGCAGCGACCGAGGGGCAAGACGAAGAACAGCCTCTCGTGCTTACACAACGGGCCATACAGACTGCCTTAGAGCGTGTCTTTGTAGGCCCTCAAGAGATGCCAGCTACTCTTGTCGAGTTACGCCAGCAGCGTAAACTTACAAAGACAGCCGTAGCAAGAGCACTTCGCTTAAGTATCGACGTATGGCAACTCTTTGAGGATGGCACCATTGAGTTTGTCAGCCTGAGTCAAAAACAGCTTGACCGTTTTACACAATTCTTTCAGGTAAGTAGTGAACAATTTGGGTTAATGCTTGGTAATAGTCAACCATCCCTCGGCATGAATCGACGCCAGACGCAAGCTAGTGCGCAACAAGAGGCAAAAAGAATGAGCCTCAAACAGGCCATCGCTCGTAGCACTATGTCAAAAGAAGACAAAAAATTTTGGAATGAATAATAATGTATCAAATAAAACAGCAATAGCGGAAAGGGCTAATCCTTTCCGCTATTGCTGTTTTATTTGATAGCATAGCCCACATATGAAACGCTCATAAACCAGCCAGGACCTAGTATCAAACGACCATTTTTGAAGCTACGTGGCATAAAGCCTGTTAGCTCACCTATGGTAAGCCCGTTTTTGATAAGCTCGTTGCGTAACTCTTTCGGCTGAATAAATTTCTGATAGGTATGAATGCCAGGGGTCAAGCCATTGACAGGAATGCTCTCACCTATCCAAATGAGTGCGAGTCGTGCAAGAAAGGTACGATTGATGGTGTCAAAAATAAAGATGCCACCAGGAGCAAGCACACGCGCAATCTCTCGAAGCGTCGCGGACAGGTCGCGCACGTGTTCTAGTGTATCAAGGCAGACAATCACAGAAAAGCTACCATCTGCATAAGGCAACGACTCCGCATAGCCATGCTCAAAGTAGGCAATTTGTCCCAGCCCACTTTGCTGTACCTTTTCCCGTGCCACCGCTAACGCATTCTCCGAGGGATCGATACCGATAAGTAACGCCCCACGCTGTGCTAATTCGTGACTGATCAAACCACCACCACAGCCAACCTCCAACACCTCTTGCTGTCGTAATGCATTTCTACCGAAAACACGGTTGACACGCGACTCGATGTAATCGCAGCGTTCTTGCGTAACCTGGAAAAGTAGGCAGCCTGTATCCCACCAGTTGTAGTGCTGGAAAATCTCTTCCTCCGAAGATTTGGACGATAGTGCTTGAAGTTTCGCCATACATGTTACCCCAATTCACGAGAAATTATCCCTACTATCATTGATGATATCATATTGTAGGGACCGCTTTATCGCGTCCTCTTGGCGATCAATATCTGACGAGGACGCGATAAATCAGTCCCTAAACACTATAAACAGGAGAAAGCCACGATGACTATTACCATGCATCCCTTTGTGAGCAAAACCGACTTCATAGCACTAGCCGAACTTGTCAAAACGATGCCGAACAACACTCCTCACATTGTTGATTTGCCCTGGCGCATGAGTTCTCCTGTCACAATATCAGGTCGTGATGCCTATGTATGGCAAGACGAAGATGGCCTGTTCCTCGGCTTTGCTGCATGGCAAAACGCCTGGGCAACGCTTGATTATTATGTTCGTCCAGGTTCACACAAACAGGACATTGAACAGCAACTGTATGGCGTCATGGAACAGAGGTTTAGAGAGCTTGACCAAGAACGTGGTGAGCCACTTCCCTATTGGATCGAGTTTCGTGACGATGATATTGAGCGCAAAGCGATTGCGGAACAATATGGTTATACACACGAAACAGACTACCACTATGTGCAGATGCTTCACTCCCTTAACGGAGGACAATTATTAGAGGAACTACCGTATCTACCAACAGGCTTTACTCTTCGCCCATTAGCAGGTGTGCAAGAGGTCGAGGCATATGTAGCTCTCCATCGTGCTGCTTTCGAGAGTACATCCATGACTTCTGAATGGCGTCAAAGAACGCTATTGACACCCACTTATCGGTCTGAACTCGATATCGTTGTCGTCGCACCCGATAATACACTGGCAGGTTTTTGTGTGGGTTGGCTCGATTTGTATCGTTCTATAGGCCAGATTGAGCCAATAGGCGTTCATCCAAATTTTCAAGGTATGGGATTGGGACGCGTGCTTCTATATGAGATACTTCGTCGCTTTCAAGCGCACGGTGCAAAAGAGGTACGTGTCGAACCTAATAACGGGCGTACACCTGCACAGCAAGCCTACGAGTCAGTTGGCTTTCAGATCGCACACAAGATAGTTCGACAGGGAAAATACGTGTAAAATACTTTTCTCCTGACACACCAGAAAAAAGGATACGTTTTCTTTGCCAAACATAGCTTACCCAACATACATACGCATCGCGTCATACAGCAAAATAGGAAGATATGCGAGGGAAAGAGACGATGGATTTCAAAGGCAAAGTTGTGCTAGTCACAGGGGCAAGTCGTGGACTAGGCAAAGTCATCGCACAGAATTTCGCGCAACAGGGAGCGAAGGTTGTACTGGTGGCACGTCATACAGCACCATTGGAAGAACTAGAGGACCAGATTCTGGCGGCAGGTGGTGAGGCACTGGCGGTCTCTGCCGATATTTCGGACCCCAGTGCGGTGCAAGCCCTGGCAATGCAGGTTGGCGTCACCTATGGACGTGTCGATATCATTATCAACAATGCAGCGGTTGCCATCCTCAAACCGATGACAGAGGTATCACGTGACGAGTGGCAGCAGATGACAGGGACCAATCTGGACGGTATGTTCCAGGTGACACAGACCTTTTTGCCCGGCATGATCAAGCGCAAATCCGGTGTGATTGTCAATATCTCAGCCGCGTTAGCACGCAACGGCTACCCCAATCTCGCCGTCTATAGTGCAACAAAAGCTGGTATCATCGCATTCTCCGAAGCCCTCTCGAAAGAGGTTAGAAGACATGGTGTGCAGGTCTACACGGTTTGCCCTCATGGTATCAACACCGACCTGTATAAAACCCTGTTCGGTGCTACCGACTCCGCTAAGATTCTGTCGCCCGAACGAGTCGCGCAGGATGTATTGAAAGTCGCTGCTGGCGAAGGTGGTATTAGAAGTGGACAGACATTAGAGATATCGGTTGAGGCTGCAAGCTAATAAGAGGTTCTTGACACAAAAACGAGCACAGGAGGGTTCAGTTTGCCTCGGCGGGGGGGGGGTTTTTGGTAAGCA
>CAXUHF010000063.1:0-1128 GCA_964250765.1 uncultured Ktedonobacteraceae bacterium | reverse complement strand
CTCCTGTGCTCGTTTTTGTGTCAAGAACCTCTTCCCAATATCTGCTATACTGGTACGTGAAATACATCGTGTAGAATCACAGTATGATTGGGAGCACACATATATGGTAGCCGTTGGCGTCATCGGTAGTGGAGCATGGGGCACTACACTCGCTCTTATCTTAGCAAGAAAAGGCATCGTGACAACGTTGTGGGAGCACCGTCCAGAGCGTGTCGTGGCGATGCATCAACAGCAGGAGAATCGGTTTTTTCTGCCCGACTTCCCTTTCCCTTCGACGCTCTCCGTCACCTCAGATATCGCAGAGGCAGCACAAGACAAAGATATGCTCCTCCTCGTCACACCTTCACAGCGTATGCGCGAGAATGTGCGTCTTTTAGCACCATATATCACTCAAAACACCATACTAGTAAGTGCCAGCAAGGGCATCGAGATCAGCACGCTTCAGCGTATGACACAGGTTATCGCTGAAGAATTGCCAGCATCCTATACACATATCGCGGCCTTGAGTGGTCCCAACATCGCACGCGAAGTTGCCGAAGAGAAACCGACCGCCGCCGTTGTCGCTGCTCAGAATACAGATGTTGCAGCACAAGTCCAAAAAATGCTCAGCACTAGCCATCTCCGCGTCTATACTGCTCAGGATGTTGTCGGTGTTGAGTTGGGCGGAGCATTGAAAAATATTATCGCCATCGGTGCAGGCTTCAATGATGGTATGAGCTATGGCGATAACGCAAAGGCAGCTTTTATTACACGCGGTCTAGCAGAGATATCACGACTCGGTATCGCGGCTGGCGCGCACCCACTCACCTTTGCAGGACTCGCGGGTATCGGTGATCTTATCGCCACCTGTGCCAGCCCCTTGAGTCGCAATCAACAACTTGGGCGTCGTCTCGCTGCTGGCGAGAAACTTGACGATATCCTGAAATCTACTCACACCGTAGCTGAAGGTGTCACCACGACCAAAGCAGCACTACAACTAGCGGCACACTATAACGTCGATATGCCTATAACGACACAACTTAGTCTCGTATTATTTGAAGGATTTGACCCACATCAAGCCGTACCAGAATTAATGATGCGCGGCCCCAAAGGGGAGTTAGAATAACAAGAAAGATGGTGAAAAGGCAA
>CAXUHF010000062.1:19011-29542 GCA_964250765.1 uncultured Ktedonobacteraceae bacterium | reverse complement strand
GGCGGCAAGTGCCCATGAACCTGATTTTGTATTGTGTTACAGATCTAGGCTTTTCTCTTTGACAATGCCTGTGACACGCTCGATAAACTGTGTCAAAGGCATAGCTTTGAGGTCAATGTTTGTACGTAGACGTACGGATGCGGCTTCAGTGGCGGCCTCTTTATCTCCGACAACGAGCATGTATGGTATCTTCTGCATTTGTGCATCGCGGATCTTCGCGTTCATACGCTCACCACGACTATCGACTTCGGCCCGTATACCTGCCGCTTTGAGCATTTTCAACACCTTATTTGCATACTCTTGATGACGGTCGGCAATGGGAATAATCATTGCTTGCACAGGCGAGAGCCAGACAGGAAAGGCACCTGCAAAGTGTTCGATAATCAATGCCAGAAAGCGTTCCGTCGAACCTGTAACAGCGCGGTGAATCATGACTGGACGATGAGCTAGCCCATCCTCACCAATGTACTCAAGCTCGAAGTTCTCTGGCTGCACAAAGTCAAGCTGAATCGTCGGTCCCTGCCACTCACGACCAAGGGCGTCATGCACCATGATATCTATCTTTGGACCGTAGAATGCTGCCTCGCCGATGCCCACTTCATACCCAATGCCTTTACTATCAACCGCGTTACGTAGCGTACGCTCTGCCTCTTCCCATACCTCGTCACTACCCACATAATCGCTCTTTTTCTGCGGGTCACGTAACGAGAGACGCACCGAGTAGTCCGATAAGCCATACGTTTTAAAGACTTCCAACGTTAGATTAAAGGCGTTATCAAACTCTTCCTGAATCTGGTCTGGACGCATGAATACATGTGCGTCGTCCTGCGTCAGACTGCGCACACGTGCAAGACCCGTCAATGCACCTGCTTTTTCGTAGCGGTAGAGCGTGGCGAATTCTGCATAGCGCACGGGTAGTTCGCGGTAGCTGTGCATCTGCGCTTTGTACATCAGAATATGATGAGGACAGTTCATAGGTTTGAGCAGATAGGAGTCATCTTCTGATTGCTCTTGCTCACCTTTCATGACAGGAAACATGTCCTCACGATACGTGTACCAGTGCTTCGACGTTTTGTACAGGCTCACTTTGCCCAGGTGTGATGTCCATACATGTTGATAGCCATAGTTTTCTTGCGTCGTGCGTACATAGTCTTCCATCAAATGGCGCAGCATTTCGCCGCGTGGCAGAAACAAGGGAACACCCGCGGGTACCTCGTCACTAAAGACGAACAGTTTGAGTTCGCGTCCAAGCTTGCGATGATCGCGCTTCTGAGCCTCTTCGAGTCGCCACAGGTACTGATCGAGTTCCTCCTGTGTGAACCATGCCGTACCATAGATGCGCTGCAACATGGGACGCCGCTCATCGCCACGCCAGTAGGCACCCGCGACACGCATCAATTTGATAGGACCGATCTCCCCCGTTGATTCGACGTGTTGTCCTCGGCATAGGTCAAGAAACGTATTTTGGCGTTCCATGCCAACTTCCTCGTCGGTCAAGTTCTCGATGAGTTCGATTTTGTATGGCTGATCTTTCTCATGGAAGTATTTGAGTGCCGTTTCACGAGGCCAGCTATCATGAATAAAGGGATAATTGCCCGCGATAATGCGCTTCATACGTTGCTCGATATCGGGTAGGTCATCGGGCGTTAGTGAGCGTGGCAAGTCAAAGTCATAATAAAAACCGTCTTCAATGGCAGGTCCAATAGCAAGCTTTGCCTCTGGGAATACTTCCAGCACCGCCTCCGCCATCACATGTGCGGCAGAGTGTCGCATACGCTGTATTGGTGTGTAGTTGACTGCGTTTTGCAGTTCCATTTCTACTGACATAAGCGTTCAGCCTTTCTGTTCTGATACAGGTTACATGTCAGGAAGCAGGGAGACCGCAAGGGTCTCCCCTACATGTTGGGTTATTTGAAATGTAGGGGAGACCCTTGCGGTCTCCCTGCTTCCTACAAGAAAATGACAATAAAAAAGCCCTCTCATCCCTTATTGGGACGAAAAGGCGCGTGACGCGTGTTTCGTGGTTCCACCCAGCTTCCGCTTCTCTTAATTACATGATATATCGTATTACGCTGGAAAGGGTGTGCTGAAGCAGACCCGTACAGGAATATCGCTCATCGAGAGAAGACGCTTGTGCAACCGTTAACGGGGTTGAGGCGTACACATTACTTACTCTGTGCAGGCGCATGAGGGGTATTCTCTTCTTACCGATAGGAGCACTTTCAGCCGCCTATGCTGCCTCTCTGAATATCGCTGGGAAGGAACATGTCTCACACATGCCATATGAAATTTTTGCTAAAGCAAGCATACCATAGGGAGGATATATTGTAAATAGTTCAACAAGCTCGAACTCATATTACCCGTATAGTATTGCTTACGCATCTCTACTACACAAATGTGATGGTTCGACAAAGCTTATACAAGCGTAAACAAAGCGTAGACGGTGTCGCACAAGGTATGATATGCTAGCAAAAGCTATGTAGAGTGCTATTCTCCAATGTTTTTCGTGTTAGAGACAATAAGGACCGGAGAAAACATATGACGGTACAGGGGGGGGCAATCGAAAAGCCTAATTTGGAGATGTATTCGGATACGCCTATGTTTAACACGAAGTCAGTCGTACAACAAACAGGTGTACCTGGACCAACACTTCGCGCATGGGAACGTCGCTATACACTCCTTTCACCAGAGCGTGCAAATAATACGTACCGTTTGTATAGCGAACGAGACGTTGTCATGATTCGCTGGCTCAAAGAGCGTGTCGATGCTGGTATGGCGATCAGTCAGGCTATTGCGCTGTTTCGTCACAAATATGATGAGACACAGAGTGAGAGTCCTTCTTCAAGTGAAATATCAAGTAAAGCGAGTATCGAGACACACTTTACCCCTTCCATAACAATCGAGTCAGACGCATTAGCAAATGTGGTACCATTACATAACGCGCAGAAACAGTCGGAATTTCCGACGATTTATAGTATGCGTCTGGTTCGAGAACGCCTTGTTGAGGCATTTAGCCAACTTGACGAGTCACTCGCAAGTATGATTATGGGGTCAATGCTATCGATCTATCCACTGGATCAGATATGTATAGAGTTGATTACGCCAACGATGTGGCGAATCGGGCAACTATGGGCTGATGGAGAGATTACTGTGTCTGTGGAGCATTTTGCAAGTAACTTCTTTCGAGCCTTGCTTACGAACCTGTTTCAGGTGACGCCTATTCTTGCAGGTGCACCAATCGCTGTCGTCTGTTGTGCGCCAGGTGAACCACATGAACTGGCCCCGCTTATGCTGGCACTGTTTCTGCGTCGTAGTGGGATACGTGTTGTGTACCTAGGACAAAATATAGAGATTGAGGGCTTGTTACAAAGCGTGCGTAAGATATCACCAGCACTCATATGTGTTTCCTTGACGATGCCTGCGTATCTATCGACACTGATAGAACTAGCGCATAAAATTGAGGAATTGCCGCAACCTCGTCCTATCTTTGCCTTTGGCGGCCAAGTCTTCATATATAATAGCCATGTGATTCCACAAATTCCTGGAGTGTATCTTACAGGGGAATTGAAGACAATTGTTTCGCAGTTGCATACGATAATAGTAGCATAGTAAGACGTAGAGAATAAAAACGAGTGATTACGACATCTTCCACACGGACAAAAAGTTTTCCCTGGTACGGCTTTGTGGGCTTAGCATTGTGCCTTGTCTCGTGGGCTTGTTCCTGGTTGCGCGTTGACCCGTTATACCGTTATAGTTTCTTTCCGCTTTGGTTCGGCTATATTATTTTTATGGACGCGCTTGTGGTGATGCGTCACTCCAAGTCGCTTCTGACGCGTATGCGCTGGCGTTATATCCAGCTCTTCGGCATTTCAAGCATCTTTTGGTGGACGTTTGAGGCGTTAAACACACCTGTGCAAAACTGGCATTATCGTATGGATCAACCTTACACTCCGCTTGCGTACTTTCTACTCGCCACTCTCAATTTTAGTACTGTGTTACCTGCGGTGATGGAAACGGCAGAATTTCTTTCCACCTTTGAACTGTGGCGTCCACGATTGCCAGCGCACGATGCTGGACCACGGCTACCCTTATGGCTAACGCTTGTGCTGGTGGTATTAGGCATTGCCTGCTTGATTTTACCGTGGCTGTATCCTAACTATTGCTTCGTTCTCATCTGGCTCAGTGTTGTCCTCATCCTGGACCCCATCAACAATCTTGTAGGGAGAAAATCCGCGTTTGCCCATATTGCGGTGGGGGATTGGCATTTCTTCGTTTTACCGCTTGCAGGCTTATGGTGCGGCTTTCTGTGGGAGATGTGGAACTATCTTGCACTACCAAAATGGTACTATGTCATTCCCTATATTGGCTTCTTCAAAGTATTCGAGATGCCCATTCTTGGCTATACTGGCTATCTCCCTTTCGCGCTCGAACTCTTCGCCATGTACCAGTTTATCCTCTTTATCTTTGGTCAAAAGAAAGATTACTTGGCGATATAGATAAGAGTGACACACGCAATGACCTATTTCTGCATGGTGTAGAAATAGGTCATTGCGTGTATTACTCTCTTAAACTATGATAAAATAGGAACACTTGCTTGTATATCAAAGAAAAGCGGAGGTTCCTATGAATGCTGCCCTCACGGACGTTGTTGTGATTGATCTATCGCGCGTGTATGCGGGTCCCTACTGCACAATGATGTTGGGTGACTTGGGAGCGACGGTTATTAAAGTAGAGCAACCGGGGAAGGGTGATGATACACGCCAATTTGGGCCGCCATATATCGAGGGTGAGAGTGCATATTATCTGGGACTAAATCGCAACAAGCACAGCATCACGCTTGACTTCAACAACCCTGATGAGAAAGAACGTCTTGTGCATTTGCTTCAGGATGCGACAGTTCTAGTGGAAAACTTTCGTCCTGGTACAATGGAGAAGCTGGGATTAGACTATGAGACGTTGCATGAACTTAATCCTGGCCTAATCTATTGCTCAATTAGTGGCTATGGACAAGAGGGTCCTTATCGTATGCGTGCTGGCTATGATTTTGTTGCACAAGCGGAGTCGGGCTTGATGGCGGTTACGGGCGAGGTAGACGGCGAACCACAGCGTTGCGGCTCTCCCATTGCCGATCAAGCGGCCGGGATGTATGCCTGTATGTCCGTGCTCGCAGCACTGCGAGTTCGGGATCGCACGGGTAAGGGGCAGCGTATTGATATTTCGTTACTTGAGTCGGCTGTCTCGCTGCTTGGCAATGTCTCCTCCAATCACCTTATTTCTGGAGAAGAGGCGAAACGCTATGGAAATGGACATCCTAACATCGTGCCGTATCAGGCATTTCAGACAAGTGATGGCTATATTGTTGTCGCGGCTGGCAACGACCGTCTCTTTCAAGCACTTTGCACCTTCCTGGAACGTGAGGACCTGGCACACGATCCCCGCTTCACGACGAATCCACAGCGTATACGTAACCGTCACGAGTTGATTCCTCAACTGCAAGAGCGCTTCTTACAACGGACAAGCGAAGAATGGCTGGCGGCATTGCGCACTGTTGGTCTGCCCTGTGGTGCCATTAACAAGGTAAGTCAGATATTTCAAGACCCACAAATTCAGGCGCGAGGACTTGTCTGGGAATGTGAGCATCCCACGGCTGGTACCATCAAACTTGCAGGTTCGCCACTCCGTCTCTCCGAAACGCCTACGAGACTGTACAAGGCTCCACCATTGCTAGGCGAGGACAATGGGAAGAATTTCTAATGTTGTAGAGCATGAGTGCTTCTCTAAACGTTACCTTTTTTCTTAGTCAAGCAGAATATACCAACATGGTCCGTTTACATATAGGACAGACTACGTTATACTAGCCGGAAAGAAATATATATTTTCTGTTCCTTATAGATGTGTTTGGAGGAATCAGTTCGTGAAAATCACATGTAAACAGCAGGATTTGAGTCGGGGGCTTTCTGTGGTGAGCCATGCCGTTTCGAGTCGTAGCACATTGCCCATTCTTGCCAATATTTTGCTTTCAACCGATAATGGACGACTACGCCTGTATGCGACAAACCTGGAAATCGGCATTAATTGTTGGATTGACGCCGAAGTTCAGGAAGAAGGAACGACCACCGTTCCCGCCAAACTGATTACCGACCTTGTGAATAGCTTGCCGCTAGCCTCTGTTGATATTGTTGTGCCGGAAGATTCGCACACAATGAGTATCAAAAGTATGCGTAGTAGTGCGAATATCAAGGGTATGGATCCATCGGAGTTTCCACTTAGCCCGAACACGGAGGGCAGCGATCCGGCGGTTGTCGTAGATGCAGCCCAATTGAAAGAAATGATTGCCGAGGTCGCATTTGCGGCTGCCGATGATGACTCACGTCCAGTTTTGACTGGTGTCCTTGTACAGGTGAGCACGGGTAAGATGACCTTTGCTGCCGCCGACGCTTTCCGTCTCGCGGTTCGCGTCTCGGCCTTGCCCGATGACACCGTGCTTCACAATGATATTCTTATTCCTGCACGCACGCTGACCGAGCTTTCACGTATTCTGCCATCTGAAGGTTCTGTACAGATGATTGTAACGCCAAATCGCAGTCAGGTCCTCTTCCACACCGAAAACATCGACCTGCTGTCGCGCTTGATTGAAGGCACCTTTCCGAATTTCCGTCAGATCATTCCTAAAGAGCACACAACACGCGCGGTTGTTGAGACAAAAGAGTTTGCTGCGGCTGTCAAGTCCGTTGCTCCATTCGCACGCGATAGCTCGAATATTGCACGTATCAAAATCAATGGTGGTGGGGGTAATGGTATAGAGCCAGGGGCGTTGACGATTGAAGCAACTGCCGAGGATGTCGGCGACAACGTGAGCACTATCAATGCCGCCGTCGATGGACCAGAGCAACAAATCATCTTCAACGTTAAGTATCTTGCCGAAGTACTCTCAGTTCTGGATACGCCAGAGGTGGCAATTGAAGTTACGTCAGCTTCACGTCCTGGTGTCGTGAAACCTGTCAGTTCTGCGGACTACACCTATGTCATCATGCCGATGAGTACCAACCGTTAAATAAAACCGCCTGTAGGGGTCTAATTCATTACACCCTCTTCGCGCATCACAAGCTGAAAAGGGTGTAATGAATTAGACCCCTACTGTTCTCATCACCTGGATAGTTAATAGCTATTATGTACCTTTCGCATCTTACCCTGAGCGAGTTCCGTAACTATCGACAATTGAACTTTCCACTTGGCCCTGGCCTCTTTCTCTTCTATGGAGAGAATGCACAGGGCAAGACGAACTTGCTCGAAGCTGTGAGTATGCTTTCTACCGCAACCTCATTTCATGCAAGCAGTGACCGCGAAGTAGTTAACTGGCAGGCACCCGACCATATCGCACGTCTTGAAGCGACGGTGATACGCCAAGAGGGTGATGCCCACATCGAACTGGTGATTTTTGACCCAACACCGGATGCTGTGCAAACACCCCGACGTGGTGTAGAACTACCCGTGAACACACCTCGCAAACGCATAAAGGTCAACGATCTGCCACGCCGAGCAATAGACCTGATTGGGCAAATGAAAGTTGTTTTATTTGCACCAACCGATTTGCACCTTGTCGATGGTCCACCTGATGAACGCAGACGTTTTCTTGATCGTGCCTTGTGTCAGGTCTCGCCCCATTATTGCCAGGATGTTGTGAAGTACCGCAAGATTGTGATGCAGAGGTCCGCCTTGCTCAAGCGTATTCGTGATGTGCAAGAAGACCCACATCTGCTGGATTTTCTTGACGATCAATTGATCACATTGGCAGCACATGTTGTCGGTGAACGTTATAGGATGATTACTAGCCTCACGCCGGTTGCCAGCGAATTTCAAGCGTCAATTAGTGGCAAACGTGAAGCGTTGCAGATTGTGTATCGTCCCTCGCTCAAGGTTGATGCATCATGGAATAGTCAAGAGGCAAAACAACACTATCTCGAACAATTGCGTGAAGTACGTAAGAAAGAGATAGTGCAGGGGGTGTGCCTGTTGGGACCACATCGTGACGACCTGGAATTTGTGGTGAATGGTGTCAATATGCTGACGTATGGATCACGTGGACAGCAGCGCACAGCAGCACTCTCCACAAAACTTGCTGAACTGACTTATATGCGTGATAGCACGGGCGACGAGCCTATCCTACTCCTCGACGACGTGTTCAGCGAACTTGACTCTCTAAGACGAGAATATCTGCTTGAGCAGGTACGCCGACACCAGCAAGTCTTTTTGACCGCAACTGACCTGACAGGATTCCCCTCCGAGATTGTGACACAAGCACACATTTATCGCGTGGACAATGGGACGATACAGGAAGAACAGTCTTGAGTGAGTGAAGCATGACAGGGCTTGCCCCTGTCATGCTCTCCCCTACAGTGGTAACGTCATGGTTCTATTAATCGGTGCCATGCCCAACCGCTCATAAAACGCGATAGCATTTTTATTAAATTCCCACACTTGCAATTCCAGGTCTGTTGCTCCTCGTGCTTTTGCCCACTCGACGCTTGCTGCAAACAATTGATGCCCGATGCCCTTACTATTATATGCTTTTAGCACTGCAATATCGCTAATTTCTGCTACACGTCGCGGCATAAGATAGCCATAGGGAGGAGCATCATTCACATTCAGAAAGACATAGCCAACAACATGCTGCTCTGACTCTGCCACAAAAACTGTTGTGTCTTTGCCCTCTATCATCCGTGTGAAATATTCTAAAGGAATGCCGCTCACACCTTGCCGAAAAATAGTTGGATATGCCTCAGCATGTATTTGCTGCGTCTCAAAGCCAATAGTGGTAATGGCGGGATGATCTTCTTTAACGGCTGACCGGATGATTGCGCTCACGGTGTCTCTCCCTAATGAAATGTTATTTTATGCCTTATCTTGCATGTTTGACGTTTTGTACTGCAATTGTTGCCATGTTTGCTGAACGCGGACAACCTCGGCTTCGCTTGGCACAACATGCCCATAGCGAATAGCCGTATATGCCTCTGTGACGGTGCTTACCTCCGGTTCTACAAAGGGAAGATGTGTGCGAAGGCGAGTGCTGAACTCGTAAGGAGTTTCGTCTCTTTTACGTGGATAGCCACGCTGTGTAGCCCAGCGTAGCATGGCCCGATATACCTCACGAATGCTGCGCGTCGTCGGCTCGGTTGGCACATCGCTCTCGTTCTCCTGCACTTGTGTTTCACTCGCTTGTTGAGGAAACAGACGAAGCCATAATGCTCTAAAAAACGCCCTCATCTGTGTCAAGAATAGCTCCCAGGACCACAAACTCTCATGTATCTCTACAACGTGATGCACCACACGTATCGGTCGTCGGCGTAAGAGTAGTCGCACGATTAATATGAGGCAGACGAGCACAAGAATAGGAAGCAGTATTTTTATCGCCAGTATAAACAACGGGTTAAAGGAACTCTGCGGTGGAGGAGTTTTGGTACACTGTATGGCATGTGGATGTTGCTTACACAAAACCTGGGGTGTTGAGAGCGGATTTAGTTCATGAAATCTGAAATGAAGAGAGTTAAGAAGCCAGATAACTGGTGTTATGAGCAGTGTCAAGACAAAGGCGACAATATTTGCCAGTCCGTCATAGAGAAGGACAATAGGTGTAAATATACGCTGTGAATTCGCAAGAAAAGCGGGACTGGCAACTGAGCCTACAAGCAACGAGAGCAGAAGGAGGATAGCACCAAAGGCCGTAATAATTCCCAAAATCGCACGTTCTTGCGAAAAAACACTCCCTTGCAAACCTGAGCGATGCGTTATACGCACAAACACTGTTTGCGCGAACGCATGTGCAATTAATGCGAACATGAGGAAGAGTGGAATGAGTAATAGCAGTAGTAGTTCATGAGATGAACTTGTATTCGTGGCAGTTTGCAACACAATCACTGCAATCATCACTCCAATACCTATACGAACCGCATTGAAAACATTCCCAGGCTCAAGTGTGCTCCGTGACAAACGCACACCGCGCCAACAGAAATAGAGCACAAATACAAGAATACCTAGAGTATGCAACGCTTCTGGACTTAGTAGAAGTAAATCGCCAAGCAGATTTCCAAGCCATGCTGGATCGAAGAAAGCTATTGACGAAGCATATATGCCAGACCAAAGAGAAAAGAGTGTTGTAGCAATAAGTAACACTATCACAGGGATGGAGAAAGATGCTGTAGAATCGGGTGTAGTGTGTGGATGCCCTCGTGTAGCCGTATTTGCTAACCAGTAGCAACACACAATAAGAACAAAAGGGACCCATAATGGAAGAAAAAAGCTCTGTGCTCCTGCTAAGCCGATCAAAATGGCATCAACCCAACAGGCTTCCATCGCGACAAAAAGGTATGGTAATAGCCGTTCACCACTACTAAGCGTTACTGAACGTGGAGATACAACGTCTAACGTGTCTGCTTCTCGCTGTTCTAACGGATTATTGTTGTCTTTCGGTGTAGTACTCATCGCACGAAACCTCTTTCTCCACAAGCAGGCTCATTGTATGTTGCATTTCACC
>CAXUHF010000062.1:10279-18911 GCA_964250765.1 uncultured Ktedonobacteraceae bacterium | reverse complement strand
GAAGAAAGAGCAACCACCCTGATGTTACGAGAAGGTGGAATCCTATGACAGCAACTATACATGATGTCGCACGTGTAGCAGGCGTGGGCATTGGCACTGTTTCACGTGTACTCAACGAGCACCCCAACGTACGCCCCGCGACGCGTGAAAAAGTTCTCGCCGCCATTGCGCAACTGCGTTTCAAGCCTAGCCCAATTGCGCGCAGCATGATTTCCAAGCGTACAGGTTCAATCGGCGTCATTGTCCCCTTCTTCACTCGTCCATTTCATGTCGAGGTGTTACGTGGAGTGCAGAATGCGTTGTCACATGCACAAAAAGAGCTAGTTATCTATAACGTTGAAAACGACATACAACGTGATGCCTATTTCTCCGAACTACCTATGCATCGTAAAGTAGATGGCTTGCTAATTATTTCATTAATACCTAGTGACACATTTGCATTAGGCTTTTGTGAAGTTGGGCTTCCCACGGTACTGGTAGATGCATATAGTCCTCATCTTACCTCATTGGTTGTGAACAACGTCGAGGGTGCGTATCAGGCGGTGAAAAGCTTGCTTGATAAAGGCCATAGGCGTATCGGATTCATCAATGGTATTACTGAAGGGAACTTCAAGTTCAATCAGTCCAATGATCGACTCATTGGGTATCATCGTGCATTAGGGGAAGCAGGTTTGCTCTTTGAGCCAACGCTGATTATTGAAAGCGAATGGAATCGTCAATCTGGTCGGGCTGCTGCTTTGCATCTTTTAACACAAATTCCACGCCCAACCGCTATTTTCGCCTCCTCTGATATGCAGGCTATTGGCGTGCTTGAAGCAGCGCGAAGCTTGAGTATAGCGGTTCCGGCAGAACTTGCGGTAATTGGCTTTGATGGTATCGAAGTGTCGGAGCTATTGGATGTAAGCACAGTGCAGCAACCGATGCAGCAGATGGGGGAGATGGGCGTTGTTAAGCTTATCGAGCAGATGGCGAACTCACAACTTGCACCAGAACTGATTCGTCTGCCCACCGCATTGGTAGAACGTGGCACAACAAAACACGAACTATTTACTTTGTGAAAATTCTATGGTATTGTTTTATTACAGTATAGAAACGTTTCCAAAGTGGTTTGTGCGGATGAAATTTCTTTCGCTGTGAGATTTGCGCATTCGGTAACGTACTCTCTAGGGTGATACAGAAATAATATTTCTGCCACTATACCCAGAAAGGAGCGATACTCACCTGAAACTTTCTTGTGAGTGTTTCCCGTAGTACATACACGTACTTTTACTTTTTATCCAGCAAGCACAATGTATGTGCTAATGGTCTCGCGCTCACACTTACGAGATGGGTTGAAGTTGTAGCAAGCTTCCAAGCGTATTTGGAAGTATGGTGGGCATGGAAGCTCAAACACGACACGTATGTGTGCGTGTATTTGATCTCTGTCGGCTAATCAACTGTAGCCAGTCCAAAGGAGGACCATACATGTTTTCTCACCCCGAACAACGAGAAGTTCTTGACGAAATTATTGTCAAAATGCGTTCTGGTCGCATGAAACGCCGCACCTTCTTAGAGCGTGCGGTTGCCGTTGGTCTCTCAAGTACCGCGGCTGTCTCTCTCCTCGAAGCGTGTGGTGGTAGTACTGGTGGTGGTAGTAGCAGTGGACCAACAACCGTTATCTGGCAGACTGAGAATGATACCTCAGGCTCCTATCCAGCAATTGTAGATGGTTATAACAAGACCAACAAGGATAATGTCCATGTTGTCTGGCATAATGGCCCATCCGACACCTCTACTCTCATCACTCTCTATGACAACACACTACGGGCGCGAAGTGCATCCTTTGATGTGTTTAACATAGATGTTGTGTGGCCTGCCCAATTTTCCACTCAGGGCTGGACTTTGGACCTTTCAAGCAAGTGGCCCGCGAGCGACCGTGCAAACTATCTTCCAGGTCCAATTAAGTCCTGTACCTACAATGGCGCGGTTGTGGCTGCGCCAATGCGTACAGACTTAGGGGTCCTCTACTACCGCAAAGACATCGTTTCAACTCCACCCAAAACCTTTAATGAACTAACCAGCATGGCTAAGAGCAGCCTATCTAAGGCCAAGATCGGCTATGCATGGCAAGGAATACAGGGCGAGGCACTGGTGTGCGACTTTGTGGAGGTGTTGGCTGGTTACGGCGGTTCCGTGCTTGATCCTAACAATGCAAAAAGTGTGACTGTCAACAGCCCGGAAGCGGTGGCTGCGCTCACCGAGATGGTCGGTTGGGTTGGTACGGTCTCGCCTGTTTCAATCACTACGTATGCTGAGGAAGCTTGCCGTCAAGCCTTCCAGAATGGTGATGCCGCCCTCATGCGTAACTGGCCGTATGCGTACGCTCTGGGCAACGACGCGACCAAGTCAAAGGTTGCGGGCAAGTTCGACATCACCTCTATTCCATATGGTGGCAGCAACACCACCGGACATTCCTGTGTCGGTGGTTGGAATATGGCAATCAATGCCTACTCCAAGAACACAGATGCAGCGTGGAGTTTTATGCAGTATGTGCTCGGCTCAACCGCGCAAAAGATATTGGCGATTACAGGTTCGTATACACCTGCCCTCAACAGTGTCTACAGCGATTCCGAGGTGCAGACGAAGCAACCGCTCTTCACCAAACTGGCCCCGATCCTGCAAAATTCGTTGCCGCGCCCAGTTTCACCGGTCTATACCGATCTTTCAAACCTCATCCAGGTCAATGTCCACCAGGCACTCACGAAGCAAGTTAGCCCTGCTGCTGCGCTGAGTACTCTGCAGTCTCAGTTACAGGCTCTTGTCTCGAAGTAATGTTTTCGTAGCTTTGTCACCGTTGGTAGTAGCACAAGGACTCGTGCTACTACCAACCATGACAGTTGAAATAGTACCTCATTTTTACAAGAGAAAATAGGTAAGGGGAAAAGCTCTATGGCAACTACTAGACAAGCAGCTATACTTCCTGCTGCACATAAAACTACGCTACGTGAACGCTTAGATTTGGGCAATGGTGTCTTTCCGTATTTCCTTGTGGCTCCTACCATCATCATTATTGCACTAGTGGCTGTTTATCCTATCATCGACTCGATCCGTCTCAGTTTTCTGAATAATCCACTTATACCGACTGGCTCGACCTTTGTTGGCCTCAGAAATTATATCCAGGTCCTCGGCGATCCAGCATTCCGTAGCTCGTTTGGATTGACGGTCGTCTTCAGCGTGATAAGTGTGGCATTAGAAACGCTCGTGGGTTTTGCTGTCGCCCTTCTGATGAACCAAGTATTTCCAGGTCGTGGTCTGGTCCGCACCGCCATTCTCATTCCTTTTGCCTTTCCGACCATTGTCTCAGGACAAATCTGGTTATTGATGTTGAACGCTCAAAACGGTGTTCTAACATACCTATTCCAAGTGTTCCACATCCTGGCACCAGGGGATTCCTTGTTGCGAACGCCGGCGGGAGTGATAGTAGCTGCGGTCATGATTGATGTCTGGAAAACAACGCCCTTTATGGCACTGCTGATACTCGCTGCTCTGCAAGGCATTCCTAACGAACTTTACGAGGCGGCGGGTGTCGATGGCAGCAACCGCTGGCAGCAATTTTGGACGATTACTCTTCCATTGCTCAGGAGCGCGCTGTTGATCGCGCTGCTGTTCCGTATCCTGGATGCTCTGCGTGCATTTGACCTGTTCTACGTCCTCACGGGTGGTGGGCGCGAGATACAGACATTAGCACTTTACTCATACGCAAATATGTTTGTGGGAACGACCTTCGACTTCGCGCCGGGAGTTGCTGCTGCTGTCATTCTCTTTATCATCTGTGCCGTCGTTGGTATCGTGGTCGTCTCATTCAGCCGTATCAGCCAGAACTAGGAAAGGAGAGTAGTATATCATGGCAAAACAAGCACTTGTGGTCCCTTCGGTACCGACAAGAACGAATACAACAGAACCAAAGCGACAAATAAACTGGCGCGTAATTGGTCTCTATGTTGCCCTCGTAGTCGTGTTAATCGTAGCTCTTGGTCCATTCTACTGGACAGCCATCACTTCGATAAAGATTGATGGGGAGATCAATGCGTCGCCACCCACGCTCTTCCCCCACTCGTTCACCACGAATAACTATACTCAAGCTTTCCTGAGTGTCCAGCCTGCCTTTGCGAAGGACCTGTTGAACAGCACAATCGTTGCGGTCCTGACAACAATTCTGGCCCTGGTTTTTGGATCAATTTGTGCGTATGCGATTGCACGTACGAAATTCGTGGGAAAATCAGCCGTCCTGGCAATCGTACTCTCGGTGCAGATGTTCCCACTCATTGCGCTCGTCGGGCCACTCTTTGTTCTTTTTACCAATACGCTCAACGTCTACAATACGTATGTGGCACTGATTATCCCCTATCTCGTGATTTCCTTGCCCGTCACAGTGTACTTCTTGACATCGTTTTTCCGTGATTTGCCAGCAGACCTTGAGGAAGCGGCGATGGTAGATGGCACCTCGCGACTTGGAGCACTCTGGCGCATCGTCTTACCACTAACAGCTCCTGGCGTCTTCACGACAGCAATCCTGTCTTTCATCACTGTCTGGAACGACTTTCTGTTCGGTTTAACTTTGACTACGGACTCGAATGCACAGACGGTGACTGTGGCTATCCCTCTCTTTAACGGAGAGCATCAGATTGCTTTTGGCGAAGTCAGTGCGGCTGCGATTATCGTCACCATTCCGCTGGTGATTATGGTGTTGTTCTTGCAACGACGAATCGTGTCTGGGTTGACGGCTGGAGCTGTAAAAGGCTAAAGCCACAATGGTTCAAGCAATGAATGTAAATAGCCACTCATTTGAGTTCTCAAATGAGTGGCTATTTACATTCATTGCCTACTATAGTAAGTTGAACTGTATTGCTCTCTGCGGTCTTCTGCGTTTAAGCCAGATGACATACTACAGGAGCATGCCGATGCGAAGAGGAGAGAAACAGTATATGATGCAGCCGCATTTCTGGTGGCAAACAGGTGTAGTTTATCAGATTTATCCACGCAGTTTTTTCGATAGTAATGGCGATGGAGTAGGCGACCTTCCTGGTATTACCAACAAACTCGATTATTTGCGTTGGCTAGGTGTTGACGCATTATGGCTCTCACCAATGTATCCATCCCCAATGGCTGATTTTGGTTATGACATCACGAACTATACCGATGTTCATCCTCTCTTCGGAACGCTCAATGATCTGGATACCTTGGTACATCAGGCTCATCAACGAAACCTCAAGCTCATTTTAGACCTCGTGCCTAACCATACCTCCGATGAGCACCCTTGGTTCCAGGAATCGCGTACCAGTCGCACGAGCGAAAAGCGCGACTGGTACATCTGGCGTGACCCTGCTCCTGATGGTGGACCTCCCAATAATTGGTTGAGCAGGTTTAGTGGATCGGCTTGGCAATTTGATGCGCAGACCGAGCAGTACTATCTACATCTGTACGATGTAAAACAGCCTGATCTGAATTGGCGTAATCCCGCTGTGCGTCAAGCGATGTTCGATGCGATGCGCTTTTGGCTTAACCGAGGGATTGACGGCTTCCGTGTAGATGCGCTTGAAGTGCTTCTCAAGGATGAACGATTTCTTGATAATCCCATAAATCCTCTGTGGGAGCCGGAAGACCCCTACTATCTTAGTATGATAGAACAGTATGTTGTAGATCAACCAGGGATGCATGAGATTATGCAGGAGATGCGTACCCTGACTGAAAGCTACGATGCACGTGTGCTTATTGGTGAACTTTCTTTGCCAACTGAGCGTTTAATGCCGTACTATGGAAAGCAACTTGACGAAATTCACCTCCCCTTCAATTTCCATTTCGTGAACATGCCCATATGGGAAGCAGGTAGTGTTCGTCATGCGGTTGAGCATTATGAAGCGGCTCTACCTCAAGGAGCTTGGCCTAATTGGGTTCTTGGTAATCACGATCAAGCGCGTATCGCAACACGTGTGGGTCGCGGTCAGGCGCGACTCACTCAGATGTTACTGCTCACATTGCGCGGAACTCCCACCTGCTACTATGGCGACGAGCTAGGCATGCAGAATGTCGAGGTGCCAAAAGAATTGGTGCATGATCCGCGAGGAAAGGAACAGCCTCAATATGGACGTGATCCAGTTCGTAGCCCTATGCAGTGGGATAGCAGTGCAAACGCAGGATTTTGTTCCGACAATGCGAGGCCGTGGCTACCCGTCGCATATGATTACCAGTCCTTCAACGTAGAGGCCGAGAAAAAGGAGCCTCGTTCCTTCCTAACATTGACGCGAACATTACTTGATATTCGACGTTCTCATCCCGCCCTCACGCTTGGCTCATACCAATCCATTGAGCAAGAGAATACTACTTGCTTTGTCTACCTTCGCCAGTATGAAAATCAACGCTGTTTGGTAGTGCTCAACTTCTCGACAGACGACCAGATCGTGATGCTGCCGCAACAGCGGCAAGGTGATATCTTGCTTTCTACATATGTAGACAAGAAGGGACCTATCTCACTATCAGAGATACACCTTCGAGGGAATGAGGGTTTGCTGATCGAATTGGAGGCATATCTCTAACTAGTTCTCCTATTAACATTTAACTTGATTTAGGCCAAACGTTAATATATTCATAAAGGTTGTGGTATACTTGCAACCAAAAGAGTTGGTATAATATGAGTCCAAAGTTACCTCGTATAACGGCGTTTGAACTATTGCGAGCACTCAGACGCGATGGATGGCAACAAACGCGTCAGCACGGGAGCCACTTAATATTAAGGCACCCTATTAAATTTGGACGTGTTACAATCTCACTGCATTCTGCTGGAACAGTTAGGTTAAAAACGTTAGAATCTGTGATGGAGCAAGCAGGGCTTACAGCAGACGATTTACGGGAGCTGCTTTAAGATTGAAAGAGGAAAGATTATGAGCGAACATAGTTATACTATACTACTTCACCCAGATGAAGAGCAAGGCGGTTACACCGTTACAGTACCTGCGCTTCCTGGATGCATTACAGAAGGTGACACTATCGAAGAAGCTATTGCAATGGCAAAAGAGGCTATCCAACTTTACATCGAGTCTCTTATAGCAGACGGTGAGCCAGTGCCAGAGGAACATGAGCACACACAAGCTCTTGTTATCAACGTCGCTGCGTAACTACCGTAGGAATGTGGTAGGAGCTCCGTTTAGGGCGTCCATAAGCAATGAATTGCTTATGGACGCCCTAAATGGAGCTCCTACCACAGTTTATTTCGCACTTTGTGCTTGAGCGTAGCGCTTGTTGATCTCGTCCCAGTTTACGACGTTCCACCAGTTACTGAGGTACTCTGGACGGCGGTTCTGGTACTTGAGATAGTAGGCATGTTCCCACACGTCGTTACCGAGAATAGGATAAGCACCATTCAGTATAGGGCTATCCTGGTTTGGTGTCGAGCTGATCTGGAGCTTGCCATCCTGACCAAGTGTGACCCATGCCCAACCAGAGCCGAACTGCTTGGCACCTGCATCATTGAATGCGGTCTTGAAGGCATCAAACGAGCCAAATGAAGATGTAATTGCATTAGCAATTTCGCCCGTTGGTTCGCCGCCACCGTTTGGTTTCATAATCTGCCAGAACATCGTGTGGTTGACGTGACCGCCACCATTGTTACGTACGGCTGTGCGTACCGCATCGGGTACCTCATTAAGACGCTGCAACACCTGCTCTGGTTGCAGTGAAGCAAACTCAGTGTCTTTCAGTGCGTTGTTCAGGTTCGTCACGTATGTTTGATGATGCTTGTCATGGTGTAGTTGCATGGTTTGAGTATCAATGTATGGCTCTAATGCGTTGTAGTCATACGGCAGTGGTGGTAATTCAAAGGCCATGATACGTCTCCTTCAATCGACTATACTACGAGGGTTGCAATCCTCTTATACTTTTGGGTAAACTCCTACGCACAAACGTCGTCGTTCGGCAAAGTGCATGCGTGTGTTCCTTCCCATATAAGTAGTTGTATGCCATAGCAGAGGCATATGTCAAGCCGAAACATGAAATACTGAACAAAAGGACAGTCTACTCTCCTATGCTGCTCGCTGCATCTCTATAAATTCGCGGTCTCCCTCTGCACGATGCACGATATGCGGTCCTATCCGTTGAAAACCAGCGCGTTCATAGACACATATCGCACGTTTGTTCCACGCAAACACATACAAACGAAAACGCCGAGGTGCAAACTCTCTACGCGCAAAATCCAGACCCGCATTGACAAATGCAAGTCCCAAACCGTGACCTGTTATATCGGGTCGTAGGCCGAGTCCTATCGTCACCATGTGGTCCCCGACAAACAACCCTGGCTTCATGTCGCCATCAACATGTGCCGACGTACCATAGTTATAGAAACCTACGAGCATGTTTTGCTCATTCCGAACCGCATAATACGGGCTACGTCGGTCTAACATCTCCGTCAATACATCTGGTCCTTCACCTATGTTATAGATAGTGTATGGTTCCTCGTAGTGCCATGATTGAATAGTGTGAGCATCTTCTACGGTCATAGGGGTGAAGGTGAAGCGCATTGTACCTCCTCGGTAGGGACCGATTTATCGCGTCCTGAGGGTGGGGGTGGGGGACGCGGGGGGGCGGGGTTTGGACCCGGCCC
>CAXUHF010000062.1:0-10269 GCA_964250765.1 uncultured Ktedonobacteraceae bacterium | reverse complement strand
GGGTAGGGCAACGCGCTGGCAACGATTATCCCCCTCCACCCCACCCCTTGGACGCGATAAATCGGTCCCTACCATTACTGTTGTGGCTCCTCGGTAATCTTTGTATTGCCCGCAGGAGCAATACCGAGGCGTGCTTTACGTGCCGCGAGACGTTGCTGCATTTCAGATTGTGCTAAGGCATCGGCAACGGGGTCTTCTGGCGGAGTGGCGGCGTTTAGTTGTTGCTGTAGACGGGCATGGGCAACATCGGCGCGGCTTTGAATACGCCCTGAGATGTTGTCAATAGAGTTTGTACTGCCTAATGCGTTGTTGACAGAGTTAAGAGCTTGAGCGGCACGATCTTCCGCGTTGGCTGAGGCATCCAACGATTGCAGAGATTGTAGTTGACGTAACATCGTGGAGTGCTTTGCTTCAAGCGCATCCATTGCTTGCTCGTATTGTCCTTGAATGGCGCGAACTTTTTCTAGCTCATTGTTAAGCGGCGTTAGATCGCCCTCTACCACCTGTAGACGTTGCTCGACTGTCGCGGCTAAGTCTTCACGCGGTGGATTCAACTGTAGCAATGCATCCGCTTGTGTGTTTAGTGTTGACTGCTGTTGATGCAATTGGCTGATGCGCCGATTGAGACCAGCAAGTGCTCCGCTATTTGTCGCCTGTGCTTCTCGCAAATCGGACATAGCTTTTTCCAGATCACGAATATATTGTTGCACAACTGGAATTGAATGTGCGTCAATCGCGGCGTCGGCAACTTGATGTAGCCACGCTAGAGACAAAACGCGTGCCTTCTGTCCTAAATTATCCATGAATGCTTACTCCTTTTCCTTCCTATACATGTACTGAAATCTTACTACTGTACCATGCCCTCTTGAGGAGCATTAAGTGTCGTTAACTGACGGAAATTGATTTGCGCTTGTGGGTTTTGCTCAAGTGTTGTCACGGCTGTTTCAACGCCTTGGAGCAAGTTCTGTGGTCCACGCGCTTCATTGTACACCTGCTGATAGTTCAACTGCATCCGTTTGTAGTAGTCAACCTGTGGACCACTACCATTAGGTCGCGCATCAAGACTGCTCAACAGATTCCCCAAGTGTTCCTCTATCCTACCCTGTTGCCCCTGTGCCGTTTGAAACAGCGCACGTAACGAATTTGCTGTATTTGTGGGTACGAGTGCTAGTAGCACCTCAACACGTGGTGCCAATTCTTTGCTCTTCTTGCCCAAAGAGGTCACAAGGTCTACCGCCGCTTGCTTCGCCGCCATTGCCTGTTCGCGCACGGTCGCTTCTACCGCGACGTTCTGCCGTCGTCGTACGAACGTGAAGCCCAGGATACCAGCCACAATCAGGATAGCGAGAACTAAGAGCGTCACCCAAATCCACGTATAGTTCGGGCTAAGTTTACTCTGCACCTGTTGCATAAGGTCAACCGTGCCCTGAGCATAGTTGCCGCCCGTCAATTGCGAGCGAATACCGAGCGTCATCTGCTGATAGTCTGCGGTGCTCAGCTTGCCATTGAACGTACTGCCCAGATGTAGAAATGGGTCAAACCCCTTAGCGACAACGAAGACGATGAAATTTTGTCCTGCCCAATTTGGACATTTGGACTGTACATAGTAATAATAATCGCTTAGGCTCTTGCCACCGAGCGTACTCTGGCTAACTGTTACAACCCGTGTATCTGCCTGTAGAGCTTTGTTGACAGACTGCGCCGAATTGAGCACGTCACCGACGCGGTTGCCAAACAACTGAGCATCGTCAGAAACCGTCTCGCCACACGATCCCGTTGGGACTGTTTGCTCAGCATGTGCAACGTGAGTTTGCAAGCTCACAACCGCGATTGCTAATGGCACAATAAGCACGGCGAAAAGAAATAAACGTTTGAAAAGAGTCATACTCTATCCTCCTCGATAACTATTCCAGTTTCCTTACGTCATGCTCTATCATTTAGTTTCATATATTCGTGTAACGTATCCTGTGAAAGATCGGACGCACTTGATACTATACAACACCGAACCCTGTAGGGGTCTAATTCTATTACACTCTTTTGACGATATGCTAATGTTCGAGAGATGTTGAAACGCTTATCTACGCTCTCCAACATTGTAGAATGCTAAAAGGGTGTAATAGAATTAGACCCCTACAGTTCATCTAAAGAGCAATATAAGGGAAGAGACAATGAATGACCAAGAAATCCAAAAGCTTTCCAAAACATGTCAACGCTTTTTAAGTCATGGGTATCCACAGACACCGAAACAGACGTTGAGCCAACTAGCAGCATATACCAATCCAGAAGACGATTTTGATCGCTATGGTGAAGGTGAACTCATCACGTCGTTTGAGGCAGAGGTGGCCCGATTATTGGGTAAAGAGGCGGCGGTGTTTATGCCAAGCGGCACAATGTGTCAACAGATCGCGCTTCGTATTTGGACTGATTCGCGCAAACTACCACGTGTTGCCTTTCATCCAACATGTCACCTTGAAATTCACGAGCAACAAGCATATCGTACACTGCATAACTTGGAGAGCGTGCTTGTTGGACAGGCACATCGTATGCTCACTCTTGAAGATTTAGAAGCTATTCCAGAGCCACTTGGAGCCTTATTGCTCGAACTGCCTCAACGCGAGATCGGAGGACAGTTGCCGACTTGGGAGGAGCTAAACGCGATTATTAACTGGGCACGAGAAAAAGGTATCGCAACACATCTTGATGGTGCTAGATTATGGGAGTGCCAACCCTTCTACCAACGTGAATATGCAGAGATCGCAGGGCTATTCGATAGTGTTTATGTCTCTTTCTACAAAGGGTTAGGAGGAATTGCAGGGTCTATTCTCGCAGGACCAGCATCTTTTATTGCAGAAGCACGCGTATGGCAGCGTAGACATGGAGGCAATCTCATTCACCTCTATCCGTTTGTGCTTGCTGCTAAAGAAGGTTTGCATGAGCGTCTAGGCAAAATGACCGCCTATCATACAAAGGCAAAAGAGATAGCTAAGGTCCTTTCATCATTTCCACACATCGAAGTTCTACCAAGTCCACCACAGACGAACATGATGCATGTCTTTATGCAAGGCGATCAGGAGAAACTGATAGATGCTTCTCTAAAAATAGCACAAGAAACGAAAACGCTCCTCTTTACCCGACTTACATCAACCGATGTGCCGCATTGGTCAAAATTCGAGTTGACCATTGGTGATGCATCACTCGACCTCAAAAATGAGGATATTGCTGAATTATTCAGCAGACTTTTTATAATCGTGGATAACGCGTAATTTGGTGTGAAATCTGTGTAGGGACCAATTTATCACGTTCTTGTTGGCGATTGAAGAGGCTAAGAGGACGTGATAAATCGGTCCCTACAATCGACGTATCCGCATTAATTTGTCAAATTGCAACATCGGTCCCTACAGGAATTTTACCCTTGGGGCCATAACCGACTCAGCCAACTATTCACACGCATATCTCTTTTCACCTCTTCCGTGTTACGTTCCACCTGTTGCATACGCTCATCGAAGATTGCCGTGTACAACCTCGCTCGTGGTGATATGGAACTTACAAGCTTGCCTAATGGCGACTGTACGAATGGTTGTAGTACATGGTAGAGGCTAAACGTGGCGGACTGTTGACCGAGTTTGAGCCACGCAGTAATCCAACCAACGATCTCGGTTGCCGAAAGCGTGCTCAGGGCGAGCGAGTAAATTCTTGGATAATAGCCGGGTGTATTGAGGACGACACGTGTGTAGTCAAGCCAGCCAATACGGTCTTTGAAGAAGGCGTTTGTGACCTCTGGTCCTAGTTTCGCAAGGACATTGCAAAAGACGTTGAGCGTTTCATTGACTTGCCACAATGGTTCGGTGTGTGCAGGCTTGGCAATCATGAATTTGCTAAAGGCGCGCGCAACCGCGGGTACGGCCTCCGATGCGCGAACGTTGTTCAGGTCAACAGCACTAAGCCGATCTGTCGCAAGTGCCACATTCAAGAGAGTTGTGATACGGCGCAGGTTACGGACATATGAGCCAAAGCCGCAGAAGGTAAGGGGTGATTGAAACGCGGCTGCATCACCGAGCGAGAGGACACGATCATATGCAAGTACCTTGTCTTCCTTTTGCCAGGGAAGCGAGATATTATAACCTGCCGGAATGAAGCCGTAGACAGGCTTCAGTACCTCAACGTCCTCTGTATCTTTATAGCTGGGCAGCAAGGTGAAGAAGTCATCGAATAATTCAAGCAGATCGACACGATCCCCTGTCTCCGCGTAATAAAACAGATAAATTGCGACCTGATCGTCCACTCCAGGGAACGCTTCCCAGATCAGTTGATGGCCTTTACGTGCATCCTCGGTAGAAACAAGTACTTCACCGACAGCAGGATTGATCTCTTTCAGCCCTGTTCCTTGCTTATATCCACGTGCAACGGTGCCAACAGTGGGACATACGAGCGAGAACGGACGACCACAATTGAGTTGACAGGCAATAGGCGAAGTTGACCCCATACCGTCAATCAAAAGACGTGCTCCATAACTATGTTGCTGTCCCTCGTTGTCTGTCACGTCGATAGTGACGCCACGTGCAGGTTGAACAGCACACCGGACAAACGTCGTGCTATGCAGAATAACATTGGGGTAAGAGCCTTTAGGCTGATGTGTACGTATTTTCTGAATACATAAAGCTGTAAGCTTATCAGCATCAACCGCGACATCCAGCACATTTTTCAGATGCAATTCGGCTGGCTTGACCTGAATGTTCGCGGGATGAAAGCGTACCAGACCGTCGCTGTACTCACGTTGTATCACGCTCTCAAGTTCGTCGGGAGTAAGCAGACCTACATCAAGCAGTTCACGCAACTCTTCACGTGAAATGTTCCATTCACGGTGAACCGCCCCAACGGTGAAGCGGTCGAAGACGAGGACACGCAATCCATAGCACACCGTCATCACCGCTGCGTTCAGCAGATTAAGACCCCCACCTGCATAGATGATATCAAAGGTATCTGTTGCGGGTAGCGAAGGACGGTCTTCTGTAACTACAACCTCGGCATACTCGCGGCTCTCACCTGAGAGGAGCATGTTTTGCCATGTGCTATTGAGGTCTTGTAAACGGCGCAGGTGTGCCTCGCCCTGTGGAATACGTGCGAAGGCTTCCGCGAGGTGAGGATACTGTGTTGCTAGTTGTTCGATATATGTCTGCATAGGATGATGCCTTATGAAGGTTTCTCGCCGATGGTCATATACACTTCCCAGCGACGGCTACGGATACGCTCGGAGCGACGTTGTAGGCCAACGCGTTCTAATGGTATGAGGCGACCAAACCACGCATCGGGTAATACTTCAGTAATAACTTCTGGATTCCGAGTTGCTTGACTACGCGCTACCTCATCTTGCAACGTGCGTTGTTTGCGCGGTCCAAAGAGAGCTGAAGGACCATAGACAAGTGTTTGTAGCAGAACGAGAAATGGTTGTACCACGCCAATGGGCAACAGATTCGCGCCCTCTATAACAAGAACGCGACCACCGGGACGTAGTACACGCTCGACCTCAGCAAGCGTATCAGGATCGTAGATATACTCAGATGGAAACGTGCTCACAACGGTGTCAAACGAACTCTCGCTAAAAGGGAGGTGTTGTGCTGACCCTTGCATAATCCACGCTGTTTGCCCAATTCTTCGCTTACGAAGTGTGTCACGTGCCGCCGCGGCCATTTGAGGTGAATGCTCTACTGCACGACAATTGTAGCCTGCGTTGAGCATATCGACAAAGAGATCACCCAGTCCACATCCCAATTCTAACACATCTATACCGATAATGCGCGGTAGTACGAGGCGTTGCCATACACGCCACTGTCCCGCAAAAGGTATTGTGCTGGCAATGCGATAGAGGTAGCGATTTTTGTACAATGTCTCGAAGAGCAGTTTACGTAGGTCTGTTGCCATTTTATTGCTTCCCTGCCTCTACAAACACATCGAGCAATTCGCCAAGATGTTCAAGCACGAGATCAGGCTGTAGGTTAGCAGGAATAGGTCTACCCTTCTTTTCCTCGCGCTTTCTTGCCCGTCTAAACACATCTTTGAGCACATATTCTTCAAAAGAAGCTGGTTGTACGGAATGCTCAAGTGCTTTTGCCCGCGCCTTTTCATACACACGCGGTTCGGGCTTCCAGATTGCAAACATACCCAAGCGTTTCGCGCCGACAACATCGGCTCCAAGCGAGTCACCCACCATGACCGCCTCTTCTGGCTTGACGTTAAGTGCATCAAGGGCATATTGAAAGATGTACGAGTCAGGCTTGTTGCTGCCCAAATCAATTGAGATAGCGATTTTTTGCGGATCGAAATACTCTTGAAGACCGATTTCTTGCATGCCTACCCTGAATAGCTGACCTCCATATCCACGATTGCTGACTATATTGAGGAGAAAGCCACGCTTCTGTAGTGCTGTTAATGTAGTGATAGCGTCCTCAAAAAGAACGCGGGTCTCAGGAATACTATCTCGTAGTATCTCATATACTTCTTCACCGAGATTGCGTTCAACATGCGGAAAGCCGAGCGTTTGTAAAGCGGTTACAGTTGCGAAAATGATATCTGGTACAACACGCATATCGGTTCGCGTTGCATACATCTGTTGCTCTATGTTCTCAAAAAGTTGGTCAATCAACGTATCATCGTCTATGTTCGGGAAAGAGCGTGGGTCAACACGACTACGAAGAAGAGCAACGGCTTGCTGTTGTGCTATTTTTTCCGATGTTTTGCGTGTTGTACGATCTTTATATGTCCAAAGAGTATTACCTAGATCAAAGAGGATGCAACGAACTATTCTTCCGGTAAGCGTCGGCACAATTTTTCTGGACAAGCGCACGCTCCTTATAAATGTACGACAAGAAAAAAAGGCTGCAACGAGATGATAGAGCATGCCCTATCATCTCGTTGCAGCCTTTTTTTCTTAGCGCATTACATCTTCTTCGTTGCCGAGAACCTCGTCAACGAGACCATACTCCACAGCCTGAGGAGCAGTGAGGTAGTAGTTGCGGTCAGAGTCCACGGAGATGCGCTCGATAGACTGGCCTGTGTGCTTGGCGAGAATCTCGGTCAAGCTGCGGCGCAGGCGTAGCACTTCACGTGCGGTGATCTCGATGTCAGTTGCCTGACCTTCGGCACCACCAAGTGGCTGGTGAATCAGCACCGTTGAGTTTGGCAGTGCATAGCGTTTGCCCTTCTGACCAGCAGTCAAAAGAATGGCACCCATGCTCATAGCCATACCCATGCATACCGTTGACACTTCAGGGCGAAGCCACTGCATGGTGTCATAAATGGCAAGGCCAGCGTAGATCACGCCACCTGGGGAATTGATGTACATGTTGATGTCTTTGGTCGCGTCCTCGCTCTGGAGGTACAGCAACTGTGCGACAACACTGTTGGCGACATTATCGTCAATGGGGGTACCAATGAAAATGATGCGCTCCTTCAACAAACGAGAATACAGGTCCCACGAACGTTCGCCACGTGGGGTTGATTCGATAACAGCAGGAATCATGCCGCGTGGTTCGAGGAACTCACGTGACTCCTTGATCCATTTTGGATCGCGGGGGTTGAATATACTGCTCATCTTTGCTCCTTTTTATCATTCACGGGTTTTTCTTCCACGCTCAGGTGGAAAAGCTACATCGCCGAAAAAAATTGTGTGCAGAGGTTATTCCATCCAATGGGAATACATACTGCTATGATAGCACTTGCAAAAGACAAACGCAAGCAGAAAAAAGAAAGAGTGCTAGAATCACAAATTCATGTTGTAAACGCTTAGCGTTTACAACATGAATTTGTGATTCTAAGAATGAGTTATACTGCAAGTGTTGCTTCTTGACGTGACGCAGCCTCTTCGTGCTCCTCTGGTGAGAGTTCACGCGTCTGCGTTGGAGCAACGCGTCGCGGACGATAGCGTACGAAGAAGGTTGCGATAATGGCTAAGCCTGTGAGTACAACACTCAAAAAGAACGCGTCTTGCATGGCTAAAACTGTTGCTTGTTGCTCTAACAGCCCACTTATTGTTTGCAGTGCTGCAGCATATGCTGCTTGTACAGAAATGGCTCCCCCTTGTTGGATGAAGAGAGCCTGTAACAATGGAACAAGCTGCCCTAATCGTGATGCAGGTGTAACCTGTTCGGCAAGGTGGCTATAATGAACTGTTGTTTGGCTCTGAACCAGTGTTGCGATAACCGCAACAGCTAGCGAACTTATCACAAAGCGTAGTGTGGTATTAACCGCCGTTGCCTGTGATAGCATACGCGGCCTGATCTCTGAAAGCGCAGCTACTGACAAGGGCTGAAAGCAGAAGCCGAGCGCAAAGCTACGTATAATCAGCCATACTTGCAGTGTGCCGTATGGTGTGTTGACGCCGATAAAGGTCAACAGCCAGAGCGCAAAGGCAAGAATAACCAGGCCAGGAATGACGACACCACGTACACCCAGCCGATCTACAAGACGACCCCCAATGAGGGAGGATACCATAGATGCGAATGCTTGTGGAAGCAACAGCAAGCCTGCTTGATACGCCGAGAGTCCACGTACATCTTGTAAATAGATTGGGATGATAAAGAGACCACCGTATAGTGCGAATGTGACGAATATACTTGCGATACTACTTGTAGCGAAAGACCTGTTACCAAACACACGTATGTCTAGCAGAGGTTGTCTCTCTTGTCGTGCTGTATTCAATTCAACGATGACAAAGAGGATGAGCATGATGACGCCCAACGCAAGAAAACCCAGCACCTTCGCGGAACCCCAGCCATCTGTGCTTGCATCCGATAAGCCGTAGAGCAAGGAGGCCAAGCCAATAGCGGAGCAGATAAAGCCAGGCAAGTCGAACGATGTGCGTCTCTCGGCAATTGTTTCGCGTAGGAAGAGAACGCCCATAATGATGCCGAGAATACCTATTGGTAAGTTGACGAAGAAGATGAGCTGCCAGCCCAGATACGTCACAATATAGCCACCAATGGTTGGGCCAAGTGCCGGTGCTAGCAGAATAGGCACGCCTAGTGCACCAAGTGCAGTACCGCGCTCTTCAGGAGGAAATTCAGTCCAGAGCAAGGTAATTGCAAGAGGCGACAAAAACGCACCGGTTGCAGCTTGTACGATACGGAAGAAGATCAGCATTGGTAGATTGAAAGAAAGTCCACACAATACTGAGCCAATCGTAAAGCCAGCAAGCGCGAGTAGATACAAGCGTTTGGCTCCAAGACGCTGCGATAGATACGCCGTTAGTGGCGTTGCGACTCCTTGTACCAGTGTGTAAGCGGTCAAGACCCATTGCACACTTGTAAGGTTGACGCCGAAAACGTTCTGTAAACGCGGAATAGCAATATTGACAATTGTGCCATCCAGGATTGTCATGAATAGCCCGAAGATCACGACAAGTGCAACAATCCACTTGTATGGAACATTGCCTATGGTTCGTGGGGCAGTCGATACAGGTACTTGCATAAAAAAATCCTTACACGGTAATGCCTTTAAAGTAAAAACGTATTAAGTGTTTTATCAGTTTATCGGATGCTATATGTTCAGTATACAGTTCTGAGCCTCGTCGAGGTAACAGCGTAAAAAAAGTACCAAGCATAACTGACGTTGGCATCGTGCGGTCAAACTCGCCTGTTGCCTTCCCTTGCTCTAGCAGGTGTGTGATAGCCTGTATGACGCGCTCTTTTGTGCTACGTAATTTCTCCCTTTTCTCCATGAGTTGCGTATGTGTATCCACGTTCTCTATAAGGGAGGAAAGCAGTTGAAAACGTTGTCCCAGCAACCCTGTATACATAACACAAAGTATAGCTTCTAAAGTTGCACGGGCAGTTGTATAAGAAGCAGTAGCATCCTCTATTACTTTGAGAAATGCTTGCATCTCGCGTTCAACAAGCGCAATCACCAGGTCTTCCTTGCCCGCGAAATGCAGGTAAAGCGTACCTTTGGCAATCCCTACGCGTGCCGCTATCTCGTCCATAGAGGCATCTTGATAGCCTTTTTCAAGCAATACCTCTTCTGATGCTTGCAGAATAAGCTCTTCGCGTTCCTGTCGCTGCCTCTCTTTTAGAGAGCGGCGCGGTGTGTCCACATCTTGCACCATATGCATCCCTACTGACTTGCACTTATGTATTATGACTGGCTAATAATAGTATGACTCATTAGTCATAATTTTAACCAGAAAGTAAGGGAATGTCAAGGGTTATTGATTGAGTGGTGGGGGGGGGGGGGGGGGGGGGGGGGGGGGGGGGGGGGGGGGGGGGTGGGGGGGGGGGG
>CAXUHF010000061.1:22237-30063 GCA_964250765.1 uncultured Ktedonobacteraceae bacterium | reverse complement strand
TGTACGATGACGCGTTCTTCTTCAGCCGTTAATTTATTCATGTTTGCTCCAAAAGAGAATGTATAACTTTATACAACATTTGTATCTATGCTAGTACAAATAATAACACTTATCAAGGATGATATAATCCCTCTTTACAGGTTATAAGCAAGAAATCCCCTAAGAGTCTAGGCTAACGAGCATGAAACGATATACGTCTACCAGTTTGAGCATCGAAGACGCAAGTGATGTGCTGTGCATGAGCAACCTGTGCTCCCATAGGGCGAGAAACTCCATGCAAAATAAAGGGTCCTTCTAGTTCCACGAGACAAACAATGGCACGATCAGGCAATCCCAACGATACTTGATGCATATACCCACTTGCTTCTTTACTGGTAAGAAAGGATACATTTGTGATTGATGCAGGTACCTGCTCTGTGGTTAGAATTGGATGCTGTTGAAAGTGATCCCGGATGTCTTGCTCAGTAAATGCAGGTGTGCCCGCTTGTGTGATGGGCATCTCACCGCCTCTACCATTTCCCTCTGAAAATGATGAGGGTTCAGTTGTATCAAGCAATCCAATAGGTGTACGCCAAAGCACATGACCTTGCTCTACCTCCAGTGCATAGATGGCACTCTTATTCGTATACAATGCTTGTGATAAGACATACACAACGCCTTGAGATACTGCAATGGGAATAACAACAAGTCCATCTGTTTCATACAACCAGAGCAATGAACCATCACTACGACGTAACGCACACACGAAGCCATCGTAAGAGCCAACATAGATCGTGTGTTCATCTGTGGCTTCGACAAAGACACCAAATTCACGATTGGTGACAACAGGGAAAGGATGAATTAATTCATCTACATACTTATGCCAGAAACGCTTTCCATTTTTTGCATCTAGTGCGATGACTCCATTATCTCTGGTTCCTGCATAAGCAGTATCATGATGGACGATAACACGTCCCATAATGGGTGATATCCCTTGATAACGCCAAAGTAAAGAGCCATCTTGCGCGTGAAGCGCATAAACAACATTATTTGAGACACCTGTATACACGATTCCATCAACGACGGTTGGTACCTCACTCGCCCAGCTCGTGTTCACTTTGAAGCCCCATAATTCGTGCCCATCATGGGCATCTAACGCAAAGACTGTTCCAAGTGTCGCGTTCGTATGCACTGCACTACTATCCGCGCTACAATAGAGGACATTTTCATGGACTGTCAGGGAAAAAGGGCCATGATAATTTGCATCTATTCCTGTATGATATCCCCAGACAAATACTCCAGTGAGAGCATTCAGAGCATAGATACCACCATATGTTGTGGATACATAGAGGACTCCATTTGCTACAACAAGAGGAGAATACATGTAGCATGCTGGACGCTCCAGAGAAAACTGCCAAAGAGAAGCAAAATCACTCAGCCTCCAAGCCTCAACAATGCCATGACTATCCACTCCATCTGTTGCTGTTGTCGCATAAAGAATGCCGTCAACAACCAATGGATTACTTACATCGGAGCCGTGACATTCGTACACCTGTTGTTGTGCTCCACTTGCTCTATCCACAGCGAAGAGATAGCGACGACTCCCAGAAGCATAGATACTTGCTGGTGTCAGGCTCACCGTTCCCGATCTAAAGAAACCGCCAGAAAAATGGTTTCCTGGTTCGTCTGCTGAAGCGATATGTACAATGGGCTTATGATACGATGATGACATGTCTTCTCCTCTCATATGCCCCTCTTCGGTTTTCTCACAAACTCACAATTCGCGTAGTTCTATCACGTAGTTTACTGATACGCCTTTTGTAGTGGCTCAATCACCTCTTGCGCCAGCCTATGAGCAATCCCTTCTGGATATGGAGGTCGCAAGTTTAACACTATATGAGTTACGCCTATCTCGATGAAGCTCTGAACAGATGTAATCGTGCTTTGCATGTCGTTTGGGTTGACGATGACCTGTATCGAGCGTTCAATAGTCGAGGGATCACGCCCGATTTTGGCACAGTGTTCGTCAAGGACTTCACTTTTGTGTTTGAAGATTTCAACGGAACCGCCGGGCATATTCCAGATGTCGGCGTATTTCGCAACCATGCGTAACGTAAGCTGTTCGCCTCCACCGCCGATTGTTATTGGTGGGTATGGTTTCTGCACTGGTTTTGGTTCGCAGTATGCACCTTTAAGTTGATAATACTTGCCATTGTAATCGGATGCTGTTTCTGTCCACAGCAAGCGGAAGACTTCACATGCTTCACCCATACGCTTGATGCGTTCGCCTGGCTCATAAAGAGGAATACCATAGGCACTGTGCTCTAGCTCGTTCCAGCCTGCCCCAATACCAAAATCAAGTCGCCCATGTGAGATGACATCGACGGTTGCTGCCATGTTTGCTAACACGGCAGGGTGACGATAGGTGTTGCCTGTAACCATTAAGCCAACACGAAGACGTTTGGTCAAAGCTGCATATGCCGATAACAGCGTCCACCCTTCTAAGCATGGCCCCGTTGGATCATCGCCGAGCGGCATAAAGTGATCAAAGAGCCATGCGTGTTCGATGACTGGCACTTCATCAGCTTCGAGCCAGACACGGAGCATATCTTCATAGGTTGTATTTTGGGGGGCCGTTTTTATGCCAAAGCGTAAAGGTTTCTTTTCTGCCATTGCTAGCTCTCCTTTTGATGTTGCACTGCCATTTCTTCACTTGACCAGACTCGCATAAACAAGTCAGGATATCCAATAACGAGCTTATCCCGATCAACCACTAGTTCGGCTTGATAGCCACTAGGATATCCTGCGTACTGATAATGTTCACCATCATCATTGCTCTCTAGGTATGTATAACGTTGCTTTACTGCCGTGATTTGCATCGTTGGCACGTTGACATAGGCAACGGCTATCTCTGCAACTTCGCCGACCGCTAAACCTAAACGTTGCATAGCAATGGTATTGGTAAATGGCGTTGCAGAAATATCCACGTCAATACAGCCATCCAACAACTCGATTCGTTCGTGAGCACCTGTTGTCCAGTGCCCTTTACCATCGGATTTTAGATGTATCTGTGGAAGGTGACTATCCAATGCCTCTACATGTACCTCACGCACATGCCAGAATGTATCACAATGAATAGTATACCCGATGCGGTATGGAATATTTTCCTTTACCGCAAGGATGAGACTATTAGCAGTTATGCCATGCTGTCCCTCTACGAGATGTAAGTGTTCCATTCCTGGCTCATCTAAGCGCGACCAAACAATGTTCCGTTCCATAGGTACACCTTTTAGATGTTGGCAACGATGAACTTTGACGTATTCGGTTGTCAAAGTTCATCATATTATATGCGTTCGAGCGGGATAAAGCCAAGCACACGCAAAGCGTTATCCATCGTTTGTACGGTAGCACGTACTAATGAAGCGCGAAATGCTTTGATGTGCTCGTTAGTCTCTTTCAGGATTGGCGGCGTATGTTCGTAGAAGTCGCTGAAATGTGATGCCAGTTCATACACGTATGTCGAGAGTGTTGAGGGGACAAGTGCTTCGCTGGCCTCGGCGAGCCGACGTGGGTACGCGTCGATGTGGCGGAGCAGTTCCCATTCGCTCTGCTCTAGTTGTTCGGGTAGGTCAACAAGGAAATCTGGTAACTCATAGCCAGCATCTTGCAAGCGACGTTGAATACTGTTGGCGCGCGCATAGGCGTATTGCAGGTAGACACCTGTATCACCATTTGGACGTAGGGCTTCGTCGATATCCAACGCGATGATCTGCTGTAGTCCAAAGCGAATCATAAAGTAACGAATGGCGGAAGCAGCGAGAATGGATGCTGTTTCTTCAGGAAGATCAGCCTTGACCTCTTGCATGCGCCGTACCGCTTCGTTAATCAGGTCGTCCGCCTTGATCTCGATACCCTTACGACCAGACATTGCATAGAAACTGCGCCCATCGGATGTATCAATACCGAGGCTTGCCGCCGTTGCTTTTGAGAGCGTCACGACTTCATAGGAGATATGCGTGGAGTTGTCAGCCTGTTGTGGAAAACCGAGCCGTCGTAAACTTTCATAGACGACTTGCTGTGGATAAGACTGGCGCACGTCGATCACGTTGATGGCTTTTTGGGCATGACCAAAGCGATTCGGGTCGGCCTCTTCTTGTTGTGGAGCTACATCTTTTGGAGTACGCATCGACCAGAGGACACGCCCATCATGCTGCACACCCCACGGAACATAATGCAAATCAACCCCTGTTTGATTATCGACAAGACCAAATTTCCAGAGTTGAGTGGCGATATCCTTTGCCGTATAGGTTGCAGTACCATCACTTCTGACAAGAATCTTGTCTTGCATGCGCTCATTCTCTTCACCCGATGCCCCTTCATCGCCAAAGGGCAGTATCCAGCAGCCTGCTGCAGGACCCGTTTCTGGTTTCTCAAGCAACTTGCTTTTGCGCAACATGTCAAACGTATGTTTCCAAAGACCTGCACCCAGGATAGCAGACTCCCATGTCAGTAAATCATAAGAAATGTTGAGGCGTCCCATCGTCTTGAGGTGCGCCTGGACAATTTGATGTGAGAGGTCAGAGGCGAGCGTCGGATAGTCCGGTCCTGATGTTGGCTCTTCGCCCTGCTCGATAGCATGGAGAACGGTTCGGCGCATGTCTTTGAGTTCCGGCTGTGTATCGTATGCTCTGACAACTGCCACATAGACACGCGAACAGAAATAGTCAAAGGACTCATGAGGGAACTGCTCGTTGCCGCCTGGAAGTTGTAGTTGTCCCTTTTGCAGCAACAGAAACCCGACGACAACATCCGCAACCTGAACACCGGAGTCGTCGATATAGTTTTCGGCTTCAACCGTGTAGCCCTGAGAGCGTAACATACGCACAACAGTATCGCCAATACACGAGTTGCGCAGATGTCCAACATGGGCCGCCTTGTTGCTGTTGATTGCGGTATGCTCAACAATAACTTTCGTGCCAATGCCCACATCGTTATGTCCATAATCGGGACCCGCCTCTACGACACGCTCAATAATCGCCTTCCCTACCTCAGAGCGATTGAGACTGAAATTAATGTAGCCAGGTTTCGTTGCAGTGATTTCAGCGACTGAAGAGATACGCATATCATGTAGAATTGTTTTTAGTGCCTCAGCAATTTGCAATGGTGGGCGTCCTAGTTTGTTCTTGCCTGCCCATTGCATAACTGGCATAGAATAATCGCCAAAACTGGCCTGTGCTGAGAAACGGAGATCAATAGGAAGTTGTTCCTTGTCAATGTCTATATGCTCTTGCTCAAGATATATAACTACAGCTTGCTGTATTAATGCGGTAAGATATTCTAAAAAGTCTTTTGGTCCGGTCATATATGGCACCTCACTGATTATTACCTTATTTCATTCACGAATGAAGCTACTATAACGTAGCAAGGTAGTATGGTCAAGCATTTGTTGCATACCTATACTGCATAAGACTTTTTGCTTACTTTTTGCAGAATTTGTTTCGTCTGTTTAGGACTTCGCAGGATGATGACTTGTCGCCCCTCACTATACTTTTGTATTTTCTCTATTGCACTTACACGTCCATCTCTAGGATAGTTCCATATCCATTTCAGGTGCCTCCAATCAATGCGCTCAGGACAGCCCTTGTTCATATCGGGTCGTGATTTTCCTGCATATTGAAAGCGTCTTTTAAGGGCACGATAGAGGCAGAGCATCATAGGAAAATCTAGAAAAATGATTGTGTCAGCAGCCGCTAAGCGGATATCTAACGAGCTTCTATAGTTACCGTCCATAATCCATGTTTCTTGCTGTATAAGCTGGTCTTGTATCACATTCCATCTATCACGAGGTGTTTCTATCCAACCTGGTTGCCAGAAAAGAGTATCAAGGTGTATAACTGGAAGAGCGAGTAATATACCAAGCTGTCGTGCAAGCGTTGATTTTCCTGAGCCACTTGAGCCAATAATAGCAATACGTTTCACAAGCACACCTCTCTATCATTTAGAGCATAATAACATATAATGGCTTCAAGTCAGAACCTCTTACAAAATCTTTACACGTTCCGCTTTCCTTCTTGAGATACATGAGGTACGCTATAGAGAAATGAAAGAATCACTTATGCAAACTTATACAAAAATATATTGTGTGGTAGGAGAGGAGGTTTCAAAACAATGCAAAAGTTAAACAGAAGTAGGAGAGTAGCCCTACTCGGTCTTCTTTTAGCTATCGCGCTAGGATTGCTCGCCTTCACTACAATACAGACTATTCAGCAAATACGAAGTTTTCAGCAAAATAATCGAGCGGTCAGAGCAGGAGACGTACGTACTGTTCGTCCCTGGATGACTGTTCATGCGGTTTCGCATATCTATCATATTCCTGAAAACTACCTTTATCAAGAATTAGACATTCATGATGCCGCTTCCATGCATCATTCCACACTTGATACCATCGCAAAGACAAAACATAAACCTGTCAATAACGTTATACAGACCGTACAGCACGCTATCTTAACGTACCGTCAAGCGCATCCTCCTCATGCTTCTCTACCACAACAGGCGTTAGCCTTCGGTAGAGAATTTCTTTCGTTACAGAGCGGGAGAAAAGAAGCATGAATACATTCTTTCTCGATGCGTTGCAACAGTACGGATATCCAATTCTCTGGTTGATAGTGCTCATCGCGGCGGCTGGCGTTCCAATTTCTGGCTCTTTGCTTCTTTTTGCCTCTGGTGCCTTTGCAGCCCTCGGCGATTTTAACATTTTTATTCTTTTTCCTGTCGCACTTAGTGCTGCCGTGATGGGCGACAATATCACATACTTTATTGGGCGTCGTGTGGGTGTCTCGCTTCTTCATTGGTTAGAGCAACAAAAACGTTTCCGCTTCATCACATCGAGTATGTTAGAGCGCGGACGTGTATCCTTCCAACGCCATGCAGCATGGACGATCTTTACGTCACGCTTTCTACTTGTTGCACTTGGAGGACCAGTCAATCTTGTAGCGGGCCTGGAACAATACCCCTACCCACGCTTTCTATTATGGGATATAAGTGGTCAAATACTAGGGGTAATTATTCCTCTTGCCTTGGGCTATATCTTTGCTCAAAGCTGGGAAGAGGTGGCAAGTGTCTTTGGAGCTATCTCCAGCCTTCTCCTTGTGCTCCTGATAGCACTTTTCCTGAGTGTGATGCTTGTACGCAATGTACGCCAAAGGAAGCGCGTTAAGCAAGAGGCAGATATCGAGGCGAAAAAGGCATATACACCTCAGCCACCATTTGAGCAAAATATTAATACCACAACTGCATCTGATTAGGAGAGAGAGCCATTATGCAAGCTGCAAAACCTGTGATTTTGATTCTTACCTCGCATACAGGTGGTGGACATATGAATCTCTCACAATCGCTTAAGGAGATACTTGGAACCAACTATACATGTATCATTTCGGACCCACTTCCTAAAGTCATTGATCAATGGTATGCAGCCGCAAGCCGAAGCGACGTACATTCTCTTGCCCGCCAGTTCAAATACACGGATACTCCGTTTGTCTCCTGGTGCGTTCATAATATACTTGCGTTGTTACTTTCTCATCGTATACACAAAAGCATAGAACGCACTCAACCTCAACTCATCATTACCACGCATCCAGTATTGTCATATGCAATTGCTCGTGTCGATGCGCATCTGCCCAAACGTCTCCCGCTGGTCTTTCAACTTACCGACCTGGGACGTGTACATCAAACATGGTTTACTGAGAAGCACGCCGATGCCTATCTTGCACCGACACAAGAAATTCTTACGCAAGCGGTAGAGCAAGGCATCGAACAAAGTCGTCTACACTTGACAGGGCGCCCGATAC
>CAXUHF010000061.1:14754-22137 GCA_964250765.1 uncultured Ktedonobacteraceae bacterium | reverse complement strand
GCGGTAGAGCAAGGCATCGAACAAAGTCGTCTACACTTGACAGGGCGCCCGATACGACGCCAGTTTTTAGAAGTCTCTGCTGATACAAAAGAAAAAACACTGGCTATGCTAAATTTTGATCCAAATGTATTCACGATCTTTCTACAAGGTGGGGCAAAAGGCTCTGCTCAGGTTGATCGCATAGTGGGGTTCTTGCTACACACAAATATTCCAATGCAAATCATTCTAGCTGTAGGGACCAACACAGAGATGGCGACATCCTATGTTGACATGAAGCAAGTACATATACTACCGTTTACGGAGACAATTGCTCCATATATGGCGGCGGCGGACATCATCGTTGGCAAGGCAGGGGCAAGTTTTGTCACAGAGGCATTCATGCTAGAAAAGCCATTTCTTGTTACGGCGGTTATACCAGACCAGGAAACACCAACACTCGCATTTATTGAGCGACATAATCTGGGCTGGGTTCGATTAGAACTCACAGCCCAGCAAGAGTTGCTTCTTGAGATTGCGCAAAACCCAGCACTGATTGCAGAAAAGGTGACTGCTATTCGAGCATATAAGACCTGGAATAGCCAGGCAAATCAAGGTATTCGTGTCCTTGTGAATCAGCTTCTTGCTCAGTCGTAGTACACCTTTTCGCAAGCACTTCAGTTAGGAAACTTCGTTTTCCGTCTTACGCCAGTTGACGGTAGGCATAATGAGGTTACGCTCAATACGCTCACGGTTATCAACAGCACAGCGAATTAGTGACTCAAGCACGTCTTCGTTGAGCAGATGCGGCTGGAGTCCAAGTTCGATGAGCCGAGTATGAGTTGCATTGTAGTAGTGCTGTTCCGACTCAAGACGTGGATTTGGGAGATACTCAAGTTGTGCCTCTAGCCCAAAACGATTGCTTTGCTTGACCACCATTTCCGCCAGTTCTACCAGTGAAAACTGCTCAGTGATCTGATTGAAGACACGATACTCGCCCGCTTGTGGTGGTGATGCAATAGCTAGCTCGATACAGCTAATCGTATCACGCAAGTTAATGTATCCACGCGTTTGTTGACCTGAACCGTACACACTTAGAGGATACCCTACGGCCGCTTGAATACAGAAGCGATTGAGGGCGGTCCCGTAAATCTGGTCGTAGTCGAAACGTGTTGCCAAACGCGCATCTTGAGCCGTTTCATCAGTTTCAAAGCCATACACAATGCCTTGATTGAGGTCAGTTGCATGAATACCCCAGATTTTACAGCAGAACATGATATTGTGGCTATCGAAGACTTTGCTTAAATGATAAAATGATCCCGGTTGCTTAGGAAAGGGCAAGACATCTGAACGGCCTTTGTGGTAGATCTCAATAAAGCCCTCTTCAATGTCAATATTTGGAGTGCCATATTCGCCCATCGTCCCAAGTTTGACAAGATGACAATCGGGCGCAAAATCCTTGATTGCATACAAAACGTTCAATGTACCAACGACATTGTTTGTTTGCGTATACACGGAGTGCTTACGATCAATCATGGAATAGGGGGCGGAACGCTGTTCAGCAAAGTCCACGACCGCTTCCGGCTGCACGTCTCGAAAGACAGACGCAAGGGCTTCATAATCAGTCACATCGGCAACACGTATCTGGATATGCTTTCCAGAGAGTGCTTTCCAAACGGCAACGCGTTCATGAAGTGTTTGAATGGGAGTTAAACTGTTGAAGCCATGTTCGAGGTCGAAGTGTCGGCGAGTCAGGTTGTCAAAAATCGTAACGTCGTGTCCTTTGCTGGAAAGAGAGAGTGCCTGGGGCCAGCCCAAGTAGCCGTCCCCTCCCAGAATGAGAATACGCATAGGTCCTCCACTAAAGATGTTGAGATCATCGAGTTCTCGTTGGGAATGGTTCGAGAGAGGATGATGCCAGGAAAATCCTCAAAGAAGCATTTCTCACGTATACCTTAACACATTTTTTGTTTAACCTCGAAGATGAGTTCCAAAAGGTTCATAGAATGGAACAAAAGCCTATTCTCCGCATACAGAGAATAGGCTTTTGTTCCATTCTATGAACCTTGACAACGCTCACCCGTCAAGTGTACTAGTATCTCCGACAGGTTCGCCAAGTTCACGAGCACGAATGACACGACGCATGATTTTTCCAGAGCGTGTCTTGGGTAAGCTAGGTGCAAACTCTAGTTCATCTGGAACAGCAAGCGCACCAACAGTGGTGCGAACATGCAATTTCAGTTGTTTCGCCATTTCATCTGATGGCTCAAAGCCGTTTTTGAGGATGACAAACACTTTGACATGCTCGCCCTTTACCTCGTCGGGTTTGCCTATGGCGGCGGCCTCAGCAACGGCAGGATGGCTGACAAGGCTCGACTCGATTTCCATAGAGCCGAGACGATGACCGCTTACCTTGATTACATCATCCACACGACCTTGAATACGGAAGTAGCCATCCTTGTCCATTGTTGCCGCATCACCCGCGAAGTAGACGCCCGGAATGGTGTTCCAGTAGGTTTCGTAGCGAGCGGGATCACCATAGATGGTGCGCATCTGGCTGGGCCACGGCTGACGGACAATCAGGAAGCCACCGCGCTCACTACCTACCGCGACACCGTTTTTGTCTACAACTTCGGCTTCGATGGTTGGTAAAGGACGACTAGCACTACCCGGTTTTAATGGTATAGCAACGGTTGGGCTAATCAAGATGGAGCCGGTCTCCGTCTGCCACCATGTATCCATAATCGGAAGCTGATCGTGCCCAATATTTTTGTGATACCAAATCCATGCTTCTGGATTGATTGGTTCACCTACACTACCAAGAATACGCAGACTAGAAAGGTCATGCTTTGCAGGCCACTCTTCGCCAAAGCGCATCAAACCACGAATGGCTGTAGGTGATGTGTAGATGGTCGTAACCTTGTACTTCTCAACAATGCTCCACAAGCGATCAGGTGCTGGATAGGTTGGCGTACCCTCGAACAGCACGTTGGTGGTACCATTCATCAATGGGCCATAGATGATATAGCTATGTCCTGTCACCCACCCGACATCGGCGGTACACCAAAAAATGTCGTTCTCTTTGGTATCGAAGACGTACTTCGTTGTCGCATACGCACCTACAGCATAGCCTCCATGAACGTGTACTACTCCCTTTGGTTTGCCTGTGCTACCACTCGTGTAGAGGATGTAGAGCATATCTTCGCTATCCATAGGTTCGCAGGGAACAAGCGTATCCTCTGGAATATCGGCGAACAAATCGTCCAGGTAGACATCCCGCCCGGCCTGCATTGCAACCTCGGTACCAAGTCGCTTCACCACAAGGACTTTTTCGATGGTTGGCGTCTCGGCAACGGCTTCATCGGTAATCTTTTTCAGTTCAATGTGCTTTCCACCACGATAGTTGCCATCGGCAGTAATCACTACTTTCGCCTGTGCGTCAATGATACGATCTCGCAATGCGCTGGGAGCAAAGCCACCAAACACAACGGTATGCACGGCCCCAAGACGCGCGACAGCAAGTACAGCCGCGACCTGTTCGAGAATCGCTGGCATGTAGATGGCTACACGGTCTCCTTTTTTGACGCCCAGGTTTTGCAGCGCTTTTGCGAAGCGGTTCGTCAGCACAAACAGTTCTTTGTATGTCATCGTACGGCTTGAGCCATCATCACCTTCCCAGTGGAAGGCTACTTTGTCACGTGTCGCTGTCTCCATATGTCTATCGAGGCAGTTATAGACAATGTTGAATTTACCACCACTAAACCACTTGAAAAAGGGCTGCGTGGTCCATTCAAAGGTTTTCTGCCACGGCTCAAACCAATGAAGTTCTTTGGCCTGGTCCTCCCAATACTCGAAGCGATTAGCGAGTGACCATTGAAAGAACTTGTCATACTCATCAAAGCCCTTTGACTTCATGTAAGCTGTGATGTTAGCATTACTCACAATATCGTTAGATGGGGGGAAAACACGTTCCTCAATCAAAATATTATCGGTGTTTTCAAAGCTGAGGTTACTCATATACTCTACCTTCCTTCGTATGTGAGACATACTAAGTTGCTCAAAACATAAAAACTATAGCGCGTACAGGACATTTTTAACGTTTTGGATAGCACGTGAGGAAATGCCTGTATGTGTACAGCTTCAGACATACAGAAAAGTGTGTACATCTGAAGCTGAGAAAAACGGAGTGCTTACAAACGTTACGCTACCTCATGGGGAAGATGGGTAGCGTGAATGGAGCACGGCTCGCACTTAACACACCAGCGAGTGCATTGTACCACGCGACAATTGCTGTAATAATACCAAGATAACCACCAAGTACTCCTGTACCTCCACCAAATTCGGCAATAGTCAGGAACAAGAAGGTAAGAAAGAGAAGACCAAAGAGGGCAATAAGTCCACCATTCGTTCTCAGTGTACCAAGAAACATAATAAGGGTGAAGATGGTCCAGCCAAGAAGGAAAAACCCAAAGGCTGCATGACTGGTAATCCAGCCAAATTGTATACTCGCGCCAACAGCAATCCAGAAACCACCATAGGAAGTAAAGGCAGTAGCACCAAAGGTGTTACCTGTTCTAAATTCCCACATGCCTGCTAGAAGTTGTGCGAGACCGCCGTAGAAAAGGGCAAGACCAATAACAATTTTGAGGTCTGTACCAGCAAGGAGTCCAGCGTTCACTGAACTAAGAACGAAGGTTGTGAGTGCAAAGGCACTCAGGCCGAGAGGTCCGGGATTAGCGACTGTAGATACTGCTGCGGCAGCTATGGGTCCTTGTGTTCTCTCTTCTGCATATTGAGCCATTGAATGTGTCCTACCTTTCATGAAAACCAGCAATGTATGTACTTTTTTCTCTGTACCAATCAGGCTTCTTTATGCCTGAAATGCTTTGTGTTACATAAGCATCAATGCTTACAAACCATGAGGAAGGATGAAGTCGTCTATGCCATAGATAACCGGAAAGGACGTGCGGGAGTTCTCCTTTCTTGCTCATTATGAGATATCATGAGCAATCTCGTATTGAGGATGATATCCACAACAAGTATATCATATCACGAGCAATATATACTACAACATCCTTGAAGCGTCCAGGGCTATTTAATCCGCTTCTTGGTTGAGAGCTACATGCGTATGCTCTATGTCCAATACCTTCTTTGGAACGACTTCTTGTTGAACCTGCTTTGTAGAGCGTCGCATAGTGGAACTCGCATCACTGTCGCGCACAGCCAATCCTATGCAAGCCGCGACAAGTGCTAAAACAGCAGCAGCAAGAAACGCAGCATGATAGGCCGTAAAATTCGGTATGCTTGCACCATTCGTACTTAGTTGCGTCATACCAACTCCACTCATGACACTACTAAGCAGAGCAATACCAAGCGAGCCACCAATTTGCCTTTGCGCATTAAAAAGTGCCGATGCCTGACCAGTCTGCTCCGAGGAAATGGTAGCGAAAGAAGCTGTCTGCACGGACGTAAATGCAAAGGCCATACCTGCTCCAGTAAGAAACATCAACGCACGCATCAACCACAGCGTTGTATCTTGTCCTATGAAAGTCATCAGAGCCATAATAATTGCAACACTCGTAAGACCTCCAACAATAAGCCGGCGTGGTCCAACACTAGGATAGAGACGTGCCACAATTTGAGTAGAGACGAGTACGCCAATCGCTTCTGGGAACGTGGTTAGACCTGAAGTCAGGGCTGAAACGCCACGTGCTTGCTGAAGAAACAGCGGTGTAGCGTACAGTAGACCAAGAAAGCCTGCTGTGGAAAAGAACGAGACAAGGTTCGTCGTGCGGAATATTCGATTGCGAAACAGGCGCAGGTCAAGGATTGGATGCGTTGATCGCAACTCGATAAAGACAAAGAAAAAGAGACAGACAAGTCCTACACCTAAGCTACCTAAGATACCAATGGATGCCCAACCATAGTTTGGTCCTTCGCTCAATGCGTACATTGTGAGAGCAAGACCAACGCCTGCTAACAAAAAGCCTGCTAGATCGAAAGATTTTGTAGTCCGTTCACGGTGCTCTTGCAAAAAGAGCATTCCAAATAGAAAGGCCGCAATACCAATAGGAATGTTTACATAGAACACCCAATGCCACGAAAGTTTGTCTATCAGCAAACCACCGAGGACAGGGCCTGACGCCGGTGCGAGTACAGTTGGAAGAATAAGTATGCGAGAAACTTGTACTCGTTCTATTGGTGGAAACGTACGATACAAGATAGCTGTTCCTACAGGTGTCAATGCACCACCACCAATACCTTGTAGCACCCGGAAAGCAATAAGCATAGGAAGGTTCGGTGCCAAGCCACACAAAGCTGACGCAAGTGTAAAAAGTGCTAGCGCACTCAAAAAAACACGTTTCGTACCGAGTTGATCACCCAGCCAACCCGACGCGGGAATAATAATGGCAAGGCTAACAAGATAGCCAACGACAACCGCGTCAATTGAAGTCCCTACTGAATTGAACTGACGACTTAATGCAGGAAGGGCAACATTTACAATAGTAGAATCCATGATCGACATAAACATAGCCGCAACAAAGACAATACTTACGCTAACTTTTGGGTTGATGGTGGGACGATGCATGTAATACGCTCCGATGATGAGAAGAAAAGAATAAGCTACTCTTTTGTATGTACGATATATACCTCTACTGAGTATAAAAATATATCGTATCACATACCTAAAATTGTAGTATGCGCCTACATTCTATCTTTACAGAAAGGTTACGTCACAAACACGCTATATAGAGGTCTCGTTTTAAAGGTTGTTTATGAGGACTGAGGAACAGAGGTAGGTTTGATGCGAGAAGTTTTGGGTTGTGACTCTGATGGAAGAGGTTCTGCTTGAGTGCGAGAGACTTTTTCACGAATGAGGGTTATTTGTGAGTGGACAGCTTGACGGGATTGCTGAAGTTTACGTGCGATTTCGGAGGGGCGTTCGTTCTCTATGAGATAGCGACAAACGGCAGCTTGCTTTTCTGTCAGGTCAATACGCGGATGGTCGAGAGCGGTTCGTGCAAGGTCTTCCAGTTCACCATATTTACTGCGTCGATAATCATGGAGATCGTCAAGGGAGAAAAGCCATCGATCAACAACACGAACACCAGAGATGCGTCCTGCCTCAACAAGGTGCATAAAGTGCCAGTAACTGAGGTCTAGCTGTTTTGCAGCTTCGTGTGTCGTCAGCATACCGTTGAGGTATTGTACATTACTCTGTAACTCGTGGCTCCTAATCGCCATGCCTGAAGCCTTTCTTACGCGGTTTTTCGAGGCCGTCGTATGCTAAAGTGTCGGGCAAAGACATAGTATGTCGAGTTGAGTATACCATAAGAACCTAAGCATGTGCAAGTTATGTAAACTGAGCATTAATGATAAGGTTTCGTTGCGAGCAAAGGCTAGCCT
>CAXUHF010000061.1:0-14744 GCA_964250765.1 uncultured Ktedonobacteraceae bacterium | reverse complement strand
TATTATATTTAATTTTGTGTTGTGTTGTCCTAATTCGTGCGGGTGCGCCCCCAAACGAAACCTTAGACGCGTTACGCATTTGTTGATCTCATCCCACGTTCATCGTAACGAGCACCAACTGGTCTCGCTAACGTATTGAGACGTTGAAGATCGTCAGATGTTAAGACGATCTCGGTTGCCTGCACGTTTTGTTCAAGGTAGGTGCGTCGCTTCGTTCCAGGGATCGGAACAATATCGTCTCCTTGCGCAAGAAGCCATGCCAGCGCGAGTTGACTGGTCTCTACCCCTTTCTCATGAGCAATGGCTGCCAGTTCGTTGACCAGATCAAGATTGGCCTGAAAGTTTTCGCCCTGGAAACGCGGAAGCCCTCGGCGAAAATCGTCAGGGGCTAAGTCCTCAAAGCGTCGCAACTGCCCGCTTAAAAATCCTCGTCCAAGGGGACTATACGCAACAATCGTTATGCCCAGTTCCCGACAGGCTGGAATGACTTCCGCCTCGATCTCTTGACTCCACAGCGAATATTCCGACTGAAGCGCACTGATGGGATGCACGCTTGCAGCACGCCTAAGTGTCTGAGCAGAGGCTTCGCTTAGACCAAGAGCGCGAACCTTTCCCGCTTTCACCAGATCAGCCATTGCGCCAACCGTGTCTTCAATAGGCGTGTCAGGATCGACACGGTGCTGATAGTACAAGTCAATGTAATCAGTGCCAAGCCGCTTTAAGCTGGCATCACAGGCACGTTTGACGTACTCTGGTTTCCCATTTACACGTTTGCCCTCCTGCTCAAGATCACGCCCAATCCCAAATTTCGTAGCCAGTACCACCTAGTCTCGTCGTCCAATCAGAGCTTTTTGCAGGAGTTCTTCGTTCTTGCCTGCTCCATACCGATCAGATGTATCGAGAAAATTGATGCCCAATTCAAGAGCGCGGTGAATAGTGGCAATAGACTCGGCCTCGTCAGTCGGTCCATAGGATTGGGACATGCCCATACATCCTAGGCCAATGCGGGAAATGACGAGAGAACTCTGTCCTAGTTGTACCTGTTTCATGAGATCGATTCTCCTTTAAATACTTTCTTTTAATCTTTCATACTATCACTAAGCAACACAATAAAGGAGGGTACTTGATACGCGTATCAAGCACCCTCCTTTATTGTGTTGAGTCGGCTTAGCGACCTGTTGGGAAAAGATTTTGGAGGCGCATAGCAAGCATCATGTCGCCCGTCACTTTGACTTTACCGGTCATGAAAGCATTCATGGCATCCAGTTTGCCCTCTGCAACATCAATCCAATCGGTGTCTTTGATATTCAAAGTAATATCAGGTTTCTCTGCTGCACCGCGAATAAGCTCACAAGTTTGGTTGGCAATTTTTAACGCCCATGTACCAGCCTGTTCGCCGCTAATATTCCACTGAAATGTTTTGTTTAAACCCGCCGCTGCTGAAGGGTTGAATATGCTCTGCATAGTCGTGAAGGTCTCGTCAACTGTCATTGTTTTTGCTCCTTCTTTTGAATACAGGTTAAGCCTCTGCTGGCACGAGTATAGTATAACAGTCAAAACGAAGCGATGTCCAGTCAGCCAGTTAACATCAAAACTTGTCGCTTAGGTCTTGTGATGATATTCTAGTAGGGACCCATTTATAACCTAATCTTGGGAAAAGAAAAGCCAACAAAGAAGTGATACATCGGTCCCTACAGACGACATATCTTACAAGGGAGTTTTTCATGGCAAGTACACCAGTTATGCGAAAGGTCAAAGTAGAGGGGGGCAACCTCAAATTTAGTTCCGCCCATTTTATTACTTTTGGGGGCAAGTGTGAACGGCTACATGGGCATAACTATGGTGTGCTGGTCGAGTTGGTGGGAGACTTAAGTGAGGATAAGGTTGTCTTCGATTTCACCGTTTTGAAACGCTTTACACGCGAGATTTGTCAACGTTTAAATCATCGCTTTTTGCTGCCACTACACAATCCTCACCTTGAACTAGTTGCCTCACCAGATGAATGGGAAATTCGTTTCCAGCAGAAACGCTATGTCTTTCCACGAGCGGATGTGGTAGAACTTCCCATCGACAACTCTACAGCAGAACGTCTCGCAGAGTATATCTGTGGCGAACTGCGCGCAATGCTCGCGGAACACGATCTCTCGCGGCTACATACCATAATGGTAGGCGTCGAAGAGGCTCCGACGCAAATGGCCTACTATCAAACGACTTTTCATGAGGAGTAAGTATCTGTGACGTTCTCTCTTCATCCACTATGTGAAGCAGACCTTGATGCAACTGATGAAGTTGTCAAGGCAGCCTATAACCTACCTCGTAGCCGCAAGGATACACTTCGACATTACCTCACACTGCAACCTGACGGTGCGTTTGTTGTGAAGGAGAATGATACTATTGTCGGCTTTGGAGCCGCACTCGATTATGGTTTGTTTGCCTATATCGGGTTGATGTCGGTGCATCCTTCGGTACAAAAACGCGGCGTGGGACGATTGCTGATGGATACGCTTCTCACATGGCTAGCAGACCGTAGCTGTCAAACAGTGCTACTTGATGCGAGTCAGGCTGGTGCTCCACTCTATCTTCAGTATAGCTTTGTAGAGGATGATAGGACGTTGGACATACGACGAGTACAGAATAAAGCATTGCCTTATACTCATTCTGAACGGGTTTCGCGTCTACAAGATGAAGACTTCGCTAAACTTGTCACATTTGATACAACATACTTTGGAGCGTCGCGTGAGACATTGCTTGCTACATATTATGCTGATGACCCGCAACGTGTGTTTGTCGCTCGTGAAAATAATGGCGATATTACTGGCTATCTTATCGCACAAACACGTACTATTGGTCCATGGGTTGCTCGCTCTGTAGAAGACGCAGAGTTGTTGTTGCGATGTGCTCTCACACTTCCTTACAACGCAGAGCTGACCGTATTTGTCTCTGCACACAATGCTCACGCATTAACATTGCTTGCACGCTATGGTTTTGTACAGGCACGTTCTTTGAGTCATATGCGAAAAGGTAGACCAGTAGAACGGAGCCGTGCTACTACGTTATATGGACAAGCAAGCTTAGGCTTTGGTTGAGAACAAATGTTACAGAAATCTTGTATATATCGTTAAAATTATATACATTTCTCAGGAAATTTCTTGTATTTTTTCGTTGCTTCTGTTACAGTAAAGGAAGCACACGTATTGCTAATCTCATTTTGACCATGAACCTTTATGCATCAGAAACCTGGATAACCTAATGGAGTACTCAGAGCAGACGCCGACCCACAACAATAAAGAGGAGCAACAGGTAGCAGCTCTTCCATTCGATCTGCCGCAAACTACTATTTTTTCGGTGCAGGCTGATTTAGAGGCACGTACTCGTCTCGTTGATCTTATTGCTTCTATCAGTGATGCCTTAATTTGGAAGGGAACACTTCCAGCAATATTGCAACGTTGTTGTGAAGCTCTTGTCGAGACCCTGGATGTCGCATTTGCTCGTATCTGGACACTGGATGAGCAAGAACAGGTACTGCATCTCCAAGCGAGTGCAGGTCTGTATACACACTTAGATGGGCCTCATGGTCGTGTGCCTGTTGGACAATTCAAAATTGGCCTCATTGCTGCTGAGCGACTTCCTCATCTCTCGAATGCGGTTATTGGCGACCCACGCGTGAGCGATCAAGAGTGGGCCAAACGCGAAGACATGGTTGCCTTCGCGGGCTATCCACTGCTTATTGAAGGGCGTCTTGTGGGTGTAATGGCCGTATTCGCACGTCACCCACTACCAACAATGACGCTCGACACCATGAGAGCGGCGGCAAAAGCAGTGGCGTTAGGCATTGATCACAAGCAAATTGAGCAAGAACGTGAACACTTGCTGCTCACGACACAACATGCACGCGAACAAGCTGAAGACGCGCTTGAGGCTCGCAACGCATTTCTTTCCAGCGTTTCTCACGATCTCAAAACACCGCTTACATCTATCAAGGGCAATGCTCAAATGCTGCAACTACGTATCAAGCGTGGTGCGCTCTTGTCTCCACAAGACATTGCACGATTGCAGCAAAGTCTTGAAACAATTGAAGGCTCGGTCAAGAAAATGAGAACGATGATAGACGATCTCCTCGACCTTGCTCAATTGCAAGCAGGTCAAAAGCTCGAATTTGACACCAGCGAAGAAAACTTGGTAGCTCTTGTAGAGCGCGTTGTGCAGGAGCAACAAGCAACAACAACAAAGCATCAATTGCTCTTTCAACCAGCTGTTTCAGAACTCCTTGTTTCCATTGATGAAACACGTTTAGAACGTGTCGTAGGCAATTTACTGAATAACGCCATTAAGTACAGTCCTGTTGGAGGGACCATCACAATCAGCCTTTTCCAAGAGCATGAGGAGGCTTCTAACTGGGCAGTGCTGGCACTACAAGATCAGGGCATTGGTATTCCTGCGGCTGATCTTCCTCATATCTTTGAACCATTCCGACGAGCGGATAATAGCAAAGGAAAAATCCAAGGGACAGGTGTTGGTTTGACAAGTGCTGCCCAGATTATCGAGCAACACGCTGGCACAATCACCGTCGAAAGTGAAGAGGGCGTGGGTACGCTTTTCACTATTCGCATTCCCCTATTGGTGAAATAATTTGCTTCTGTACAAAGAAGTATAGAGGAAAAGATCATGCTGCATTACAGAGAATGGATTACATCGAATCCAAATGTACTTTTTGGAAAACCAGCTATTAAGGGAACACGTATTCCTGTTGAACCGATCCTCGATGAACTCTCAGCAGGTATATCAATTGACGATATGCTTGAGTCATATCCGCGCCTCACTCATGAAGCCATTTATGCATCCCTTGCATTCGCTGCTGACACGCTTAGAGCAGAAGTTACTTATCCACTGGACCAAGCAGCCTCATGAGAATATTGCACTACTATTTCAGCCTCTTTATATAGTCTTTGTAGGCTTCCCACTTAGCAAACGATGAAAATTCAGTATCAATGAGCTTTGTACGCACCCAGACAAAATATTCATCAGTCTCTAAATCTCGTGCCAATACCTCTACCTTTGACCAGGGAATTTCTTGCTTGACGATTTGCGCTAGATTATTCGCCTCGACCTGATTGAGTGCCATATTGCCTCCCACAATTGCTACAAAGCAACGCCCACGATCTCCTTCACATCCTCCACACCTTCACGCTCTAAGAATGCTTCGATACCCTCGGCAACCTCTATACCGACGCGCGGATTCACAAAGTTAGCGGTGCCAATCTCTATAGCGGATGCGCCAGCCATAAGAAATTCAAGCGCGTCGTTTGCATTACGTATTCCGCCTAACCCAATGATCGGGACGTTGGGATACGGCTCCCGTAGTGCTTGTGCTACTTCGTAGACCATGCGTAACGCGATTGGCTTAACAGCGGGTCCTGATAAGCCACCTGTTCCGTTAGCAAGCGTACGTTTACGCATGGATATATCTATACTCATGCCTGTAATTGTGTTAATCAATGATACGGCGTCAGCTCCTGCTTCTGCAGCAGCTAGAGCGGTTGGACGTACATCGCCCGTGTTTGGTGAAAGCTTGACAATAAGTGGTAGCGTTGTGGCTATACGAAGTGCAGATGTTACGTCTGTAACAGCTTGTGGGTCTGCTCCGAAGACGGCACCTCCTGCACGAACATTAGGACAGGAGACATTCACCTCGATACCCGCAACACCCGTTACACCTTCGAGTTGCTCGGCAATGCTTACAAACTCCTCGATATCTTCGCCTGCGATATTGACGATAACAGGTGTGTCCCATCCAGCCCAGATTGGTGCATATTTAGAGATGACCGTATGCACACCTGGATTTTGTAGTCCAATGGCATTGAGCATTCCTGCTGATGTTTCTATCGTGCGCGGTTGTGCGTTGCCCTTGCGTGAATGTAGCGTTGTTCCCTTTGAGATGACCGCACCCAAGCGTTGCACTTCAGCGATTTTCGCGTTCTCAATGCCATAGCCAAAGGTGCCTGCTGCCATAAGCACAGGATTTTTCAAGAGTAGACCGCTTTTATGTTGTGGTGCCAGTTCGGTTTGTAGTTTCATTGTCTATAACTATTAATTCTATCCCTAAGGCTTTTCGTCGCTTCTCTAGCGGCTTGCGCGAAATTATCGTTGTTTGAGGCAAAGAGAACGTCACGTGAGGAATTGATTATCATACCTTGACCTCGGCTATCTTTTCCTACCGCCACTGTTGCCTCGATATTACCGCCTTGCGCTCCGATGCCTGGAATTAGAATTGGCATATCTCCTACAAGTGCGCGTACCTGCTTAAGTTCGGAAGGATATGTTGCACCGACAACAAGCGCACAATTCCCATAAGTATTCCAATTTTCTGCTACGTGACATGCAACAACTTGATAGAGTGGCTCTTGCTTATCACCTACAAGCAGGTTTTGAAATTCATCACTTCCAGGATTGGATGTTTTCACCAACACAATGATACCCTTGTCTTTTCGCACAAGAAAGGGTGCAAGTGCTTCCTGTCCAAGATAAGGATGTACAGTAATTGCGTCAGCACAAATGGTATCAAATGCTGCCTGTATGTAGCCCTGATTGGTATTACCAATATCTGCTCGCTTGGCATCTAAAATGACAGGAATGTATGGATACGTCTGCTTTATGTACTTGACGGTCTTTATTAGAACTTTTATCCCGCTATCACCAAGTGCCTCATAAAATGCTGAGTTTGGTTTATATGCACAGACGAGATCATGTGTGGCGTCGATAATAGCACGGTTGAACGCAAAGAACGCATCTTCGGGTGATACACCTTGCCGTACCTTCGCAGGGAGTCGATCATACACAGGATCAAGACCAACGCAGACACATGTATTTTCGTGCCAACGTTGCTCTACCATAGTCATAAATGTAGGCTCTGAGGTATGTGGTATGTGTTCTTCCATGTTATATAGCCTTTTGCTTTGCCAGAAACATACGCCCTTTGCCTACCTCTGTATTAATGGGAACATGTTGTTCACAAAATGGGCAGTTTTCCTCGGCGTAGGTCTCAAGATCGAGTGTTATGAGCGTGTGAATGGGCACGTCGCCCACTTCTTTTGGTTGCACATTGCCACGGTTACAGAGTGCGCTTACTCCTACAACATTGCCACCATGTTTACGTACAAGCTCAATTACTCGGCGTACTGAGCCGCCCGTCGTGAGGATGTCTTCTACAACCAGGATATTTTTGCCTAAAATGTATTTTTCGTAACCACGATAGAAGGCAAATGTCTGGTCAGAGCCTTGCTCTTTTTCCGCGTAGACAGCTAGTGTTTCACCTGCTATACGCTTTGCATTGAGCGCATGTGTAGTCCATTGTGATAGAACAATGCCACCTAGTACTGGACCTACGACACAATCTATCGAGTCTGCGTTGTATGGCTGTGCCATGTGCTGGCACAGTTGCGATATGATACCTGTATGGAGATATAAGGCATCTTTGTTGATATAGACGGAGCTATGACGACCGGAGTTATACACAAAATGGCTTCCGGTAATAATAGCTCCTGCGTCTACAAACATCCGCATAATTTCTGAATCGTTCATGAATGTCTTTCAACTCGCCTTCCTTGTGGTTGTCCAAGAATTTTACCATTCTGATACACTAACGTACTCCGCAAGAATGTTGCTACAGGTCGGCCTACAAATTCCTTACCTTCATAAGCTGACCATGAATTTTTGGTGAACAGATCGGCCTTCCGTACTATCCATGTTTTTGTCGTATCGACAACCGCAATATCGGCATCTTTGCCAACAACAAGCCCACCTTTTTGAGGAAAATCAAATATGCGCGCAATATTCTGAGAAGTTACTTTTGCAATACGGAGCAAGCCCTCTTCAAGCGTGTCTTGCCCAAAGTGTTGTATCCATCCACTAATCAATATAGGCAATGATTCTTGAAAGCCTGGGATACCTGATGCGACTTCCCACACGCTGTCTTTGTACTTTTCTTCGAGTGTATGCGGCGCGTGGTCAGTTACAACGGTGTCAATTGTGCCCTCGCGCAAGAGTTGCCACAGACTTTTTTGTGCATCAGGGCTGCGTACCGAAGGTGAGACGTTGATGAGATTGCCGTGCGTTGCGTAGTCATCAGTATTGAACGCAAGGTGAAAGGTCAAAACTTCACCATACACATTGACGCCAATACTTCTGCCAAAGGCAATAGCAGCAAGTTCTTCAGGAGTTGATTGATGGAGCAGATACAGTTTCACCCCAAAGTGTTTTGCCAACGTAATCATTTCCAGAACGGAGGTCAAAACAACGGTGCCATTTCTTGCCTCGCTCCACGCTTGTGGATCATCTCGACCTAAGATAGTACGGTAGTGGTGTGTGAAATAGTCAACCAACTCCTGATTTTCGGCGTGTATAAGTGCCATGATATGACGCTCGCCAAGTATTTCAAAAATTCGGGCGATATCGCTAATACGGCCTATCGTTGTGGGCGTGGTGGCATGACCAGCGGCAAAGATTTTGACGCCTGTAATCAAGCGTGTATCAATACGCTTCAGTTCCCCAATATCTTCGAGCGAGATTCCCATGTTAATTGCGAAATCTGTATACGATTTCTGCTCATAACGTCGTATCTGCTCTTCCACGCGTGCGACGGTTGTCGTTGGCGGCCTCGTATTAGGCATATCAAACACAGTGGTGTAGCCACCCGCAAGGGCTGCGCGAGACCCATGCTCAATGTCCTCCTTGTACTCCAAGCCCGGTTCACGCAGGTGCCCATGCACCTCTAATAAGCCAGGAAGAAGATATTTTCCACGAAAATCATACGTCGGGTCTTGTACAAAGCCTTCCTCTATGCGCTCAATTTTCCCATTTGTGAGGTGAAGCGTTCCCTGTAGTATTTTGTCGGGCAACACAAGTGACCCGATAAGTGTTGTTGACATTGCTGTTCCTCTGTAGTGTCTATCTGTACGAGCCAATTATGGAACGTTAACAGAATAACCAGAATGTAGGAGCCTTAATTCATTACGCCCTTGTTACGTATCACAATCGAAAAGGGCGTAATGAATTATGGCCTCTACAATCGACGTTTTGCGTCCTACACGTATTCGTTCCATGATTTTATGGGAATGGTGGCAAGGTCTTTCTCGACAATGGCTTTCACGAAGAGGCGAGCCTGTTTGACTTTCGTGAACAACTGGATATTGTGGTCAACGGCGTAGCGACGCATGGCATAGTCGTCGTCGAGTTCTTTCTTGATGTAGCCATCAACAATGTTGATGGCAAGGTCGATTTTGTTGTCACGGAAGTATGTGAGTACGTTAGGCGCACACTCTTCATGAATTTTGTAAAGCATTGTTGCATCAATGCCATTCGCCTGTAGAAATTCACACGTCCTTTTTGTGGCATAGAGCGGTATCCCTAATACGTGTAGTTGTCGAGCACTCTCTAAGAAGTCTAGCTTTTTTTCGCCTCCAAGACTAATAAAGACGCCTTTTGTTGGGATTGAGCCACCTGTAGCAATGATAGCTTTGAGATACGCTTCCTCAAGGTCATTTCCGAAGCAAGCTACCTCGCCTGTTGAGGCCATCTCGACACCAAGTACAGGGTCGGCTCCTGATAGACGTGAAAATGAGAACTGGGGAGCTTTCACGGCGACGAAGTTTGGCGGCAGAATGGGAATAACTGGAATATTCTCCTCGAACAAAGCATCGACAAAAAGGGCCATGAAGTTGACACCAATCACCTTTGAGATGAATGGGAAGGTACGTGATGCGCGTAGGTTTGCCTCAATGACATAGACCTGATTGTCCCGCGCCAGGAATTGCACGTTGAATGGTCCCGTAATTGCCAGGGCCTTTGCGATGGCATGTCCTACGTGCTCAACTTTCGCACGCGTTTCAGCATTGATATTTTGCGGGGGTAGCACAATGGTGGCATCACCAGAATGTACACCCGCATTTTCAATGTGTTCCGAAACGACGAAGGCTTTGATCTCACCATGTTGCGCTACTGCATCAAGCTCGATCTCCTTGAATTTCTCAAAAAACTTGGAAACGGTGACGGGGTGCTCTGGCGATACAGCCGCTGCTTCCTTGGTGTAACGCACCAGTTCTGCTTTGGTATAGCAAATGTTCATTGCGCTGCCAGAAAGCACATACGATGGACGTACAAGAACTGGATAGCCAACGCGCTCGGCAAAATTGGTAAGTTCCTCAATGTTAGCGAAGCTATTCCATTCTGGTTGCCGAATGTGTAGCGTATCGAGCAGATTGGAAAACTTGTTACGGTCCTCAGCACGATCAATATTGCTTGCATCGGTACCTAGAAGCGGAATACCATAGTTTTGTAAAGCTTTGGCACGGTTGTTCGGTGTCTGCCCACCGACAGAGAGAATGACGCCATAGGGCGACTCAAACTCGCAGATGTCTGTGATACGCTCGAAGGTGAGTTCTTCAAAGTATAAACGGTCTGAGGTATCGTAGTCTGTCGAAACCGTTTCAGGATTACAATTGATAACGATAGAGCGTTTGTTGTGTCGTCTCAGTGCCTCAACAGTGCTCACGCTTGTCCAGTCGAACTCGACTGATGAGCCAATGCGATAGGGGCCAGAACCGAGAATAACGACGCCTTCGTTCCGTATCGGCTCTACATCATTATGATGTCCATTGTAGGTCATGTAGAGATAGTTTGTGTTGGAGGGAAATTCGGCGGCTAATGTATCAATTTGGAAGACGCTTGGTACAACGTCGAGGTCTTTCCGTAATTTGCGTATCTCTAAACCTGTTTTACCTGTCAGCACCCCGATACGTTTGTCGGAGAGGCCCATTTGTTTGAGTTCCCAAAGCCGACTCGCAGAAAGGTCCTGGCTAGCTTGCAAGTCATACTCAGCATCGACAATACGTTTAATTTTGTATAGGAACCAGGGGTCTATACCCGTGATATCGTATATTTTTTCAATAGAGATTCCAGAACGCAGTGCCATCGCTAGCGCAAACATCCGTTTAGGCGTAGGAGTATAGAGATATTTAGTAATCGCGTCGTCTATAGATTCAGTGCTACCAAAGACTTTTTCTGAGGTTGCCCCCTCGATATCCAGGTCAAGCATGCGAATAGCTTTTTGATAAGCTTCTTCAAAGGTGCGCCCAATGCCCATCACCTCACCAACGGACTTCATGCCTGTGCCAATTGTTTCATCGACCCCCTTGAATTTGTCCAGATCCCAACGTGGTATCTTCACAACGAGATAGTCCAGGCTTGGCTCGAAACAAGCTTGCGTAACGCCTGTCACCTCATTTTTGAGTTCGGTCAAGCCATAACCTAATGCCAATTTCGCGGCGACATAGGCAAGCGGGTAGCCTGTTGCTTTACTCGCTAGAGCAGAACTACGCGAGAGACGCGCATTGACTTCAATCACATTGTAGGCAGAGGTTTTGGGGTCGAGTGCGAACTGTACGTTACACTCGCCAACAATACCGAGACTGCGAACAATTTTGATTGATGCACTCCGTAACTCATGATATTCAGCATTTGTAAGCGTTTGACTTGGGGCTAGGACGATGGACTCACCTGTGTGAATACCGAGTGGGTCCATATTCTCCATGTTACATACAGTGATACAGTTATCATAACGATCACGAACCACCTCGTATTCGACCTCTTTATGATGATGCAGGTATTGCTCGATAAGCACTTGTGGAGCAAATGCCAGCGCGCCCGTGACGATGTGCTCTAACTCTTCAAGATGTCTTGCGATACCTGATCCCTGTCCACCAAGCGCGAAGCCGGCACGAACCATGACAGGAAACCCTATTTCTTTCGCAATGGCGAGGGCATCTTCCAGTGTTTCCGCACTTTTGCTTTGAGGTGTGGGGATATTAATGCTGGTGAGATGTTGTGCAAACTCCTGACGATCTTCTGTCAAAAGAATGGCTGAAACAGGTGTGCCCAGAACCTGCACGTTGTATCTTTCCAACACGCCGCTTTTGAACAACTCGACACCACAATTTAGAGCAGTCTGCCCTCCGAAAGAAAGTAGAATACCATCGGGTCGTTCCTTGTCGATGATTTTCTCAACGAAAAAAGGAGTGACAGGCAAGAAGTATACTTCGTCAGCCAACGCCTTTGATGTTTGGATAGTGGCGATGTTTGGATTGACAAGTACGGTGCCAATACCTTCCTCACGTAACGCCTTGAGTGCCTGTGAGCCAGAGTAGTCGAACTCTCCGGCTTGCCCAATCTTGAGTGCGCCCGCGCCCAACACCAACACCTTCTGTAATATCTTCACGTTTAGTTCCCTTTTATTTTGTCCAGAAAGTAGTCAAAAATCCACTCAGTATCCTCTGGTCCTGGTGTCGCTTCCGGATGGAATTGCACCGAAAAGAAGGGTAGCGTGTTGTGCCGCATACCTTCATTGCTACCGTCGTTCGCATTAGTAAACCAGGGAGTGAATTCAGGCGGCAGCGATCCTACAGCGAAGCCATGATTTTGTGTGGTAATGTAACAGCGTTTTGATCCCTCTAGCAAACATGGCTGGTTTTGGCTGCGGTGCCCGAATTTGAGCTTATAGGTATCACCGCCCGCCGCGAGTGCCAGGAGTTGATGACCTAGACAAATACCAAGCGTAGGCATTTTCTGCTCTAGCGCTGTACGGATGGTTTGGATAGTTTTTTGTGGCAATTTGGGATTGCCGGGGCCATTGGAAATCATGAGACCATCGAAGGAAAAGCCACTGGCTGGCGAAAAGAGATCATAGTCCCAGGGAACTGTAATGACACGAATGTTGCGTGCGAGTAGTGATTGTACAATATTATGTTTTGCACCACAATCAAGCAGAGCAAGCGTGATTGCACCGCTACCGTTCACAGAGACTCGTGGATTTGAGACTTGAGCTACAAGATTGTCAGTGTTTGGGTCATGAAAAGGAATATCGTTCTCAAAGATAATTTTGCCGAGCATTGCACCATGAGTGCGGATATGCTTTGTCAGGAAACGTGTATCTTTGATTTCCAACGCAGGGACTTTTTGCTCCTGCAACCATGTACCGAGGTTCATGATACTTTGACGATGTGAAGGCTCATCAGTATAATTTGAGACAATCAGGCCAGATACCTGCACTTTGTCGCTTTCCCAGCAAGAGCTTTCAGGTACACCGTAGTTACCGATAAGCGGATAGGTCATATTGAGGATTTGACCAGCAAACGAGGCATCAGTTAGTGACTCAGGGTAGCCGACCATACCAGTGCTAAAGACGACCTCTCCTGTGGTGGGACCTTCGTAGCCAAATGATGTTCCCTCCAGAATTGTGCCATCCTCAAGAATAAGCTTGCCATATCTAGGTGTTTTTCTTTGGGCGACTGTAGACATAGGACCAACTTCCGTTAACAAATTATTTTGTAGTGTCATATTTGACATGTTCATCCCTTTCATTACGCTCTTCCAAGCACTAATGCAAGCAAGGCCATGCGTGTATATAACCCATTACGAATTTGTGAACGTAGATACACGGCACGAGGATCGCGATCAACAGATGGATCAATTGTTCCCACACGTGGTAACGGGTCCATCAGAATCATATTCTTGTTGGCGTACCGTTCCATCAGTTGTGGTGTCACATTGAACGTCTCTTGCGCGACGCCGTTGTAGTCTTCAAGAGAGGCAAAGCGTTCTTTTTGTATTCGTGTCCAATACCAAAAATCGCAATCATAAGGTATATCTTGTTCACGAGTGATCTCAATAATATTGATACCACATATTCGCAAATACTGGTAGTCGTCGCGTGCTAGTCGTAAGCGTTGTGGCGAGAGCAGATACACAGTATTACCCTTGAACAGGGAAAGACCTCGAATAAGCGAATGAATGGTACGGCTATTAAGCAAGTCCCCAACAAGCAATCCAGTGAGGTTATCAAGTCTGCCAAATCTTTCATAGAGCGTGTAGAGGTCGAGTAGCGTTTGCGTTGGATGCTCATTATTGCCATCCCCCGCATTGATGATTGGTACATATTCTGCTGCCTCTGCAGCCTGTTTCGCGGCACCGGAGATTTTGTGGCGCATCACAATCGCATCCGAGTATGCCTCAAAGACGCGAATGGTGTCTTCAAACGATTCACCTTTATACACAGAGGTGACGGTTTCAGGGCTTTGAATATCGAGCGTTTGCCCTCCAAGTCGCTTGATTGCCGTCGCAAATGAGCCAAATGTTCTGCTGGAAGGCTCATAGAATAGTAACGAGGTTATTGTGCCCGCTAGTAATGTAGAGGATTCGCAGTTGAGAGCAAGACGTTTCATTGTATGTGTGAGAGTAAAAAGCTGATAGAGGTCTTCCCGCAAAAATTGATCGAGAGAAACAATATCTTTTCCTTTAAAGGTTCCAGCGATAGGTGTCAAAGTGTTTCGTGTCATAGAAAGTGTAGTATTGCTCATATACCCTCCCAAGTCTAGTAAAAAAGGTCAAAAAAAATTCCTCACCCCTGGAAACGGGATGAGGAAGAAAGATGACATTCTTGAAAAAAGCCATCTGGCCCATCTATGAGATGGACGATGAGGCAATACATTCTCTGTATTGTTGCTTGTATTGTCACAAGCCAGATGGTTGAAGTCATGATGATACGTGCCTTTTCAAAGCATAAAGTGTTTAGGATACGTGTTTCAAATTGTTAGAATTATACCTGCTTCATCTTTGTAATGTCAAGGGCCTCTAGGGACCGATCAGGGCTTTCCAATTCTAATAAACACAGCAGTGACCTGTGAGGACCAAATCAA
>CAXUHF010000060.1:0-30120 GCA_964250765.1 uncultured Ktedonobacteraceae bacterium | reverse complement strand
GCTGTCTACCTTGAGTTTCTCCAGAATAGTAGACAGAAAAAATGGCACTTACCCATCTTGCCGAACTCGAACATCTTCTGACATAATAGGTAAAATAGATCATGCTAAACTAAAGATAGGACACTCCTACGTATGTCAATGACTCCTACATCGCAGCAAGCCCCCGAAACAAAAACGCCTAGAAAAGGTATACAAACGTTTCGCGCTTTACACTATCGTAATTTCACACTCTTATGGATTAGCTTAATAGTCTCATCTATTGGAACATGGCTTCAAATAGTCTCTCAAAGTCTCCTTGTGCTTAAAATTACTCACAATTCACCTATTGCCCTCGGAATAGTCTCACTAGCACAAGCAGCATCATTCTTCTTATTCGCTTTTATTGGTGGTAGCATCGCCGACCGATCAGATAAACGACGTTTCCTGCTGATTACACAGAGTCTATCGCTACTGCTTGCCTTTTTACTTGGCGTACTCACTATTACGGGTACTATTCAAGTCTGGATGATTGTGGTACTGGCCTTTTGTTCTGGCACAGTACTAAGCTTTGATCAACCAGCCCGCTCTTCACTCGTACCAGTACTCGTCCCACGCGAAGACCTGATGAATGCAGTCACGTTACAGTCAGTAGTTTTCAATGGTGCCGCCTTCATTGGTCCAACCCTAGGTGCCCTCACGCTCGCGTTATTCACTACTTTAGGGCAACATTTTGACTTTGGAGGGAACCTAGTGGGCTACGCGGGAAACTTCTTCCTGAATGCCATCAGCTTTCTCGGCGTTCTGGTCGTGCTCTATATACTTAAAGTTCCGAGCGAAGCCGCTCAAGAAAGCAGGGACCGTCGTGGACCAATGCTCGAATCTGTTCGTGAGTCGTTGAGATTTGTAAGAAAAGACCCGGCACTTCCGTGGATATTATCAGGATATGCAGCACTATTGTTCTTTGGCCCATCCACCTCGTTAATTCTACCCATTTTCGCAACACAAATCCTTCATCTTCAGCCATTTCAGCTTGGTCTGCTTTTTTCTGCATCAGGATTGGGCGTCATACTAGGAGCGTTGGTAGTAGCATCATTGGGTGACTTCAAGCACAAAGGGCTTTTGCTTTTAATCTCGTTTCTCATATGGGCAATAGCGTTGATTGCATTTGGAGTGAGTAGAAATTTCTGGCTTTCAATGTTTATGCTTATCATTCTAGGCGTTGGACAAAATGGAGTAGGTTCTTCAACAATCACATTACTACAAACACGAGTTCCACCTTATATGCGCGGACGCGTCATGAGTCTGAATACACTCTGTATTATGGGCATTCGCCCTCTAGGTGATTTTCCAGCGAGTGCGTTGATCGCGTTAGCAGGTGGTCCTTTGACCGTAGTGGTTTGTGCTTCCATCGTTGGTATTTACTCGCTGTGTCTGCTCATTGGACGACCTGTCATACGTACTCTGTAGACATTTGTTTCTGATGTAGGGACCAATGTATCGCGTCCTTGTCAGCATGTCAATCGTAACAAGGACGCGATACATCGGTCCCTACAAGTCTTCGCATCCTAGGTTATATTGCTTGCAATAGGTGGCATATGCTTCTTCCAGGTGATGTTCTTTGACCATGTTCTCAACACGCAATTGCAGTTCCTGCCGTGTTGGATGTCCTAATCGCACATCAAGGGCAAGAGCATGAACAAAGCTGTCAAGAGCATTGGGAAAGCGTCCTTGCATTTGATAGAGGAGTCCCTGGCGACGGAGAACGGCACATTGCTCAGTAGGTGTGTCAAGTTCGGTAGCAATGGTAAAAGCGGTGGAGTAATGATGCTCGGCATCATCAAGAAGTTGTAATGCTCGTGCAACATCACCTAAGCCGCTCAGGGCAAGTCCCTCTATTTGCCTCGCATCTTGCTCATGGGCAATCGTGTATGCTTGCTCGTAACGCTCTTGTGCGACAAGGTAGTCAGCTTCGTCAAAAGAGATTGCACCTAACGCATTGAGAACACGAGCAAGGTCTGCGCGGTTGCCAAGAGCAGTGAAGAGTGTTTCGGCCTCGGTGTAATACACACGTGCTTTTTCTAGCTCATGACTATCTCGCATAATGTCGCCAATCGCACGCAACGCCCACGCTTCACCACGCCGTATTCCTTGCTCGCGGAAGATGGTAATTGCCTCCACACATATTTTCTCCGCTTCATCTAATTTGCCTTGCTGAGTGGAGATCACACTTTTATCGGCTAAGACCCATGCTTGACTAGCCCGTAACCCTAGTTCGTTAAACAGATGCAATGCATCTTCATAGTCGGTTGATGCGTCCGCATATTTGCCAATTGCCTCATAGACGGTGCCTCGGTCTCGTAATGTTGACGCAATACCTTCTTTGTTGCGTAGTGCAATGAAACTTGTTAACGCTTGCTCAAAATGTCCAAGCGCATCATAGTATGCACCACAGCCACGTCGTATTTCGCCAAGCACTGTCTGCATCCACGCTGTGCCTTTATCATCACTTATCTCACGGAACAACATTAATGCCTCTTGCGCGTAGATAGTCGCTTGCCGAAAATTTCCCTCTTCACGACACAACATCGCTAGTTCATATAACGCCCATCCAGCTTCGTCACGTGTTTGTTGTTCTTTGTGAAACTCTAAACTACTCCTTAAGCACGCTTCAGCTTCAGCGTATTGCCCTAGCTGGCGTAGAATCGCACCGAGACAGCACTGAATTTGTCCTTCACCTGATTTATCTCCTAAGCGTGAGGCATGTACGTTAGCACGTCGAAGCATGCTAAGCAGTTCCTGTGCATGACCGCGCCCGCCGAGTGCCCACGATGCTCGCACAGCAACCTGTACGGCCTCCTGCAAATCCTGAGCCTCACCTGCGTTTTCCAAGTGTTCTACGGCAGCAAGCCATTCTTCGGGGCTAGGTTGAGGCAAGGTAGAATAATATGTTGCAACTAAACGATGCACACGTCGTCGCTCTTCTAAAGGCAAGTGAGAGATCGCAAAATGGCGCACTTGAGGATGTATTGTATAGACACGCCCATCAAATTGAATGAATGACGCCTGCACCAACTCATCACGTGCCCCACGCCAATTTCCTGCAAGTTCAGCTGGAAAAATTTCTTCCATCGCAGCGATTGAGCCACGAGACACATCTTGTTGCCGAATCAGCCGCACGGCTTCCCCTGTACTTGCCGAAGTCTCCGGTGCGACGAGCATAATAATTTGTTCGCGGCTAAACGGTAGCTTAAAGGCCGAAAGGTATGCGAGGAGCAGTCGTGCGAGCAGCGAGAGACGCCGATAGGACACATCTAAGACAGCAAGAATACCCGCGAGTGGTGTGTTATGAAGTTCATCACGTATCTCTTCTAAAGAGCGCGTTGCTGCCTCTGGCGCAAACATCTTTCCGTCAATAGAACGTGTCGCTCCAAAAATAAGCTCTGCCCCAAGCGGATAACCATCAAGCAGTGTACATATCTCTTGTAAAATTGCTTGCTGCTTGGGATCATCAAGATGAATGTATTGGTCAAGGCCGTTGGACGAGGCAAGATCTAGGAACAATTTTAACAGGTCTACAGCCTTCATCTTGTCTACATGGTACTCATACCAGCGACAGTTGTTGCCATCCACAACCATCATAGCCCCTGGATTTGAACGGGATGTGACGAGAACAACAACTTCTGGTGGGAAGGCACACAAAAAATGCAGCCATTGCTCTAATTCAGCAGCATCTTTCACCTCATCAAAACGATCTAATAAGAAAAGGCAGGGCAATTCTCGACTCGCTAACGAACGTAAAGTGTTTAGCACTAACCGTGTACGATGCGTTAGATCGGCAGTTGGCCCTGATTTCAGAGGTACGCGCAAATGATGCAGAATTTCGATGAGCGCATCGCCAAAAGACTTGCCCCCTTGTAGTGAGATACCAACAATACCGCCAGGAAATTTTTCTCGGTTACGCACTATAGCTTCACAAGCAAGAGCACTTTTACCAATACCAGGGGAGCCAGTCAGGGCAATGTGGTGCGTACCAGGACGCATTTTTACAGAAGTCTTCACAGAAGTCGCGCGTCCATCTTGGGTCGCTAAGGAGAGCATTTCACTAAGGTCACGTAGTTCCTGCTCACGCCCTATATACGTTGTAGGAGCATCCAGATGCTCAAGAGGATGATCGTGTTCTTCCGGTGTGTCCTCATCCTCATTCGCTATAAGCGCAACAGGTCCTTCTTTGCCCTCAACAACATGTCGATAAAGAACAGGAATGAACCAGCTTCTTTGATGCGTTGGAAGCAACGCTTGACGTGCACGAGAGAGAGCTTCTTCCAGAGTACGACCATCAGCAACTGCTTCGTAAAAATGATAGATGAATGTCGGGCTGATGTCGTCTTGAAGAGAGAAAGGCATGGCAACAACAGCAGGTACTTGTGCCATGACAAGCGCAGTTGCAAGTGTTGCATCAACAGCCGTTTTTCGTTGCTTGTGTGATTGCACAGTACTCACTGTCGCAGTTTCACAAGCAGAAAATACAGCGAGACGTACATCGCCACTGAGGAAGAGATCACGCAACGATTGCGTATCAATATAGCGATTACACCCTGTTTCTGTACAAAAGCATAAATAGGTTTGTGGCTTGATACGATTAAGTGAGGCTCCACAATCAATACACTTCTGAGCTGAGGGATCATTCAGCTTCTCACATGCATTCTTTGTACAGAGGCGTCCGTATGCCCCATGCCCATCAAAGTGTACAACGTAACATGGTACCACTGTCTCGCTATCGTTTAACGTGCTCACTCCTCCATAAGAGTTGAGGTAGCGTACTAGCTCATCAAATGTCGCTGGCTCTAATTTGTCTATCTGTACCTGACCGCTCTCAATAAGAGGAGCGAGGCCATTATTGAGTGCCTGAAAGCTGCGCTCCGTCTCTAACGACGCATAATCGGAGGGAGTAGAGCCTATATACAACACGCGCATAGGTAAGTGGATGGGAAGTTCACAGCCTGCAGGATCATCTGGTTGTAACAACGCTCTGGATAACGTGAAAATACCTGATGCAAGTAGAAAATGATCGCCGTTGTGCAGAAGTTCCCAGGGATATTGAACAAACTCACCGCACTCTGGCTCAAAACAAAAGGTTAAAGCAACCGTACCACGTCGTCTTAATGTCCGTTGAATAACACTACGTAAGACAGCTTGAACTGATTGCTCAGAAACCTCATGCTGTCCCACATTAGAGTCTTCGTTGCCACATAATGCAGAAAAGAGATGCTGACCGATAACACGTAATTCTTGATCGTCACTCTTCAGGCCCGTGAGTTTTTTTTGTAAAGCATTGACTTGCTTCCCTGTATATGGAGGTGTGAAGTTACCAATAACAGTGCGACCAGACCAGCTTTCCCTTACTTGTACTTCATATGCATGCTCTTTATGTTTCCGAAACAGAAGAGTAAGTGTTTCTCCCATATATCAGCGCAACCTGCATTCTACGGCACGAACGATAAATACCGATTTGACTAAATGGTACATACTACAGTAGCATCAGTATATCATAATTCTTACATTTAATGCGTACCCTTCGTTATCTATGCGATTAACGAAGATAAGAAAAATCCTGTAGGGGCCGATGTATCACGTCCTCATTGTACGTTGATACGCCACGAGGACGTGATACATCGGCCCCTACAGGAGACGCGGCTTTGTTATTGTGTTACATTCCGTTTATTCGCCCCAAAGCAGTTCGGTTTTGCCAAAACGCACAACGTCGCCAACTTGTACGCCTGCTGCTTCCAACTCCTGGGTAACGCCCATCTTCTCAAGCGTAAGTTGTAGACGGTCCATACCTTCTTCGTTATCAAGTTTGGTCATGCTCACAGCACGCTCCACTCGCTTGCCACGGACAACATACACGCCTTTTTCTTTTGTCACAACAAAAGCATCGTCTGGTTGTGGACGTAGTACAGGGCCTGCCATATCCGCAACAGCTTGAACCTCAGCGCGTTCAGCCTCTTCTTGCTGTATCTCACCCAGACGCTTTGAGGTGAACTGCATAAGTTCCTCGGTCCCTTGGTGAGACGCGGCAGAGATGGCAAAAACAGGATAGCCTGCCGCTTCAGCTTTTGCCTTGAGTTCGGGCCACTGCTCCTGTGTTTCCGGTAAGTCCATCTTATTTAGAACAACTACTTGTGGACGTGTGGAGAGACGCTCATCGTACTCCTGTAGTTCGTGGTTGATTGCCAGGAAATCTTCCCAAGGGTCGCGGTCAGGAGATGAGCCATCAAGGATGTGCAGCAAGAGACGTGTGCGCTGGATATGGCGTAGAAATTCGTGTCCTAGCCCAACACCTTGAGCCGCACCCTCAATAAGACCAGGAATATCGGCAAGGACAAAGCCAAAGCCATCCCCAAATTGTGGCTGTCCAACTTCGACAACTCCGAGATTTGGTGAGAGTGTAGTAAACGGATAATCAGCGATCTTTGGTCGTGCTGCTGTGACAACGGAAAGCAATGTAGACTTACCCGCGTTTGGATAACCAACAAGTCCGACATCAGCGATCAGACGCAATTCAAGCGTAATCCAGAGTTCTTGTCCAGGCTCACCCTTCTGCGCTTCTTTAGGAGCCTGATTCGTGGATGTGACAAAGTGTGTATTGCCGAGACCGCCACGCCCACCACGAGCAATCATGGCCCGTTGCCCATCTTCGACCAGATCCGCGATGGTTTCCTGTGTATCAGCGTTGCGAATGATTGTCCCTTGTGGCACAAGCAACACAACCTCTTCACCCTTAGCTCCATGCATTTTCTGGCGCATACCATCTTCGCCGGAACCAGCCTTAAAGCTGTGACGATAGCGGTAGTCGATGAGCGTATTGATATTATGAGTGGCTTCAAAGTAGACACTACCACCACGCCCACCATCACCACCATCCGGTCCCCCATAGGGAGCAAATTTTTCGTGGCGGAAGTGCGACGAGCCATCACCGCCATCTCCTGCTTTTATAAGAATTTTTGTATGATCGTAGAGCATAATCTGTCCTCGTTTACCGCCCATGCGTGAATAGATAAGGGATACTTTATATAGCGGGATGCATTATATCATAGTTAAGGGGTGGAGTGCTATCTTTCCTTACAAACAAAACCACTGGCGTCTGCATTCCGTAAGAAAAGCAGACGCCAGTGGTTTTGTTTGTCTTATTGGAAACAGTTATGCTTTAGCGCTTACACCTGTGTTATGAACAATTGGAGTATTGACCAGATGCTGAGAGACGAACCAGACCTGCAATTCATGCAATGGAAGAACTCTTGAAGTCAAAAGATCGTTCGTTGCATAGTCTTTGTTGTCGTCGGTCTGCTCAATACCTGAGCGGAGTGTTTTAATGACTGTTGCGTGAGCATTAACAGTGCGTGCCAACATCGCAGGAATATCTTCTTCGCCTGTAGGTGGATGCTCGATATTTGTTGTCTCTGCTACTTCCCACGGCATACCAGTGGTAACACCACCAAGTGTTTGAATACGCTCGGCAATCATGTCAACCGTCTCCAGAACTTCGCCAGCATGCTTGTCGAGCAACAGGTGAAGCTGATAGAAGGTTGGGCCAGTGACTTGCCAGTGGTGCTTTTTGTACAGGTTATAAAGCGTGATGGAGTCTGCAAGCAATTGGTTAAGCATACCAACGTTCTGCCTTAAAGTGTCTTCTGGCATGCCTAATGGTACAGCATGGATTGCTCCATACTTCTGAAGCTCATATGATTTAGGGTGGTAGTTTGGCTGCGCACCCGTTTGTGTTCCATTCGTTATTTTATTAGATGTGGTTGTCATCACCGTTTCCTTTTGTCTTGATATTCTGTCGTGCTCGTGCTTTTACATCAATCCGCCGCCACCACCACTGTTACCAAGAAACTGTTTAGCAGCTAGGGCTGCAATACCTGCTACGGCAAGCTTTGCACCAGTGCTACCCAGAGGACCTCCAGGACCCATAATTTGATGAAGAATATCAGGATTTTGCTGTTGTGCATAGCCGGTAAGCCGTGCAGCATCTTGTGGTGACATGTTTTGCGGATTGTTGATGTTCTGAGCACCCGATTGCTGGGGGTTAAAACCTTGACCTGTCAAACTACCAATAAGTCCTTGCATAAGGTTCCCACGCTGCTGCTGAGGCATCTGCTCGTAGTACTGCTGATGTGCTTGTTCAACCATCTGTTGTGGTGCGTTTTGAACGAACTGTTGGTAGTTTTGACGTGTTTCTTGCTCTGGAAGTTGCGAGTATGTGCCCTGATCCCATGAATTTGCATACTGTTGGTACATCTGCTGATTGTTTTGGTCGAAAGGATACATTCTACACTCTCCTCTATGTTTAGAAAACGTTGTGCTATTTTCAGCACAACATAAACATGATTTTTCATGCTTCTTACTCTGGTAACACGCATAATGGCGAAATGAAGTTTCAAATAGGATTATATATTAAGAGGGAACTATCTATTAAGAAGAGGGAGGATTTGTGGACCATGTGCCATGTCCTTGCGTATTATTAGGCGATCCATCAGGGTTTGAGGCATAGTATATACCAGACATAGACCCATCTACTCCTATTGTTCCAGTGAATAATAGAGGCAGAATAGCTGTTTCTTGAACAGTAAATTGTATTGTATTGTTCGTAGACACTGTACCAGTAAAATTGCCACTTCCTAGTAGATCGTGTCCTGGAGCGATGTCTAAGTGTCCACTAATATTTGCATTATTTTGAGCAACATTACTGATAGTGATAGGAGCACTTTCATTTGGTGTGACAAGTTTGTTCGTCAATTGGCCCCCATAGGTTTTTCCCAACGTTGGATAAACGGGGAGAGCTTGTGTTGGTTGCTGTATTGTACCAGCAGTTGCAGTAGGCGGTACAATGGTTGGCACAGTTGTTGGGTTCGTGGTTGGCACAGCTGTAGGTTTCGTGGTCGGTGTTGCTGTTACTACAGATGTTGTATGGGTTGCTGTTTGCTTAGGGTTTGTAGTAGCAGTCACACTAACAGTTTGTCCAAAGTGTTGTCCCTTAAACCAGCCTGTACCGAAGACCACGCCTGCAATCAGCGCGAGGAGAGCGAGTAAAGCAAAGAGGGCTGGCAATACACCTCGTCGTCGTCTTTCAGGAGCTACTTCTGTAGAGTGGGCAAGCATTGCATAGGAAGGAATGTTACGTGTCGGCGGAAAAATCTTTGTTGGAATATCTTCCACTCGTTTTGATGCTGCAATGGGGACGATAGAAACACTTGGTTGCGCAACTGGCTCTGCATTCAAAGCTTGTCGGAACTCTTCAACAGTCGCGAAACGTTCGTTGCTATTAATCGCCATCGCACGATGTAGAGCATCAGCTACATGTGTAGGTATATTAGGTGCAAGCTGTTGTACAGGCTCAAGGGGATCGGTGCTCCTACTGCCCATTTGGGTGAGACGGTAGAGCGCGTCGGTAGGTACAACTCCTGTAAGTATTGCATATAATGTTGCAGCAAGGCCATAAATATCAGTACGCAAATTTGTGCCGTGAGCGTATTGTTCTGGTGCACCGTAGCCAGGAGAACAACGACGGACGGCGGTTGTGGTGGAGTCCTGTTCATACTCTTTCGCAATACCAAAATCGACGAGCACGGAATCATTCTCTCCATGAGGAACAATAATATTGGCGGGTTTGATATCACGATGAATAATCGGCGGTTGCTGTGCATGTAAATAACTCACGGCATCCATAATAGGATTCATGATATTCATAGCGTGAGATAACGAGAAACGCTTTTCAGGTTGTTGCTGACGGAGTGTCTCCAAGTTTGGACCCGCGACATAATCCATCAACATGTAGACGCGAATATTTTTGTTGTCTTCAAAGACACGATACACACGAGGAAGTGCTGAATTATCAAGGCGTGTAAGCACTTCGCATTCAAAAGCGAAACGCTCGCGTTCCTCTTTATTCGGGTCAATGACCTCTTTGAGGGCAAACAGGTTTCCTTTGACACGCTGATCTCGCACACGATAGACAGCACCAAAGCCGCCTTTGCCCAGCAGGTCTTCAACAATATAGCGGTCCTTTACAACGCTTCCAATAGAAAGCGTTGCATGTACATCTTGCACCATTCACCTCTTGACAGAATTTGTTATATCTCAAGATTATAGGCATAGCAAACAAGCAATGACAAGCTCAGGTGCTAAACCAATTCTTTTTCAGAGGACGTATGAGCCGTTTGAGCAATTGGTAACGTAGTTGGCACAACGTCTTGTACAATCAGACGAGCACCACGTTGAAACGTAAGATAGGCCCACGCCCACTGAAACAAAACCAGGAAGCGATTGCGAAACCCGATTAAGAAGAAAATGTGGACCGCAAGCCAAAACGCCCATCCCACAAATCCGGTCAAGCGAACCAAACCAAAATCAGCAAGACCATAGGCACGTCCAACAGTCGCAAGGTTTCCCTTGTTTGCATAATGAAAAGGTTTTCGCTTCTCTTTCCCTGCGATGCTATCTGCAATTACAGAAGCAGCATACGTTCCCTCTTGCATAGCAACAGGCGCAACACCAGGAAGAGGCTTTCCATCCTGGAATACGCTTGCCGTATCACCAATCACAAACACGTTTGTGTATCCTGGAATCGTCAAATCTTCTTGCACTTTGACGCGACCCGCGCGGTCTACCTCCGCATTCAGCCACTTGCCAGCAGGTGAAGCTGCAACACCAGCAGTCCAGATCACTGTTTTTGCGTTTAGATGTACATCACCCAGAAAAACGCCTTCGTCGTCGATGTTTGTTACGGCTGCATGCGTTTTTATCTCTACATGCAACTTTTCAAGTGCTTTTTGCGCTTTCATTGCCAGCTTTTCTGGAAACGCGATAAGCATTCTTGAACCTGCCTCGACAAGAAGAATACGTGCTAGTTTAGGATCAATATGGCGAAAATCACTCGCTAACGCTTTATGTGCGAGTTCGGCAATAGCACCTGCCATTTCGACACCTGTTGGGCCAGCACCGACAAGCACAAAGGTAAGAAGTGCCTGAAGCTTTGCAGGGTCGGTTTCCATTTCAGCCGCCTCAAATGCTAGCAGGACTTTTCGACGAATAGCTGTTGCATCTGCAATAGTCTTGAGTCCAGGAGCAAAACGCTCCCATTCATCATGCCCAAAGTAGCCATGAGTAGCACCAGTAGCAATAATTAGATAATCATAGTGGAGGGAACGGTGCGACATATATACGTATTGATGTACAAGGTCGATGCCTGTCACCTCTGCCATCATGACATTCGTGTTGTGTTGCTTTCTAAGAATGTGACGAATGGGGCCAGAGATATCGGCTGGCGACAGTTCGGCAGTAGCAACTTGATACAAAAGTGGTTGGAATACATGGTGATTGTTACGATCAATCAAGGTAATATCTACTGGCGCGTTCTGAAGTGCATGCGCTGCTTTTATTCCCCCGAAGCCTCCACCAATAATAACAACCTGTGGTCTTCCTGCTGAATTTCGCATAGTGTTATCTACACTACTTGTGGTCTGCGTGTCCATAATTTCTTCTCCAAGCGTCTCGACAAGGAGGCAAATCTGTGTTCTTCCTTGAACACCTTTGTCTGTTTTTCTTTCTTTTCTACACTTATATTATAGCACAACCACAACAGACAGCATGAAGTATAAAGAATACGTGTATCAGATGCTTATCGTTGCTCAAGAAACGCAAGGACAGCGATTTCTTCGGGATGCAGACCACGTAACGCTTCTATGATAGCTTGCTCGTCCTCTCGTTGGAGTGCCTTGAGAAGCGAACCATTAAGATATGCATCTATAATTTCTGGGTGAATATAGCTTTTACGACAGATAGCAGGCGTATTCCCAAGATGTTTTGAGGCTGCCTCAATAGCACGAACCACGTTTTTCTTCGCCTGTGTTTGCGTTTCATACTCGCCGAGGTCTTGTAAAGCACAAGTTGCTGTAACAGTTCCAGACCATGTACGGAAATCTTTCGCAGTAAACTCTTGTCCTGTGATCTGCTGCAGATACATATTCACGTTGTCTGACTCGATAGTATGCAATTGCTCATGCTCATCATAATATTGAAAAAGTTCATGACCTGGTAGGGCTTGGCAGCGCTTGATGATTCTCGCAAGTTGTCGATCTTTGACATCAATCGTATGCTCTTTGCCACTTTTACCTCGGAAGTGAAATTCTACAGTTGTGCCTTCTACATCCACATGGTTATCACGCATAGTTGTTAAGCCAAATGAGCCATTTTCACGGGCATATTCTTCATTACCAATACGGATAGAGGTAGTATCGAGCAAGCGCACTACCGTGGCAAGCACCTTTTCGCGTGGCAAGCCATGCAGCCTTAAATCATGTTCAACACGCTCACGAATGAGAGGAAGAGCTTTTCCGAAAGCCATCATTCTATCATATTTCGTTTCATCTCTAATTTCACGCCACTTAGGATGATAGCGATATTGTTTACGACCTTTCGCATCTCTGCCTGTTGCCTGAATATGACCACGAGGATTAGGACAAATCCATACATTCGTCCACGCTGGTGGAATGCCAAGCGAACGAATACGCTTCAGTTGCTCTTCATCATGAATAGGTTTTCCATTGAGGCCGAGGTAGCTAAAATGTTTTCCTGCCCGCTTACGCTGTATCCCTGGTGTCGCGTCGGAGACGTAGCGTAGGCCAGCGGCCTTTGCTGCTTCAACAGGCGCAGCGATATCCTCATTGTGTGCCTCCTGAGAGATCAGTGACGACATTCTGGTTCTCCTGACATACATTATGTCTTTCAAAGTTTTGTGGGTTTCAGACATGTCACGTTAGAAACACGTCTTTTGTAGACAGCACTGCACTTAAAGCAAGATCAAGAAGCATATAGACATTTGTTACACAAGATTTCTTAGTCGTGACAGTAGCGTTCATGTAGAATAATACCTCTATGCTTTTTACTTTCCAAAATACTACACAACTATAACATATGTATACAAAAGAATTCATATTTCTAACAATAGCAACTAGACACATGATAATAGATATCGTATACTCACTATGATAAGGTTTACATATGTATGTAAACAATGATTTTTCATCATTTGTTTGTTCTACATCTTGTAAATCAATCAGAAATAAAGCGAAAATAACATTGCATCTTCAATGGAGGTTTTGTACATGTCAAATCAGGATTATGGTCAGCAGGACCAATATAATCAAGGCAATCAGGGTTCTCAGGGTGGTTATGGTCAGCAGGATCAGTATAACCAGGGCAACCAAAGCAATCAGGGTGGCTATGGTCAGCAGCAGGATCAGTACAATCAGGGGCAACCACAGCAGGACCAGTATAACCAGGGCAACCAAGGTGGCTATGGACAACAACAAGACCAGTACAATCAGGGCAACCAAGGTGGCTATGGTCAGCAACAAGGCCAGTACAATCAGGGCAATCAGGGTCAACAACAGCAGGGTGGTGGTGCGTTAGATAGCGCACGAAATGCTGCACAAAATCAGGTCGATCAGGCAATTGACCAATTTGGGAACAAACTTCCCGGCGGCTCACAATATACACAACAGGCGAAAGACGCTGCACATGGTGTTCTTGATAATCTAGAAAAAGAAGGCGAGAACCGCTTAGGAAACCTTGGCGGCTCATTGGGTGGTATGTTTGGTGGAAACAATCAATAACGCATAAATCTGTACGTAACAAGCTCATAAATGCATAGTATATGTATTTATGAGCTTGTTCTATTTTCGACGCTATTCTCTCTATTTGTCTTCTTCTAGGGCTATTCATACGTACCACAAAATGTAGGCTCCTTATATTTATTTCTCCTGAGACGTGCTCATACCTTATTTCTTTTTAGTGAGCACGTAGTGATTCTATAAAAATGTGTGGAAAGATTTATCATGCGCAAAATGATTTGGAAATACAGCATGTTATCCATGAAGGGTTTATGGACGCTTGTAAAAGTTGCTCTTCTGGTTATCCTGCGCGATATCCTGGCACGAAAACAGGTGGAGGTTCGTACTCAGGAACTGGCAAAGCGCGAGGCACAACAACGCATGAACGAATTTCTAAGCATTGCGAGTCATGAGTTGAAAACGCCGCTTACCAGTATCAAAGGGAATATCCAATTAATGGGACGCAAGCTTAAACCTAAATTCGAGACGAGCACTCTACACAATGTAGATGAAACAAATAGTATACAGGACGACCAGACGAATCATCTATTAAGTGAGGCTAGAGAGCTGCTTGAACGCACAGACAAACAGATTACTCAGCTTTCACGGCTAGTAAATACACTTCTGGAAAGTTCACGTATCACCGCAAATACAATGGACTTACTTTTAGAGCTATGTGAATTGGATACACTTGTACAAGAAGTTATGCAAGATGTGCGCCATATTCCGAAAGCACGCACAATGCACGTAGAGGTTTCGGCGAAAGAGAATATTCTTGTGATGGCAGATGCCAATCGCATAAAACAAGTAGTAATTCACTTTTTATCAAATGCACATAAATATTCACCACTTGAGGAACGCATAGATGTTCTGTTACAGACAGAAGGGGAAACAGCACGTGTCTCTGTTCATGATGCAGGACCCGGTATTCCACTGAGTGAGCAAAACAAAATTTGGGAGCGTTACTACCGCGTGCCAACTATTGATGTGCAGAACGGCAGCGAAATTGGTTTGGGCCTAGGGCTACATATAAGCCGTACCATTATAGAACAGCATCACGGGCAAATTGGGGTACAAAGTACTCCTGGTATTGGGTCAACCTTCTGGTTTACTCTGCCTTTGTCTACAGTCGATGGTGTGTAATGCTTGCCAGGAAAAGCCAACTCTTCTACACGGGAACAAAAACTGCTTCGCACTCGTATGACATTTGGGACCATTAGTTGACATTCCGTTTATAAGGCACTAGACTTATATATAAATATGCAATGATGTTGTTATATACATACAGCATGTGCCTTGAATGCATTAAGAGAGGAAAAGCATTGATGGACGCAATCATTGGACGGTATCGGGTGCGTATGGAAGAGATGGGACTCATTCTTAAACATACCTCTGGCATTAGCTTTGATTTAACACCAGAGGAAACGCTAAGTCTTCTCGATTTTATTAACGCCTATAAGCAGACATTGCTTATGATGCAGCAAGAAAGTGATCAGGATACAGAACCAGAGTTAGAGCGTATAGTCATTAGAAAAAATAATGAGGACGAAGCGTAACATACAGACCTCCACACTATCAATAATGTGTCTGATCGTTGCTTTCTTGTCTTCTTGTGCAACTATATATTGTTAGTTAGGTAGATTGTGGTGATAGATCAACAAGATACGTTACAAAATGGGCAAGAAACACGTGCGGGAGTAGGAATAGACAATAATTTCCCGTCATTGGGCATCTTTAACCTAACTGATCGCTTACCAATATTTAGTTATCTTGTCTCTTCAAACCGTGTACGCTGGTACCGTGTCATCATGCGTCTCTTCCTGCACACACACCGCGAACTCTATCGCTACCAACTCACTGCACATGAGGTACGCGACGCAGTGCGCGATGCTTTTGATTCTGACTACACGCTTGAACAGTGCCAGAATGATCTTGCAGCACTGAAAGAGTGGGGCAATATCGACACGCTCTACGATTCAAGCCGTGCCACCTCCATCGCAAGCTTTCTATCACCCGCTCTCCTCTATCAAGCAACACCAGAAGCCATCGCTATCGAGACGTTTCTTGATGAGCAGACGCGTGCCAATGCAGGCAGAGGATCACTGCGCCAAGGGGATGTTGCACGACTTTGGGAATCATTACAACGCATTGACGAAGAACTACTGATTTCGCCTCTCGATCCTTCTTCCACTGATGGTAGGGAGCTTGCCGAAGAGTGGCAACGTGCGTTTGAGCTATGGAACACGACAGCACGCGAGGCCGCACAATATCTTGCCTCTATGACTATCGCTACTCAGCAGGGACGGCCCGACTTAGGGGCATATCAAGTGTATAAAGCGGCAGTTGTGGCGTATGTACACGGTTTCGCACAGGCATTGACACAATATGGGCGTCTTATCCGCGAGTTGCTAGCATCGTGGGAAACAACTGAGCGAAAAGCTGTCCTGCTTGACGTTGTTCAGCGTTATTTGGAGCCACCGTCTCTAACAATCGAAAATATGCGGACGCCCGAAGAACTTCTTCAAGAGGCACAAAACCAGTTTGACGCACTTGTGAACTGGTTTGCACCTGGAAAGAATGCCGACTCATTCAGACGCAAAGCATTAGCCGAAGTAGATAATGTTGTACGTCTAGCAACTACGCTTGCAGCTACAGTACGTCCGAATGCAAACTACGCAACGAACCTTGACACATTAGCTCATTCATTGGCAACCTCGCGTGACGGAGAGACTGCACAGCAACTCTTTTCCGTTGCCTTTGCAAACCTCTTACCTGTACACTTACCAGAAAGTCTCGCGGGTATACCAACGGCTACTCAGGATGCTGATACACGTGACGGATGGCAAGAAACACCCTCTGTCAGCATTCATCTGCGACCTGTAAACCGCTCTTTTCGTGTTGATCCGACAGCAGAAGACCCAATTCAGGATACGCATGTTGCAGTACGCAACCTGATAGCACAACAAGAAAGACTGCTTCGAGAGCAAAATCGACGCTTTACACGTCTCTTCGCACCTCTTTTCCTGGATATTGGAGCGATGCCAAGCATTTCGGTAGAAGAGAGAGCTATTCTAACAACAGTCCTTGATAATTGCTTAACTGATCCTAATCACCAATATCGTGCACCGGATGGTACTATTATTGTGTTGCTTAATCCAGATGAACAGGACTATGCCTTTTTACGCGCTTCTGATGGCATCCTTTTATTGCCACGCTATCGCTTGCAGCGTCAAACTCAAGAAGAAGCCCTTACCCTCGACGGTCACGACCACTAGAAAGCACTGCCATGCAAGAAGAAGTGAGCCAAGAAACAATAGATACTCTTCCAAATATAACTGAAACTATATCAACAGAAGAAACGGTAGCCCGTCGTGTAACAACGCTTACGACTTCGCGTCAACGAGTATATACAGCAGATTTGATGAAGGCTCATATTGCCTTGATGGAAAAAGAAGTTATTCTGCCAAAACAGGTCGAGTTGTTTCGCCTCGTTAATCGCAATTACCGCGCTTTGCAGACGTGGCACGATCAATTTACAGGGTGGCGTATTCAACGAACGACGACCGTTATCCGCTTAATACGAACACTAAGTGCGGCAACACCTGGCTATCTTTACGAGCGACTCAAGGAACCACATGATTTTGCGTGTCTGACGTGGATACTCTGGTTTGCTGAACAACGTCAACTTACTGGTCGCGGCAACGATCAGCAATTTTTGCTGTCGCAACTTGCACAGCAGATACAAGAGCAATCGACATCAGACGATACTGCGACTTTCGATTTTCGGAAACCAGCGGACCGTTACAGTATTCAACGAGCATTGCAGACGCTTGAGGACCTTGGAGGCTTGCAACTGGTAGATGGGCAGACAAGAGAATGGGTTGAGCAAGCGCAGGATGCCGATGTACTTTATGAGTTTACCGACGTAATACGCTCACTTGTCGCTGCATTGGACCCACAAAAGGTTACACTTTTGGCTGAAAGACTTCAAGAAAGTGCTATCCAACTTCGACCTACACTTTTAATGGATGCACAGAGTACGCCTAGTCTCACACGGGCATGGCGTGCCTTGTTGCTCGGTCCAGCTCTATTCCGCTTTGACGATCCCAACGCATTTGCAGATGTTGTACAACATGCAGAAACTGTTGCACGTGAGTTACTTGAGAACTTTGGATGGCAACTCGATATTCACCGTGACTATGCATGTATTGTACGTGCAAGTGGTATGACGACAGGGCCAATAACCGCACTAACACCGTTTGGCACAAATGATCAAATCGCCTTGCTTCTCTGTAAAACTATACGCGAACAAGTTGTGGCAGGCTTATGGGCGACACCTGATAGCTATGGATGCTTACATGTGACAACAGAGGATATGACAGCACTCTTCTATAAAGTGCGGGATCGCTATAGTGATAATTGGGGTACAGAGGCACGAAACAAAAGTTCACGTAGCCTGTTGAATGATGTCTACAGAAAAATGCGTCAGGCAGGGCTGCTTCGTGGACCTGATGAACACGGAAATGTGATGATATTACCAACTGCTGCACGTTATAATGCAAGCTATGATAAAGCTGAATTGGAAGATGATATTCCTACAACACGTTCCCGAAGCAAAACGACAACGAAGAAGACTGCACCTGCCATGAATGCAAAACTGCCAGGGTTGGACGGAAAAGATATGATACGTACATCGACGAGGAAATAAGGAAAGCATGCAACAGACATTCGAGACATGGGCGACAACTCAAAAAATGGCAGAGCGTCGCTTGGAAGTGTTCGTCAATATGTTACAGGCGTTAGCAGGAGGTCCCCAAGGATACCGTTTGCGCCGTATTCTCCTGACAAACTTCTGGCTCTACGGACAACAAGAATTCGAGATTCCGCATGGACGACTCTTCTTAGCGGGAGAAAACGCGAGTGGTAAATCAACGGTTCTGACTGCCGCGCTCCCTCTTGCGCTTGATGGTGATCTACGTCCCAATCGTATCGACACATTTGGTGGGCGCGAACGACACATTGATTACTATGTGCTAGGTGGTACTGAGTCGGCAACGCCGTTCCGTTATGAGCGGCGTACTGCGTATATCGCGTTGGAGTTCGAGTGGTGCAATCCTGATTTGCCACCCATCGCACCAGAAATGCGTCAGCATTGGGAAAATGCCACTATAGAGCAACGTCAGAAACTCCGTTTTCTTACGATTGGTCTCAGTCTAGCGGGCAACGCAAATATTGGTGATCGTATTCGCCCTTTGCGTTTCTTGATTACCGATGGTTCTCGTCTTGGCTATGACCTACATACAATCTATGATACAGGTAATAAACAGGAAAAACGCGCTTACGATCATGCACACTTTAAACAGATACTAGAAGGACACGGTATCCTATGTGAATCGCAGGCTGAGTATGAGCGACAGGTAGGGCGTCATCTATTCGGGTTTACGGATGTCAAAGATTTTCAGAAGCTTATCAACCTTCTGCTCGTCCTGCGTCGCCCAAATTTGAGTACTGAGCTCAATTTTTCACGTGTACATGAGTATTTGAAACAATCGCTACGTAAGATTTCTAGCGAGACAACGCATCGTGTCATTGGCACCATTGAACGTATCGACTCAATTCAAAGTGAGATAGAGCGCATTCAAGAGGCGTATGATTCAACGAATCGTTTACATCAAGCGGTACAGCAGCTTGTGCTTGCGAGAGTTCAGTTAGCAAGCAATGAGTATGTAGACGCACAGCAAGCAGAGGATGCGGTTCAAAGTAAAGCAACAAAACTCCGTCGAGATGTAACAGCAGCAGACAACGAGCGGAAAAAGGCTGATGCACGTTCGCAATCGCTTCAGGCTCAACTTTCACAGATAGGCGGACAGCTTCGAGCATTAGAAAACAGCGAAGGGTTGCAAGTCGCACAACAATTGGAGACGGTACGCGAACGAACACAGGAGAGTGAAGCACAGATGCAGATGCAAGAGCAGAGTGTCACCTCTGCTCGCCACGCATTAAACACGCTCTCTGACTCGTTAAAAAGCAAACAAGAAAGCTTTACAAAGACAAAGGTAGATAGTACTACACAACTTGAAGAATTGCTTTCCCTCGCTTCCAACGAATGCTACTGGGAACTGGCAGCTTTTCAGTTAGAGGAGGCACTGCGCTCACTGAGTAACGTGTCCACAGAGACGCCTACACCACCTCGCGTCCCACAAGCAGTATCCATGTTGATAGGTGAACAGTCACAGGAACGTATCGACTGGCTACGAAGCCTGGAAGTACTACATCAGCAGCGTGAGCGGGTAGACGATAAGCTGCAAAATGCACGTAGCTTGGAGACAACACGCTTCCAAGAACTAGATGAAGCGCGTCGGCGCTTTCAAACACTACAGGACCGTATATATGAGACACGTCAGAAACTCAACGAGGTGCTTGAAAAGTGGGTTGAGGTAGACAGTAGATTATTCCCTTCTGAGAGTATCGAAAGTTCGCTTGCCATGATCGCATTGAATGAGGATACACAAGCAGAAGAGGACACCTTAGAAGATGAGTCACATGCAACAGTAGTGCTTTCCGCAGTAACACATGCGCTCAATGGTTATCGGCAGCTTCTTGAAACACTAGAACAAGAACTTCTTGACGCAGCAGATCAGGTACAGGGTGAACTCAACGAGGTTCAGTTGTTAACAGGAAGTAAGAGTCAACAGCTTTCTACGTTGCAAGAGGAATACGAACGCAAACGTGCTGAACCGGAGTATGTTCCACCACGTACAGAGCGTCGCACACAGGCGCGCATTGAGCTTGCCAAGCAAGGTATAGCTGCATTTCCATTATACATGCTCCTAGATTTTGTACCCGATCTTGATGCTAAAGAGGCTGGACGCATTGAGTACATGTTAGAAGATGCTGGTCTACTCGATGCGCTAGTCGTTTCTCCAGTACAGACACTACAAGCTGATGCGGTTCTTACAAAAGAAGGTCTAAGCGATTGTCGTTTGAATATGGACTTGCTCCATAGTAACGGAAGTGATGAGCAACATTCAGAACTGCGACTCCGGTTTGATGAAGCATTCGATGACGATGCGCGGGATACTTCTCCTGGCGAGTGGCAAGCAATCACGACAAACGTTCTTGCTACACTAAGTACAACACAAACATTGGCATCCACAAACATTTCGTTCTCAGAGGAAGGCATCTGGACACATGGTTTACTGACTGGACAAGCAAGCGGGGGTAAGGCACTTTGTATTGGGAAGGCAACACGTCTCCGTGTCAAACAACGTGAACTCGATGCACTCGATGCACAACGTACACAGCTTCAAGGAGAGTTACATGCACTGCATCAGCGGCTTGCGGAGTTTGAGCAACAACTAACTCAGATACAGGAGCAACAGAGTCAGGTACGGCGGTTGCTACCAGAGAGCGGCATAGAGGAGCAGTATGCACAATTGACACAAGCAAAACTCACACTGGATGATGGCAATGGAAAGTATCAAAAGGCACGGCAACAAACACAGGAGTTACGTCAGCAGTACACAAGTCTTGTTGCTCAGCTAGAGCGTGAAAGTCAAGGCATTGGGCCATTAGCAACACACACAAAACAGGTACAGCGTGCGCTAGAAGGAACAATGAGCCTGAGAACACAGGCGAAGACATTGCAGGTACAATTCGGAACGCTTCTACGTACATGGAACGATTACCAACAAGACCAAACGTCCATACAAACTGCTAGAACTAATGAAACGACAAGCACTGCGTTGTATGAGCGAGTACGTCAACAAGCGATGCAAACGCGAGCCGAGTTTCAAGAACTGCAACATATTGCCGAACAGACTGATGTGGAGGGACTTGGTGAGCGATTGCGTACTCTGCGAGAACAGAACGATATGTCCTCAAAACAGCTTGATGATGCAAAAGCAGCGTTTATTCGTGCAGATGAACGCACGAATAATGCACAGACTCAGTTGACAGAGATAGAGTCTCAACTACAATTAGCGCACACCGACACAGTAGATAAACAGGCGCGTTTTCTACAGGTATTGACAGCTTATCCAGTGGAACAGTTGGGATCCGTCCAGCAGCTGGTCACAGAGCACGAGAGCACTGGGTCGATACGTGCAGCGAAAAGAGTAGTTGCAGACATCTCATACGAAGGTGACGATGAAAATACGCTTGCACGCAGGGAACGTTTAGACACAGCATATCGAGATGCCTATAGTACCTTGTCAAAAGTGTTCAACCGAGAGCAAGCATTTCTGCTCGAATATGGGCCAGACCTGGACGATCAAGGACGTGTGCAATTCTTAAATGAAAACAAGAGTAGACCAATTGAGTTGCTACAATTGTTAAGCGAGCGGATAGAAATGCAACGCACATTGCTCGGTCAGGAAGAGCGGCAACTTTTTGAAGACTTCCTATTGCAAGAGATCGCGGAAGCCATTCGTACACATATTCTCGAAGCAGAGGAGTGGGTGCAGCAGATTAACACGGTCTTAAGTAACTTGCCGATGATTGGCGAGCACTACTCCTTGCAATGGAAGCCATTGGGCGAGTTTGATCCGTCGATGTTGGGGGGTCATCTCGCACAGCACTACAAACTGTTGCGAAAACCTGTACAGACATTGACAACTGAAGAGAGCGAAACGCTGATGGCGGCTTTTCGGCAAGAGATCGAGTCAGTGCGCATACGCCAACAAGAGATGCCGGATATGAACTTTATGGACGCATTGGAACAAGTCTTTGACTACCGCGAATGGTTTCACTTTGATGTATGGGTCACACCTATAGGAGGCGGTCAGCGTCAACGCCTTACTGATAGAGTCGCGGGCACGCGTAGTGGTGCAGAACAGTTGTTTGCCTTGTACGTCCCACTCTTTGCCGCATTAGGAGCACTCTACAAAACGGCGGCTCCGGGCGCGCCACGCTTGCTCGCACTTGATGAAGCATTTGATAAAGTGAGTGTTGCGAATACACAACGTATTATGGAATTTCTCGTCACACAAGACTTCCAATGGATTATGACGGGACCACAGTTAAGTGGAACAGGTGCAAAAATTCCAGCAAGCGCACGCTACTTGATGCTGCACGAAAAAGGCTCTCCGATTGCGACAGCCTCTGCATCATTCTGGAGTGATAGTCAGGATATTCAAAACGGACAGAAATAACTCATGCTTGAGAAGAGAGACATTGCCCCCAATGTTCAGAGAGCAGTGACATTTTTTGTGCAAGCTGGTTTGACACGACTTCTGGAAAAAATGCGCGAGAAGTATATTGAAGTGAGTGACGTTGGCGGTCAAGTTGTCATAGCAGACAGTACAGTCGATGAGCGACGAGCATTAGCAAGCTTTCTAGGCAAGGCTCCATTTCAGACAGAAACCATTAAAGTACGTCTGCGTGATGTTGATGCTGCATTGAGACAAAGCGGCTTTGCGTGTACGTTGCCCGATGTTCTACATGCTTTTTTGCCAGAGCAACTGCTTATAACACGCAAAGAACAGCGTGCCATTCATACAACGCATCAAAACGATTTTCTATCCGCATTACAAACAGTCATCTCACAGGTTGGCGAGGAAACACGCTCGTATCGGTGGCTTACACAAGGGCAACATGGCGTAGAGTGGCTCTACGCACGCAATAAAAATATTTCCAAAGATGAGCAAGAGCAACAATTGCGCATTGTACAACGTGTCGCGCAAGCACTTAACGCATTGCCTTCTCCTGAGAAGCCTGAACGCTTGGCTCTGTTTGCACAGCGTATAAGTGGGAATCCACATGCACTTGATACAAACACAAGTGCAGGCCGCCTCTTCTTGCTAGCCCTCAGCGACCTTACGAACACTAGCAAGCATGTACAGCAAGATGGGAATGACCATGAGGAAGTTGCTTCTCTACCATCACAAGACCGCATACAGGAATTGCGCTTATACGCGGGAGTAGGATTACGTGTTGATACAATTTCCTCACATGTTGCCGTCTTTCATCTTCTTGAAGCTATAGACCACAAGGGTCAAATTGACGCCCTCTCCTATGTAAGCAGAAATCGAGTGCTAGTATTACCGTTACGCCAGATTATTGAGTGGCAAGCTATTGTGCCTGCACAACATCGCATCTATGTATGCGAAAATCCACAGGTATTTGAAGAGGTTGTTGAGCATCAGAAAAGTGATGGAAGTACACTACCCACCTTGATATGTACTTCGGGCTGGCCTAGCGTTGCCGCGCTTATGCTGCTTGATTTGCTTCTGGCACAATCTGTGAATAACATGCTATATTACAGTGGCGATTTTGATATAAAGGGTTTGCAAATAGCTGCTTACCTCATGGCACGCTATCCTGAACGTTGCCATCTCTGGCGTTTTGATAGAGATGCTTATACTGTTGCGTTACAACATGGGGGAGTTGTAGCATCACCTGGCGAGCTAGCAATGCTCGATACGCTTCCCACTGTGTTTGCAGCGCTAGTGAGCATCATGCAAGAAAGAGGCATGTGGGCATATCAGGAAGGTATCACGCAGTTACTTGCGAGAGATATAGAGAGTCCATAATCACGCTGTTTAGCCGCTAACTTTCTTGCCCTTGATAAGGGAGTGTTATCGTAAAGGTGCTGCCTTTCCCAGGAACGCCTTCACTTGCTATAGCAAGAGAGCCGCCATGCTTAGTAATCAACGTATTGACAAGATAAAGTCCTAATCCTAGCCCTTTTGCATCGACACTTTCAGCATTGCGCGCGCGAAAGAAACGTTCAGTGAGTCGTTCCTGCTCTTCGAGAGGAATGCCAATTCCCTGATCTTCTACAGAAATTTCAATTGTACCTTCATTCGTACTACAAAGTGAAACTGTGACCGGACCGCTATTAGGGCTGTATTTAATGGCGTTGCTTATCAAATTTACTAAGACTTGTTCCAAGCGTTCTTCATCAGCTTTTATTTTTAAAGGCTTCTGTACTACTGTCTCTTGCTCATCTTCATGAACAGAGATAGGCTGCTCATTGACAAAGAGACGCAACTCGTGGTCTTGTGCAACCGGCATGTACTCTTCTATCGTTCGCTTGACGAGTTCCAGCAAATCAATCTCTTTGAGTTCAAGTTGAAGACGGTCCAAGTCCAATCTACTCACATCCATAAGAGCATTCACCATATGCTCGATTTTTTGTGTTTGATGTTCAATACTTTTTAGGCTACTTAGGAGTTCGTGGTTACTCTCACTTGTGATCTGCTGAGAACGCTTGATACGACGCTGCAGAATTTGCGCGTGACCACGAATAGAAGTTAGTGGATTTTTCAACTCGTGTGCGGTAAGTGAAAGAAAGTTCTCCTTCTGTTTTAGGAGTACACGAACGGTTTCAATTTCTTCCTGTTGCTGCGCCGATGAATGCAAGAGTGAAGTTCTTTCAATAGACATGCTTACCAGACGTGCAAGGGCTTTTAGCAGATCAACACTCCACTGCGGAAAATATGTTTCTGCATTGCCAAGTGGTCGTTGTCGCTCAACGCCAAGCAGTCCGAGCACCCGTCCGTTCAATAAAACAGGTGCATAAATAGCGGCACAAAGATTCCCTGTATTTTTTCGTCTTGAGCGCGATGTAAAATCAACCGAGATAGGCGTTTTTAAACGTAGTGCTCGCATGTATGCAGGAGATGACTGCAAAGCATGTTCGGTGTTCAGTTCCATAGAGGCGAGTTCAGCACGCCATTCCTCGTAACTCTGCCGACCATTCCCAAACAGTGCGACAGGTTCAAGAAGTTCTGTTTGCTCATCAACGCGAAAGGCGACACTACTATCAACCGAATCGAGCTGTGGTAGCAGTGCAGCGATACGTCGCAGAGCCTCATCGGTCTCATGAACGTCTTGTGTCACCATAATAGCCTCTACTAGTATGTCTAGTGAGCGTTCTGCCTGTTGCTGCTGTAACATATGTTCGCTGACATCTTGTGAAATAAGCACAACTGCACTTACAGAGTCAGTTCCATTATGCAGAGGCAATGTATTAAGTAAGAGAACGTGATGGTCATCTCGATTGATTAGGACGTGATGAACCTGTTCTCCAGCTAAAGCTCTCGCAACGGCAGGTAGCAAGAGCAATCTACGCACATGCTGTTGATGAAGATGCCAATGCTTCTGCGCGAGTTCGTTGGCGTAGAGAAGCTCACCATGGGTACTCACACAGCACACACCGTCGTCAAACGCATTCAAAAATGGACTTATATCGTACTGGCTGATCTCTACCATGTATGTCTCCCTATGGCTAACTTCTTGCACCCTGATTATACACACGTTGAGAGAACGAATGAAAGCGCATCATTACTTCTATTTGGCTTATCAAGGAGTAATCAGGGCCAAATATGACCTTTTTGTATGCTAGACTAGTAGAAAAGCAAGGCGTTTACGATAGAGGAGAGAGTACTTGATGATAGACAAAACAAGCGTTACAGCATGGTTACAAGCCTATGTACAAGCATGGAAATCGTATGATGAAAAGGCTATCGGCGAACTTTTTAATGAGGACGCAATTTATTCATATCATCCGTATCGTGAACCAATTCGCGGACGTAACGCAATTGTGGACTTCTGGATAAAGGATCGTGATGAGCAAGGCACATATAATGGTCACTACGAACTCGTAGTGATTGAAGGAAACCGCGCCATAACTCATGGTAAAAGCTTGTATTTTGAACAAGATGGGAAAACGCTCAAAACCGAGTTTGACAACATCTTTGTCCTTCGCTTCGATGAGCAAAGAAGTTGCATAGAGTACAGCGAGTGGTATATAGAGCGACCAAAGAAGGATACGAACTAGAGTGCGTTCTTAGATTTTTAAAGTAAAGAATATACGCTGAGCAAAAGACTACAAATTATAAATGGGCCCAGTAGGATTTGAACCTACGACCAATCAGGTGAAGCAGATGATACGCTGGTTACACTTACATGTTTCCAATCATCTCTTCCCGAACCGTACTTGCTGGTTTCCTAGCATACGGCTCTCCAAAGGACTAGTAAAGATTTACTAGTCCTTCTGCATTCCTTCCCCGTGTATCGGGCATTACCCCGATCATTTGAGTACTATGAATGCTCCGTCACCATGCATCTCTCGATGTTTAGGTGATCCCATAGTTCCCACAAATCCCCGTATATCCGTACTTAGGTTCTCTATTCGTCGCTTTGCTTTCATTTAGCATTGTTACAGAGGAGACATTCAGCAAGCCTCATAACATACTCACTAACTCTGTACATCCACAATTCTGTATAATGGATGGGTCGTCGGAAGACCACTACGACTAGAGTTCAAACAATTCAGTCTTAACCATATACGGCCTAGCTGCCTGACTTCGGTTTCCACAGTAAAACCTTATCAGACTATCTACAACCATGCTATTGTTCCCTTTAGGTTTCCCCTCTAGGTAAGGTTGCGCTTTAGGCACTTTTGTCTCAGTACCACCTGGTTCTATAAACAGGCAAGGAATTTGTGAACACAATGGCGCACATCTTTTTATGAGCCGACTGCTCTAACCACTGAGCTATGGGCCCCCGTGGAATGCATTATAGCATACACCTTGGCTCTTGTGAAGAGGGAATTTTTCTCGTTCAGTGTGCAGGAATGGCATAATACATGCAGCAGGTCACATGCATTATGCTATTCCTGCACACTGAACGAAGTAAATGCTACTTCACATCCTTTTAATTTGTGCTATAATACACCCAAACGCACGGTTCTGCTCACCCTATGTGGAATAGGGCGCAGAAAAGATTTTCTGGACTTCCAAACTGACATCTTGTACAACTACAGGACCGCGCTCTCTTTGTATGTGTAGCGCGGTCTCATTTTTTCTAGGAGCATTCAATGGTGAATGAAGTCACTATTCGTATTGGTGGCGAGTCGGGTGAAGGCACTATCTCTGGTGGTGATATACTCGCACTTGCTGCCGCACGTTGGGGGTATCATGTGTATACCTTCCGTACCTTTCCTGCCGAGATTCTTGGTGGCCCTTGTCTTTTCCAGGTCCGTATCAGCGATGCTCCTGTAAAGTCAATGGGCGATTTTGCTGATGTACTGATTTGTCTAAATAAAGAGGCATATGACCGCAATATCAGCGACCTTCGTGCTGGTGGTGTGCTCATCTATGATCCCTCTGACTTTACTCCTGAAGCAAACGATAAGATTGCCTATGCCATTCCCTTTAATGAGATTGCACGCAAAGAGGTACAGCTTTTCCAAACAAAAAATATGGTCATGTTGGGAGCTATCTCAGGACTATTCGGTCCACCACTAGAGGCTATCATTCAGGTCGTTCAATCAAAACTTTCCAAATCACGTAAATCAAATGACACGCTGATGGAAAAGAATATGTTGGCGTTGGATGTTGCAAAGAAGTATGTCACGGAACGTATCACGAAACAGGACCAATACCGCTTAGGTGCTGTTGAGAAGGCTGATCGCGTCGTGCTGAACGGAAATCAGGCAGTCGTGGCTGGCGCATTAGCGGCTCAATGTCGCTTCTTCGCAGGCTATCCGATTACGCCTGCAAGCGATATTATGGAGGCATTGGCGAAGGAACTTCCACAAGTTGGAGGCACTTTCTTACAAGCTGAAGATGAGATGGCAGCACTCGCGGCAGTTTTAGGCGCATCCTATGGTGGAGTACGTTCGATGACCGCGACCTCTGGTCCTGGCTTCTCGCTGATGACTGAGTTGATCGGCCTTTCGTCGATGGCGGAGTTGCCAGCAGTTATTGTTGATGCGCAGCGTTCTGGCCCAAGCACGGGTATGCCGACAAAGATGGAGCAGTCCGATCTGAGTTTCGCGCTTAATTCTGGGCATGGCGACTCACCACGTATCGTTATCGCTCCTGCTGACATTGCCGACTGTTATAATCTCATGATTTTAGCATTCAACATGGCAGAACGGTACCAGATGCCAGTCCTCTTCTTAACTGATCAATCATTGACAGCACGTGTAGAAAGTATTGAGCGTAGCGTCTTCCAAATACAGCCATTGCAAGAGCGCATTCAGCCACAGCAGCAAGAGCTTGTGAGTGTGGGAGAGCCATATTCACGCTATGCATATACTGAAAGTGGTATCTCACCAATTCCTACTCCTGGCTCAGGCGCACCAGCGTATACAGCGACAGGGTTGGAACATGATGAACATGGGCATCCCGATTATGAGCCAGAAGATCATGTGGCGATGATGCAAAAGCGGTACCGCAAACTCGAAACTGCCGCTAAGGAATTACCCGCACCTCCACGCTATGGCGATGACGATGCGCTGGTTGGCATTATCGGCTGGGGTTCGACTGAAGGCGCGATTCAAGAGGCCGTAGACCATGCACGTGTGAATGGCTATAAAGTAGCATCTTTACATCCTAAAGTTCTTTCTCCACTACCAGATTCAACAATTCGTACCTTCATTGGTTCGGTACGCAAGGTGATTGTTGCGGAGTGCAATTATTCGGGACAACTAGCAAACCTGCTAGGTGCCAAATACGGTTTGCAAGCTATTCGTGTCAACAAATACGGCGGTATTCCCTTTACTGCTGCTGATATCTTTCAGGCTATCGAGGAGGTTCACCCACAATGACGCAATCTGTTATCAATCCAACACCAAAAGATTACAAGAGCGAGGTAAAGCCAACATGGTGTCCGGGTTGCGGAGACTTTGGTGTGCTTAACGCCGCCTATCGTGGTCTTGCTGGTCTGAAGCTCTCGCCCGATGAGACAGTAGTAGTGTCGGGTATTGGTTGCTCTAGCCGCTTCCCTCACTTTATGAAGACCTTTGGCTTTCATACGGTACATGGTCGTGCGCTTCCCGTTGCACAGGGTTTAAAGATGGCGCGTCCAGACTTGACAGTTGTTGCAGTCGGCGGCGATGGAGACTTCTTTAGTATTGGTGCGGGACATTTGCTGCATGCAGCACTTCGCAATATCGACATCACTGTTGTCGTGATGGACAACGAGATTTATGGGCTGACAAAGGGTCAGACTTCGCCCACATCGCCACAGGGACATGTTACAAAGTCTACTCCCTATGGTTTATTGGCATCACAGTTTAACCCTCTTGCGACAGTACTTACGCTTAATGTGAGTTTCGTAGCTCGTGGGTATTCCGCGAAGCCAAAAGAGCTAGCAGCACTCATTGAGAAGGGCATTCAGCATAAAGGCTTCTCGTTTATTCACGTTCTTAGCCCGTGTCCGACATTCTATCATACCTTTGATGCGTGGGATGCCTCAGTTACTCCAATTGCCGCCGATCATGATGTTACCAATCGGACACAAGCAATGGCACTGGCAATGGAGACAAACAAGCAGTATATCGGTCTTCTTTACGAAGAAGAGCGTCCTACGATGGATCAAGCAGCCCATCAATTGGTACAGCAAGCAAAAGAATTTGATATCAATCAGTATATGAAGCGTTACGCATAGCGCAATAGACATGTCCAAAAAGAAATACTTGCTTTCTTGAACATATCAAGAAAGCAAGTATTTC
>CAXUHF010000059.1:29852-30275 GCA_964250765.1 uncultured Ktedonobacteraceae bacterium | reverse complement strand
GTACTTCGAGAGGGGAGTCGTATTGGAGAGACCTTGACCCATGTGTGGGGTCGTAAATTGAAGTGCGTAAAACCCATTCGTTACCTAGAAAGGATTGCAGAGACCTTGCCCCAGGTGAGGGGTCGGAAATTTCATCGACAGAAGGTACTACAGACTAACACAACCCGATTGCAGAGACTTGGCCCCATACCAGGGGTCGGAAATTGGCGTCCGTCAATATTTCCGCTTGCATCGGCTATTTATTGCAGAGACTTGGCCCCCATGCGAGGGGTCGGAAATTACAGGATATGAAGCGAAGTCCTGCGGAAGTTGGTATTGCAGAGACTTGGCCCCAGCAGAGGGGTCGGAAATTTGAAACTACGACAAGGGATGTAAAAAAATGAGTATGATTAGCAGAGACCGAGCAAAAGCAGAGGGCTAAGA
>CAXUHF010000059.1:4942-29791 GCA_964250765.1 uncultured Ktedonobacteraceae bacterium | reverse complement strand
CACCATCAGAGGCGTCGGAAATGACTAAATTATACCAGGCTGAGGGCTCTTGCCGCCTGAATTGCAGAGACCTTGCCACAGCAGAGGGGTCGGAAATACAGAGAGAGTCGCCTGGTCACGTTCCATGCTGCGGATTGCAGAGACGTGGCCCATGCGAGGGGTCTGAAATTTAGAAAGTACACCTTTACCTGTTACACCACTAGTACAATTGCAGAGACCTTGCCACAGCAGAGGGGTCGGAAATATCGTCAAGACGAGCGTTGCCGTGTAGGTCCCTGGTATTGCAGAGACCTTGCCCCACGTCAGGGGTCGGAAATATATGTCTGATAATCAAAGGCATACGTATGAATCAAGATTGCAGAGACCTTGCCCCAAACGAGGGGTCGGAAAGACTCATTTCCAGATGTATTCGCTGACTCTTGCAGCGCACTGCAGAGACGTTACCCCAGAAGAGGGGTTGGAAAGATAACACCATGAGGGTCCATGATATGAATTTCAGCACATTGCAGAGACCTTGCCCTATGTGTGGGGTCGGAAAGTATGAACTCGCGCTCGGCTACAAATAACTCTATGAGTATTGCAGAGACCTTGCCTCAAGTGTGGGGTCGGAAAGACTGCAAATACTTGTATATCTTTATCACAAACGCGTAATTACAGAGACCTTGCCCTATGTGTGGGGTCGGAAAGTTGCCGTTTAAGCCGTCCGGCGAGTGTTTCATCAGATTGCAGAGACGTGGCCCCATCCGAGGGGTCTAAAATATTGCATGAACACTGTCAACGGGATAGAATTACCTTATTGCACAGTCTTTGCCCCATGTGGGGGTCGGAAATTGGTGTGCTCACTTTGCGCCGTACTCGCGCCACCATCATTGCAGAGTCCTGGCCCCATACGAGGGGTCGGAAATGTTAGAATCGTTCGCTCCTCTGCCTGCTTCACGCTGCATTGCAGAGACGTGGTCATATACTAGGGGTCGGAAAGATAAAGTCGGCAAGATACTTGAGATCGAACGTGCCAATTGCAGAGGATGCCCCGTCCGAATGATCGCAAAGGCTTCTCGGTGTTTAAGACATCGCCCGTTCGTACCAATATTACAGAGGGCTGCCCAGTTTGTGGGATCGGAAGGAGACAATGACGTGATGATTGAGTAATACAAACACGATTGCAGAGACGTGGCCTCAGATGAGGAATCCGAATTTTTCTGGTAAGCTACTCTGGCAATGGACGTACTCATAATTGTAGAGATATGCTCCAGACGAAGGGGATAGAAAGATTTTCCTCACTGAAGGGTGTTAATTCCTCAGTAGCATTGCAGAGATGGTGTCCGATTTGAGGGGACGAAAACTGTGCAAGACTGCTGATGAGTACCATATTGGACAGGAATGCTGAGACGTTACCCTAAAGAGGAGGGGTGGAAATTAATTGCATCTCCGTTTGTGCGCTCGGTCTTTGGCATTACAGAGACTTTATCCCATGTGAGGAGACGCAAGGTTTTATCTCAGTATGAACAATGCTTTACACTAGTATTGTAGAGAGTTGCCCAACAAGAGGGAGCACAAGGGATATCGTTCATAGAGTCAGGGCTGAAGTGCTACCGCATTATAGAGCGTGGCACCAGACGAGGCGGGAAAAGAATTTTGGAAGTTGCACTTTGAAAGACAAAATTGTATGAGCGTGGACTGAGAGGGCTTGCATGCACGACCAGTACCTGTTTTGTAAACTCTTTTTTTCATTTCATCACCACTTTTAACATAATATGGTTGCCACGACCACACCACTTTTAACATATTTCTTTTATGAGACGATATGGATACGCGGCTTGCCTACCATCTTCGCGCTATGTGCAGCAAGATACGCTTCTCGTTCAGCTTGCGGCATTGCAGCGAGTATCTCGCTTCGCCTACGATCAATATCGGCAAGATTATTTGGTTCGAGTGATGACGGATGTGGATTGCTGAATACATTACAGGAGCAAAACACATTGCGCTTACGGAATGCTTCTGGTGCAGTTTCTAGGAGATACTCACACATCGCTTGGTTAGCGTTAGAAATGATATACCACGGCTCATGCATAGTATAGGCCGGATTGTGTACCCAAATAGGGCATTGCAGATCATATCGACCAGCAAGGTATTCAGCTGCACCAGCACAGAATGCAGCCCAACCAAACTGTTCTTCTGTGGCATTCTGTGGCATTTGGATCGGATCATGTATCAGGCTTTGACGGTTATCGATGTTGTACAGAAAGAATGCATTCATAAAATTGCCCACAGCGATACGAAACCCTTCCTTCCCCGAAGCAAGTTCATCGTAGGCAAGAGCCAATGTCTGAGTTTTGAACTGAAAGGTCATTGTTACATCCTCCTCAAGTCAGGAGTGATCAAATACATATCCCGATTTTGTACAGCATAGCATAAAAAAGATGTGTCTAACAACACTTGTACGTTTAGTTAACAAGATATTTCTATCGGTTCTTATCGAAAAAGTATGCGAGTGCTGAGGAGTAAATTATTCCCCAAAAATCCTCTCTAATGTTTGTGACAACAAATTCGTGGATTGTTGGATAGGAGAGGGGAAGTACTGATTCACCACTCGTTGTGCCTGTTCTCGGCTCTGAATGTCAAGGATTTGACGGAGCACTGCAATGTCGGGAAGGTCTTTTACAGGTCTACCTGCCATAAGCTTGCACGCTAAAATATATCCTAAGTCGTTGGGGATATACAGGTGCAACCGTTGATATGCTTTGAGCAAGCGCATAGGAGGAAGTTCATTGTCACTCATCTCAAGTAAAAAGGGTGAGCAATCATCGTTCAAAAACATTTGGCGTTCGCCTTTGAGTCCATGACGTCTCCCAATACTTTTAATAATCCGGCGAATCTTATCAGCCAACGGCGTCTTAAAAATTAAAGTCGTCTCATCGCCTCCCATCATCTCGAAAATAATCACGTCAACATCGTCAGTAGGTCGAGTAGTAACATTTTGAAAGAGCAAGCATGCCCCTCCGACAACCAGCACACGCATGAGTGCTGTATGAGGGAAGGCTTTTACGAATGACTCATCGAGTTCTTCCAGTAACGTCTCTAATTCTTGCTTATTCATTCGTTTATCCTCTTGATTATTGAAGAGTTTAAGCACTTCTTTTTATTGTTATAATGGTTTTAGTGAATAGAAATATCTCTTGTCATGCATCGCTCGTTGCTAAAGTAAAGAAGTGAGGATATTTCATAGTTCCCACTTCTCTAACAGTAGGGAATTAAAGCATTATTACTTGCTCTTATATCTACCCTGCTCCTACCTCTATCACCTACGCCTTCACGACTTTACCCTACGTTATTGATGCTTCTCTCTCCCAAATCAATTTCACCTCTTACTACGAAGCCAAAGATCAATCCTATTGTGACTAAGATGGAAATTTCCTCAATATGCTTCTGTGTTACAGGCGTTGAAAGTTCTAGCGTAACGCGCTTTTCCTGATAGACAAGCTTGAAAACAGTTCCCCACTTTACGCTTTCCTCTTGGGTATCCACAATCGTCAAGGTTGTGGGTGCAATAGAGTCACCGATGAGGTACAATGCATGCTCTTCGTCTTCAGGTTTTAGGAAAACTGTGATCTGTGTTGGTGCTGGAGTACTCATGCTTCTCCTAGTTCACAAACTATTGGCGGGTCTACCTTAACAGTAAAACTTTGCTGAAACATGTCGATGAACTCCTCGAAGAGCTTATAACGTATTCCATCTTGGAAAAACTCCTGATCCTCTTCTGACAGTGTCGCTATCGCTGGCGCAAGAATGTCTTGAAAGACCATTTCACTGCCCGTGATTAATGTATTCCAATCATGTGATACATGTACGAACATCTCATCTGCAACTAAAGTATGCATCCATTGCGTAAGGACATGTGGATGGTTCTTGACTGCTTCCAGTAATCGAGCCTGTCGCTCATCATAACCGGGATATGGAGGCTCGACAGTTCCTAATGGTTGTAGTGGTGGTGTATCGGCTATAGTAATGTGGAAGTCAATGGATAGACGTAAGTGTTTTGTCGTCATTACTTTCTCCAAATATTTGCTTACAAATTACGAAAGTATTCTTTGATGTCTTCTAAGTAAGAGACTTTTGTTTCTACACTAAGAGTGAAGGATATGTTGTCCTTCATACGTCATCTGGACCAACAAGATATTCTTCTCATACGTTAGCTTCTTCTTTACGAGACTCTTATAAGAGGAAAGGGGAGTTTCTCTTCCTATTTTCTCTCCTCATGGACGAAACTTCTTAGCTCAATGTTGTCCGAGTAAAGGTTTACTCCACTCTCTCGATCAATAGCCTTTTTGATATCGCTACGCTCCTCGACATACTTTACGAGATTTGCCACTACTTGAACGTCGATGTAGACGAGGGTTCGACACTTGCCCTGAATGCACGGCAAGTGATTTTTGTTCCAGTTCCGACCGCTCAGAGTTCATCTTTGTTTGCATGTCTTTCGCTCGTTGTTGCTGGAACTCCCACACGGTCAACTTGTATAGCTTGGGCACAAACGATTTACCTTGTGTTCAGTCGAGGCCCTGTTTCCAAAGTGTATATCTTCGCTCGAAGATTTTCAAAGATGTCTTTCTCTTCAATATTGGCACATGCGATCCGTTTGCGGTTCTCTTCAGGTGTTACCATAATACATGTATCTCATTACTTTTATCACCTATGGTTCTGCTCTGACGTTCCTTTGTTGTTTGACAATGGACTCGCATGTACGTTTTTTGCCAAGGTGAGTTATGGCGTAGCATTTCTTCCATTATTCATCGTCACCCTCATGCTATTCAGTAGAGGAAAATGAGTTCTCTCTTCTCACTATTCATTTTCTCAAGCTGCCAATCCTCTTTGCATTCTTATTGACATCGAAAGCTTCACAGCCTCATACTTTTCGTGATAAGATTTCTTTATGCAGACACTCTTTCTATTCATGAGGAACGAGTTTCCTGATCATCACTCTCTATACTTGATTGTATGGGAAAAGCAAGGGAGAGTACTAGAAGAAAGCAGTGCATTTTTTATCGTACATTCGTACACCTATACACACAACCTAAAATTTGGTGCAAAAGAGGAAACATGGATACTGCCTACGTTCACGGCTACGAATATAGAGAAAACATTCGCTTACAAGACCAAGCCTCTACGTTGGTCGAACTTCTGCACTCCGATACTTCGTATCCGGCAGGAAGCAGAGTTCTGGAAGCAGGTTGTGGCATTGGCGCACAAACGGTCACTCTGGCGCAAAACAGCCCAAATGCCTTGATTACTTCTGTCGATATCTCTGATGCCTCTATCCGAGAAGCGAGGAGAAAGACGACCGAGGCAGGAGTGACCAATGTTCACTTTCAACAAGCAGATATCTTCAATTTACCCCATGAGATGGACACTTTCGATCACATTTTTGTCTGTTTTGTGCTGGAACATCTCTCTCGGCCTTTCGAGGCCCTGCAAATACTGAAAAACTGTTTGAGGCCGGGCGGTACCATCACGGTGATCGAAGGGGATCATGGTTCGGTCTTCTTTCATCCTAACAGCGAAGATGCACAGAAAGCGATCCAGTCTCAGATTGAACTACAACGGCAGGCTGGCGGCAATGCTCTGATCGGGAGAGAACTGTACCCACTGTTGCTTGACGCAGATTATAGATCGGTTCGTGTCTCTCCTCGAATGGTCTACGTTGATGCAAGCAAACCTGAGTTGGTCGAAGGATTTACAAAGAAAACGTTTACGGCGATGATCGAGGGTGTCCGCGAAGCGGTCATACATATGGGGATCGTTGAACCAGATGTGTTCGACAAGGGGATCAGGGACTTATATCGGGCAGCAGAGCGAGATGGAGTCTTCTGTTACACGTTCTTTAAGGCCATCGGACAGAAATGAGCGTCGAACGTCGGGGAGTGTACACATCTGTTAAGAAGGTTGTATGCGAGGTGACGGGAAGCAAATGAGGTATGAACATTGTGCGATATTTGCCCGCCCAACTGGTGTATGACGCTCAGGCAACTATGATCAAGCGATGTAAGCTTGCCATGTCTTAATGGGAAGCGAGACCGCTACAACTTGACATTGCAGAGTCAACTCAAATGCCGCATGTATCTGGCACTATTTTCATTTCTACGTCCTTTTTTTTAGAGACTGCTGATACAGTTGAAACTGCTTTCGGTCATCAAGATGGTTTGAGGCAATTTGGTGTGCTTCTTCGACATCTTGACCGTTTTGAAGGTAGTTGTAGAGAAAATCAAGCACGTACATAAGGGACGCTGCACCTTCAGGATAACCCTTTGGTCCGATGTAGTACTTTGCACCATGTTGCAGGAATACATTCGCTAGTTGCGGTATTCCACCAGCACAAGATGTCGTAATGATTGTATTTCCCTGTAGTTGCAGAAAATCCGCAAAATCTTCGGGACGGATTACCTCGTTATACGGATAGCGATTTCGTCTCTCCTCAGCTAATTTAGGAAGCAAGAGTCCTTGCTCATTCCCATGCCCTGAAATAATGACTACATCATGTGTTGGCGATTGAGAAAGATACTCCACAATCTGCTGAGAATTTCCAACCCATGTGATTGTTACATCTGCTCCCCAATGCTCTGCTGCATATCGTAGTGCATGAGCTTCTAGTCCTGTGCCTATTTCGAGAATATGGAGTTGGCTCACCGTGTCTGTCTTCCTTCTTCGTTGTTCTCTTGTAGCGGAACTGATACATTTAGAAAATGTGACTCACCATTTGATAGTGCTGTGCAAATTGTTGCCGTGAAAGATTGGGAAGAAGCCTCTCATAGAGTTGATTGCCGATCTAATTCAGCACATCTTGGCAGACTCCATCCCACTCCGTCACCTCCACCAGTCCTTGTCGAACCAGACGCTGCACATCGACGACATCTTGACAGTTCACGTGCTACATTTTTGATAACGCAATTACTATATCAGTCGTAGTAAAAAACATCCACTTGGTCGTAGCGTTTGATGAAAACTAAATGTGCTTCCCATTGGCTCGGCAATAGCATAAAATCCATCAGCCCCCACAAACTCAATGGTGATATTCAGCCGATGTTTGAACAACGCAATCTGTGTACAATGAAACAAGAACAGTTCTGTCCCTCTCTACTTGTTTCATTGCGCCGCAAATTCTCTCCTTACTATGTGAGAAGAGACGTATGGTGTTGTAAGACACCCTTTAAAGCTGTAGAGATACCGCCACCTGTATCAGCAACATAGAGATTCTTTCGTAAATGATAGAGATGACAGCCGTCTACAGTGAGAAGATGGAGCGGCAAAGACTCATGATATTCTCTAAACAGAGACGTGCGAAGTTGACTTTCTCTCTGCTGCATCTGATGGTACTCATCTGAATCGATGAGAAGAAGTGCAACATCTGCTGGGAAAAGTTGAGCACGCTTCAGAAATCGTTCGATATGCCGCGCTGTGATTCCTCGTGAACTCGACTTGGCTTCCACCATAAGGACACGACCATCCTCAAGGAAGGCAAGAACATCAATATCGCCCAGTTGCCCCAAATGTCCTAGGGAGACATGACGGCGTGCGAGTGCGTGATACTCACGCTCGACCATTGCTTGGACTATCCATTCAAAGGAATTGCCGAAATTGGCAATGGTGTTAAGGTCTCCATACCAGTATTCGACCTTCTCGGAATATTTATCAAGCATGCGCGCTTTTGCTTCTTCTGTGAGTCGAGGGTGGTCTCCATCATCCCGCGTACTCATATAAGCAATAATCTTTTCCACTTTTTCCCTGGTCACGTTTGGAAAAGCAAATTGCTGAAGGTCACAAAATGCAAGAGCTTCTTCCAGAGCTTGCGTGGATGGTGAGCGGGTTTCTCTTAGGAGTTCATCAGGAGTCCACTCACGAAGCCTTTCAGACGGAGTGCGTCCAAGAAGACAACGAAGGAGTCGTCGGTGATAAATGACATCGAGGAAATCAAGAAACGTAGAGGACGTACACCATTGATGGTTCGGATCGAGAAGAGAAAGTTGAATGACTTGCTCATCAGGCTCACTTTTCGCTTCATTGAGGTACCAGGGACCGCCATCACACTGATTGAGGCTGTCAACAAACGAGTCAGATGTCCTTTGCATGCAAACTGCTCCCTGTTCGTGTAGCATCATCCCTAGACATACCCCTTTTTGTCGAAAAAGAGAATAGCCACTATACACATGCCTTTTCAAAAGCGCATGAGTCAGGATGACGTCATATGAATAAAAGAGCAGGCTGCAATCTGCCTATCTGCTATACATGTATTCTCCGGTAGAATGCATGTATAGCAGATAGGCACACAAAAGCCTGGAGTAGAATACCTCATAGAGCGTGTGGGAGGCGTAAGGGATATACAAGTGCTATGAACGTATATATCCCTTACGCCTCCCACACGCTCTATGGGATATCCTATTCAATCAAATTGTACCTGAGTTCCTGTGCAATTGCAAGTTCTTTATTTGAATGAGTTGGTATCATAGTGCTACCCTACCTACATTCAGACAGCATTTCCCTTCGATACGAATATCGATATCCATACTTCTTTCGTGGAAACGTTCCTCATCAAATATACTCTTAGAAATGTGATGCTATCTTTCTTCGGAGCGAGATGCAAAACACACTATCAGCAAAACCATTCAGGTACAGTAGAGAACAGGTGCATGCAGTTCTACTCCTTTAGAGCACGCGTAACGAACAGAATTTCTGCCTGATTCACCATATCACCTTCACCTTCGTATCCTACGTCGAGCACAGCAACAACCACTAGTTCTCCATAGAGTGCTTCTACGCGCCCGTGCCATTCCTTGAGTGGATGTGTAGGGTGCTCTGATGATGCTAAAAGGTAGATAATAACATCTCCCTTTCTCACCTGTTGAAAGGCTTCCTTACTTAAACGAGGTCTAAGAGTTTTCTGTTGGGCATATGCAGTGTTCATCTTAAATAGTTCCTTGTGAGATGAAAAAACTAATCGTCATCGTGTGTGCCATCATGACGATATACACGTCGGTAGCAATTCTTCTTCACTTCAAGAAGCAAATCGTATAAGTGGAAGGGTTTCAGGAGCACCTGTTCTACGGTTTTCAAAGCATCATACACCTGCTGATTGGTAGTAAGGAAAATCACAGGTGGGGACACAGCCCACTTCGCACGAAGGGAACGTAACACTTCCTCTTGCCTCACCGACAGCACACGCACATCAAACAAGATGAATGCAAGGACCTCTCCAGATTGCTCCATACCATCTATCCATGAGAGTGCCTCGTCGCCATTAACAACGGCAATAGGGCGATATCCCGCGAGTTCAAGTGTCCGACAGAGCATCTCTTGAATAGCAGGAATGTGTTCTATGATGAGAGCATAGGGACCATTCAACACGCGCGTATCAGGCTCGTTGTGAGAAAGATCAGCTTGCGCTGGTCTTCTCGTATCGATAAGGGAAGAGGTATTCTTCTCCAGTATTTTTGCCATTCAGTGTTTCTTCTTCTTTACAAAGCGTCGTGCTGCTACAATGTTTACCGGAATGTTCTTCCTAGTTCCTCTTCTCGACAATCGAGAGTGTTGTAAGGGTGTACTCATCTCGTCCTTCTTATTATGAGAGTACCAGCATTTCTTCCTTTAGTCAATGTCATGTCACTGTCAAGCCACTTAGTCCTGTATGCTAACATGTTTTGTCTGTTTTTCGCTTATAAACAAGCAAAAACGCTCATAGATGAAGAAGTAATACGAATAAAAAAGCTATACACTCTTAAAGAGGCAAGAAGAGGAGAGTTATATTGTCGCGTTCTCAGTGACGATAATGTCATCTTATGACACCGTCCACCTCTTTTTTCTCGACATTCGGCTTTCTCTACGGTATACTGGTGAGGAAATAGAACGAGAGGGAACTCATGTCTGAACACGATTGGGAAGAATTTCGTACACTTGTGAAAGAGGTCCTTCGTGATCCGCCGACGGTTGAGGCGATCACGCTTCGAGCCGAAATCTCACTGAGGACACTGACACGATGGGCAAGCGGTGAAACAAAGGAACCTGATAGAAAACACCTGTATCGCTTACTACAGGTGGTTCCCTCCTATCGTGACAGACTCACCTCTGCAATCGTCAAAGCATTTCCTGATTTTGATGTTCCACTTATTGATAATACAAAAGACATCCTCGAAGAACTGCCATTGGACTTCTTTATTCGACTGCATGAAGCGAATGCAAGAATACCGAAGAACCTCCGCTTCGCGTCTCTTGTCAACATGATCTTCACGCAACTGCAGCCCTATATTGACCCACAGCGTATAGGCGTTCAACTCGCAGTTGCTCAATGTTCTGTACCATCATCACCCGAACACGTCGTTCGCAGCTTACGTGAAGTTGTGAAAATGAAGACATCTCGGTCGTTGCATGAAAGCCCAAGCGACAATCTCTTTCTTGGTGCTGAGTCCTTACCAGGCTATAGTGTGAGTACCTCCAAGCCACACGTCGTGCAGAACATCCAGGAGGAGCGTGTGGTGCCAGTCCGTAAAACAGCAGATGAGCAGAGTGCAGCCGCATATCCTATACAACGTGGGGGCTATGTGGCTGGATGTTTTCTCGTTTCTAGCCCAGAACTGAATTTTTTCTCACCGCGACTGCAATATATTCTTCAAATCTATGTGTATTTCCTAGCACTCGCATTCGATCAGGACATGTTCTATGATCCCGAACAGATTCGCCTCCGTCCCATGCCAGAAGAAAGCATTCAACACCGTTCTATCACAGGCTTTCAAGATCGAGTGATGAACATCCTCCAGTATGATATCGTCGCGAGCCGATTACAGGCTGAAACGCAGGCGTGGCAGCAGATTGAGGCAGATCTTTTATCGCTAGTACCTTCCGTACAATAATAAAGGAAACGCTGACTATGTCAACACCGATTGATCCACGAGGGCAAGATAATCCAAGCACCTATTTTGTCGAAGATCGCAGCAATGATGCGGAGATGGTCCGTCTGCTGATTCAAGATACAACGATTACCGAAGGGATGGAAGGTCCATTAGCAGAACAGACCAACCCCGCGGTACTGCGCCGTGTCCTTGATATTGGGTGTGGTCCGGGAGGGTGGATACTTGAGGCAGCACGACACTACCCTCATATGGAACTGGTAGGCATTGATATTAGCTGGCATATGCTTGAGTACGCACGTGCGCAGGCGCAAGCGCACCAACTGACTGACGGAGTCACATTTCATGTCATGAATGCCTTACGCCCACTTGAGTTTCCCGATAACTCTTTCGATCTGGTCAATACACGCTTGAGCAGTAGTTTTATGCTCGTCAAGGATTGGCCTCGGCTGCTGCAAGAGATGTTGCGCGTAACTCGTCCAGGAGGAGTGGTACGTGTGGGAGATGCAGAAATATGGCAAAGTACGAGTCCAGCTCACACGCGTCTCAATCAGATGCAGCTGTGTGCAGGCTACAAGGCAGGCCATAGTAGAGTTCCAGAGCAATGGGGCATCCCATCCATCCTGGTCCAGTTACTCCAGGAAGCTGGCTTCCAGGACGTACAGAGCAAAACCTATTCACTCGACTATAAAGCAGGAACCGTCGCGGCACACAATTTTTATCAGAACGTGATGTATTTTTATCAAACCTTGCTCCCATTCTTACGCAAATGGGAATGCGTCACGGACGATTACGACGCTCTCTATGAGCAAGCGATGATTGAACTTCAACAACAGGATTTCCAAGGATCGTGGAACTTTCTGGTTGCTTGGGGGAAAAAGAAAGAGCAAAGAGAAGAATAAAGTATATTCTTCATGATGAACAAAAAGGGAAAAAGAGGGAGAGTACAGGTTCTCCTCTCTCCTCTCCTCCTTTCATCGTTCGCAAGCTCTCGTTGCCACCTTTGGCGTTCTTCTCTTGTCAAAAACAAGGCACCCATATGGACATGTTTCTCCCAGCCTCCCATGCACGACGTCATCTTCGTCATCGAAACCTGTACAGTGAAAGGAAATGATGTCACCTCTTTCTCTTATAGCTTGTTCCATGCTGTCAAGGCAGTGTCGTGCCATTGCGTCATGTTTGTGTGCTATCCTGTGCTTCTAAGGTGAAATGATACTGGTATTCTTCAAGTCCAAAGCGCATACGTCAGTTTCACGTTGAGGTGTTGACTGACAACAAGTTGTACAACACCTTTTTTGAGAAAGGAGACACGTCTCACCGAAATCCTATGCTTTTTTGGCCTACTCCTTGTTTTTCGGTCGCTTCTGTCCTTCCTGGGAAATTGCTCTCCTCGTAGGACTCTGAAAACCCTTTTTCTGTATCGGCAACGCCGTTGTCTTGTTACAAGAGAGTCAAGATGTGAGAAAGCATAGAACGGCGTGTGAGAAAACGAAATGATGATGAGAAATGAAGTCGGAAATGTCAATACCTGCATACTTGACGGAGAAAATGGGACGGAAAGAGCAAGGCAGTTACACCAAGACCGGCTGCTCACGAGACAAGTAGGAGGTATCGCTCCTGAAAGAGACAATGACCTCAGTGATATGTCTCGTGTCCTTGATCTTGCAAGTGGTCCTGACGGAGGATGGGTACTGGATGTTGCCTATACCCACCCCAAAATTGAAGTCATCGGCGTCGATAGGAGTCCGTCCTCTGTGCGGTACTCTAAAGCGATGGCGAAGGTGCAAGGACTTTGCGAGAATGCGATATTTCGAGAGATGGATATTCTCTCACCTCTGGAATTCCCTGATGCAAGCTTTGATCTCGTGAATGCCCGTTTTCTTCAAGGCATCCTGCCAACTCCTGCTACTTGGTCAGCAGTCGTTCGTGAGGCTCTACGCGTCCTTCGACCTGGGGGTATCCTTCGGGTCACAGAGGCAGAGCTTCCAGTCACCAATAGTCCTGCAAGCCAGCAACTCGCGGCTCTCTTTACCATTGGAATGCAAAGAGAAGGGAGAATATGTTCATGTGATAATCAGATCATCAGCACCCCCTCACGAGTAGAAAACCTCTTACGACACGCTGGATTTGAGAGCATTCAACAGAAAATTCACGCTATTGATTTTTCGGTAGGAAGGGACGATGTCTACGAGGGAATGCGACAGAACATAACCATTGGAATTGCAATGGCGTTACCCTTCCTTCTCAGGACAAAAGTTGTCGCTGAGGTGGGTGGAGTTCTCTCACAAGAGGAGTTTGACGTACTCGCTCAACAGGCTGAATGCGAGATGCTCGACGACACCTTCTCTGGGAGGTGGGACATAGTGACGGCCTGGGGAAGCAAATCGCTCATCTTAGGCTCCTCAAACGTGCAAGAGAACACGACGAGAACGTTTCGTGGTGCAAAAGGAGAAGCAGTGTATGCATAAAGCTGCTCATCAAAGCCTTCAATCGAGTTCCACTTCCTTGAATGAAGACAGAGATGAACCAACGGTTCTGAACGCGCTCGGAGCCTTTACGTACCTACACATGATACTATCTCACGCGTTGGGTTTGGTCCCTGAAACTCTACCTATGGAGAGTATGCACCGTATCCTCAACGTGTCTAGTAAAGGGGGAGCGTGGGAGCGTGATATAGCACGAGCCTATCCACATCTCGATGAAGTGAGAGGTACACATCCTTTGAAGTCCGTTGTTGCCTCAGCACAGTCTCTTCTCAAAGATGCATCACTAGGAAATGTCGCCTTCAGCGAGGACATGCTTCCCTTAAAGGGGCAACCATCTGACACCTTTGATTTCGTCGTGTTGCAATTTCTCTCTCCCTTCATTTCACCCCTCGACTGGCAGGAACAGCTCAACACATGCTACCGAGTCCTTCGACCTGGTGGTTTTCTCATGTGGAGAGAGGCCGGGAAGCTACAGACCATCAACCCTGCTTGCATCGAATGGCACGATCTGATTAATCGGGCTCTTGAAGGGGCTGGATACGCCTCTGATATGACAGATATCATGGAGGTGTTCGTAGAAGAAACGAGATACAAGGAAATACAAACATGCCACTTCTCACTCGACCTCTCATCGGGAACATCTGCTCACGGTTCTCTCGCCGTCCATTTTTCGACGTTCTTCGATGCAGTGTCTCCATTCCTTCTCAAAATGCAGGTGACGACTGATACCTATCTCCAGCAGCTTTTTCATGAGATAGAAAAGGAATGTCTGCTACAGACGTTTTCGGCGGTATGGCGTATAACGACAGTCGTTGCAAAAAAATCAGAGAGAGGGTGATGTCGTGCCTCGCAATGAGGCTGAAAGCAGTGTTCAAATAGTTTCGTCTTGCTCTCAGAGAAAGGATATGATGCAAGAAGCACCAGAAAACCAGAGTGAGGTTGCTCGATTACTTGCCCAAATAAGTGCAGAGTACGAAGCAGCCGAACGAGGACTAACAGGACTCGCGTATGGGACAAGCAAACACAGATTTATTACGGCTCGTATGGAAAATATGGGACACCTACATACTCAATTGAAAGCAATTGTTGGCGATGATGCAACCAAACTCATGGCAGAACAATTGGAAGCAACCCCCGAAGGACAAAAGCAAGATGAACCTTTACAGTGATGTATTTTGCTAGAAGGTAGAAAACGAGAGGGAAGCAGAGCAACATGACACAGTACTTTACTCATCCTCAACTTACACCGAATGATACACAGCTTTTCCTTGATGAGAAGAAGTACACAATTTCGCTCTTACAAGCAGGAGAGCTAGTAACATGTCAACAGTTCACTCAGGGAGAGTGGCGACTGCTACGCTTTTTTTTTCGAGAAAACAGGAGTAGCTTCTCGTATGAAGAAGGACTTTCCGCATATACTGGCGATCCACTCGACGCATGTCATGAACGCTTTCTCGAAGCAAAAAAACATGATGAGTTTTATGAGGACATGAAACACAGTACGGTTTTTGCTCTCATGAAGCCTGTACGTGAAGTCCTCATAGGATGTCAAGAACGACTTCATGCAGTTTGTTTACATTGTTCTAGTCTCCTTGATTTTGGCTATGATATCGTTCCTTACAGACAAAAAGAGGTATGAGGAGAACAGAATGAATATTACAGCACAAGAAACCAGTTTACATACTCCGAAAGGGGCAATGTGATAAGGGAGTATATGTGGTAAGTCAGCTCTTGGGCAGCAGCTATCACCCCTTTCACTGAGAGAATTGGCTTGATGCTGCATTGAAAATACTCATATGGGGTGCCATACATTGAAGCTCTGACGATGAAACCCTTCCGTCGTACTGTGGTACGTAGCGTAGAGTTGGATGAAGGGTGTGCGTGTATCTCTAGGTGGTGTAAAGCCTTGGCTTGTTAGAAATTGCAAGTAAAACTACGCTTGAGGAACTCAGAACCACGGATGGATGTGTGTCTTAGGTGTCCATAGAGCAGAAAACGGTAGGAACAAAAGTATGTTTCGAGTACAAGGGAGAGAAGAAAATGCCACAACGTTTTCTTATGGCGGCTCCAACCATCCGTGTCTTTGGTCGCTATACGTACTATCCTATTTCGCTAGAGAAGAGCATTCTATGGCTCACTCATGAGAAGTTTACTACTCTACTTCGTTCACACATTCAATGTGAGGTCCTCAGCAATTTGACTGGACAAACTATTCATCCATCCGAGAAGGGAACAAAATTTCCCGGCCTTGAGCCTGGGGACGAAGTTCTCGTATTCTACATACCAACTTCAGATGCCTATCTTCAACTACAGTCGATGCCCGCAAAATACATGCTTCAACACTATGAGCTTGGGTTGCTTCAACGCATTGATGGTATTGCGGAGGAAACCGCAAAAGAAAGATGACGATCACAAGATGTTCGACAACAGCCTCAAAGAATAATATCACTACCTCTACACGTTGCTTTGTGTTGAGGCAAGCTCTATGAATACTCCTTTGATTGATACTTACGTAACGGTTTCTATGTGCTTTTGCTCATTTGGATGTATATGCTCTTGTAGAGATGTGACTTGATCAATTTCATACGATCAAGTATCTTCGTGAGAATTCTCCTGCGTAGGCCGATACCCCCACAGGAGTCCCAAGCTAAGTAAACCAAGAATGAGTAGAACAGCTGCCCCGTCACGAAAAGCTATCATATTTGGGGTAGAAAACCATGCGCCAAGCCCACACCATATTTCCATAACAACACAAAAAATTATAGAAATGATGATGCGTCTACGCCATACCCAGAGACGATACTCGAAAGGTGATAGTTGTGGCATCTCTCGTCTCCTTTATACCATGCATATACTCTAAGCATATGTATCGCATCGCCGCCTACTTATGAAGCCCTTGATCCACACTGGCTCCATTAAAAAAGGGAGGAAAGAACTTGACATCCACACCAATACATATCCCTTTTAAGAGATTTTGAACGTGTATGCGAAAGTGACTCTCTTGTCTAATGTGGAGGATGCTGTCATCCTCCACGGCTTTGTTTCATTTCTTAGTACATGGCTCGCACATTCAGCGTAAAAGGCATCTCTCGTCTTAGCCTTGTCTTGTGGTTGGTTTGTTTATCGGGCAGGTCCATATTCTATCAATATGGACCCGTTGTAGGCTATTAAGGCAATTATCCACAAAGGTAAGGGGCTGATGGGTCTTCATCAAAGAAATTGAGATGAATGCTATGCTTACTGAGTGCTTCTTGATACTGCTTCACTTTTGCTATTCGCATCTGATCGTCGTAGAGATGACCAGGATCCTGAAAAAACACGAATGTGAGTCCCGTGTACTCTATCACCCTGAACCCGGCTTGTTGCTGATCAGCTGCTCCATGACCTTCCTTCCACAAGAGTGCTTCTACATATTTCTTATACTGAGCATCTTCTTCCGCTAACTGTCGCAAAGATTTTTCCATAACCATCGCTCTTTTCTTATTTTCAAACAATGCGCTCTACATCCAAAATTTGCTCCTCATCACACGAACAAAACCACTAAGTGAGGGTGAACAAGGTAGCGAGAGAGGAAGTGGTCATCCTGCCTCACTGCCTTGTTTCACTTCTTGAGGAGATAGGACGGAAAGACTCCTCCCTCACTCAGACAGCATGAAGAGGGTGAAAGCGTTTCGTTACTCATATACTCACACCTTTGTCCTTCCCTTTCTGATCTTTCACTTGATACCCTTTCCGCCTCGTCTCTCGCGGTCCAGGAATAGTGCTTGGAAGATGGTCACCAGGACTGTACTTGCGCTTCTGTGACTGAATGGTCTCGTCATTCATGTGCATGTAGAGCTTGACCGTCGTCATATCTTCATGCCCCAGTAATTCCTGAAGGCTGAATGGGTCATTTCCGAGCACAAGGTAGCGAATGGCGAAGGTGTGGCGGAGAATATGCGGACTCACACGCCTCCCTGTAATCCCCGCTCGTTTTTTGAGTCGTGCGAATAACAGAGTAATACCATTTTTCGTCAAAGGGGCACGAGTTTCTGAGAGGAACAGGTGGTCTTCATCTCCACTCCGCCATTCGGCTAACTCCTCCTCACTTGGACGATGTCGATCCATGTAGTACAGCACATTTCGTAAGCAATTCTGTCCCAGAGCGATACGTCGTTCTTTCGAGCCTTTGCCTTTGACAATGATGACGCCTCGCTTGCGATCAAGGTTATTCACACGGAGATTGGTAAGTTCGGAAACACGAATACCTGTATCGTAGAACACCCAGAGAATAGCACGATTACGTACTGCTGCCCGCTCCGCTATCGGCCCTGTTTCGTTTGGAGCGGCACACGCGAGCAAGAGATGTTCAAATTCGTCTTCCGTAATCGTCTGGATGAGCGGCTTGCCCACTTTGGGAAAGACCACACGCACAAAGGGGTTATCTGTCAGCGTCCCCTGACGCACAAGCCAGTGAAAGAAGGCACGAGCAGAGCGTGCATACGTCTGGATCGTCCGTTCAGACCTCATCTTGCCATGTGCGCCCGGCACCTTGCGCATGTGAGTAAACCAGGAACTAATATCAGGGGCATCAACCTCTCCAACCAGCGTGATTTCCCGTTGCTCTTCCAAATACGCTCGTAGGAGTCCGAGTGCAGTTCGATGCCACTCTAACGTCTTCTCGCTATGATTCCCACCCTCGTGATCTTGGAGGTAATCGTCTATCGCACGTTCCAGCGTCGTCCCGGCTCTCCGCTTCGCTTGAAGGCTCTGCTGTTTTCCCCCTTTTTTTGGAAGACTCAGAACCGCTCCTTCCTCAACAGAAAGCACACGCGTTTCTGCCTGGGTATCCAGTTTCGTTCGTTGTGCCTTTGCACGTGCTTCGGTCACATGGGTCTTTTTCGGTGAACGCCTCCCAGTTCTGGACCGCTCCTGTAGAACATCTTTCGTCTGTGCAGGTGCTGGTATTTCTTTCGTTCCTTTTGCAACCATGAGTAGAGTACCTCCTTTAGATACATAACCAATTGTTCATTCACACATATGCTGATTCCAGAATACCTGCTCAAGATGGGTAGCCCACAGGTAGGTCGTGGGTAGCCTACGGGTAGGTCGTGGGTAGCTCTTGATACCTTCGCGTGATGAAGTGGGAAAGGAGGCAGATAACTCGTTTTTGGAGAGGCAGGGTGTTCCATCCTGACCAGAGCAGGATGTTTGTCAGTGACACCCGAATTTTGGGCAGGCTTTTCCTTCGCACGGGGCAGAGTGGTACCCAAAACCGTGGCAGGAAGTCCCTGCACCCTCCCTTCCAAAAACGAGATCGTCTCTTTCAGAAAACTTCTCGAGTACACTTCGGGTGAAGTGGCTTTGGAAGCCGTCCGAGAGAGACGATGCACAAGAAGCAAGCGGGAGACGAGGCTCGAACTCGCGACAGCCTGCTTGGAAGGCAGGAACTCTACCACTGAGTTACTCCCGCATAAGTCGGGGTACACAGACTCGAACTGTGGACCTCCTGGTCCCAAACCAGGCGCGCTACCAACTGCGCCACACCCCGTCTAATACGTCTGAACTATATCATTCTTCTTTCACTCTGTCAAGTACTTTTTTGGCAATGAGATATACCGTTCCTACCCTACCCTATCCACCGCTACGTTTGCGATAGCGCATCTTGAGCATGAACAGATTCCAACGAGTCCTGAACGTGTGGAAAGGCCCTTTATGTAAGGGGGTAATGGTCGCGTTACCATAACGTATCGATGACGGACGACGTGGCTTGAATATAAACTGTGAGAAGGCGACCAACAGGATACAAACTAGACCCACAATTGCAAGAATACCAGTCACAATTGTTTGACCGTCAATAAATGCATATCCACCCGCGACAAGCGCAACACCAATCGCCGTGATCAGTAACCAATCTGAGATGGTAAGGGTGAGCGAAAAAGTACTGCTAGGCCGTGGACGCATACGTTGCGGTGTAGGCTTTCGTCGAAGTCGCTCATTGAACTTCTGACCCATACCCGCTTTCGGCTCTGTTTGCTCCAGGTTACGCAGAATCTCTTCGATCTCGCGTTCGTATTTATTTGGCATGATCGTACTGCTTCCTTGAACTTGCCAGGACACTCTTGCTTGTAATGATACCAAGTTTTGAGCGTATAGACAAGTAGTTTGCATCTCAATTTTCTATTTTCTTTACATTGAGCAGAGCTTTGACCTTTTCTGTGAGATCAAGTGGATGAAAAGGCTTTGTGATATGCTGTGACGCACCAACATCTTTACTTATACGCTGATAAATATCTTCGGCGTGTGCGGTCATAATCATAATAGGAACGTCTTGAGTAAGAGGATGCTGCCGTAAATAACGGCAGAGGTGAAAACCGTCCTCTCCTGGCATCATGACATCCAGTAGGATAAGATCGGGTATACGTTGCGACAGCACTTGCTGAATTTGCGCTCCATTGCTCGCAAGAATCACCTCAAAGCTATTATGTTTGAGCACAAACGAAAGAATTTCTCGCACCTCTTTGTCATCGTCAACTACTAATATACATTTATTCATAAAACATGTACTATCCTCTGAAATCTTTCTTCATCTATCAAAGGTTGACGCATAATAGCACCTCTGGTATCATGTGTTTATCTATTGAAAATCATACACGTAAGGTAAAAGAGGTGGCAAGCATGGCTAACGAGCCTCCTGCATGGTCGGTTGTTTTACAAAATATTATCAAATCAACGGCTGAACGAAAACGCCTAGCGTCAGCACTTGGTATGTCTGATATGACTCTTATACGTTGGGCAAACGGCGAGTCCAATCCCCAGAGACCGCACTTGATCCATTTAATACAAATACTACAACCACGTCACCGAGAAGATATGATAAGTGCTTTTGAAGAGTACTATCCTGAAATTCATTCCTGGCTGAAAGGCGATATCACAGAAACGATTGCCCCTGAGTTCTTTGCGCAGGTCTTAAACGTGCGCACTATGACAACAGAGAGTTTGCGCTTCTGGCGTATCAGTGACATGGTACTCAAGCAAGCTCTGCTACAACTTGATCCTAATAATATTGGTATGGCAATCAAACTCATTCAATGTATGCCTCCTAAAGATGGTAAAATCCGCAGCATCCGCGAATGTGCAGGTAAGGGAACACCCCCATGGACTGCTGACCTGGAACATGATGTACTTTTTCTTGGCCTTGAATCCATGTCAGGCTATGCAACTGAGTCTCGCCGCTTTGTCAATAACAACGATTTACGTAAAAGTAAGATGGTGCCCGCGTATCAAGGTGAATTTGAAATCAGTGCTCTCGCATATCCTATTCATCTCGAAGGACGTATTGCAGGCTGCTTACTTGCCTCTAGCACACAAGAAGGATATTTTTCACAGCAACGTGTCGCGCTCTTAGGTGCATTTAGCGATCTTATTTCTCTTGCCTTTGACAAAAAAGACTTTTACAAACCCTCTCTACTAGAGCTACGTTTCATGCCACCACCAGAGGTACAGAAACCGATTATCGCAACATTCCGCGAACGCGTCACAAGGAAGTTTCAGACCTCGACCCGTAACGGTGCTCGCCTCACTAATCCAGAGGTTGAGCTTGAAGTGTGGCAAGAGATTGAAGACAAACTTCTTTCACTACGCGATGAGGATATGATGCCGTATGCTGAATAACATTCTCCTTTCTTACACGCTAAGAACTATATCTGATCTATGCCATGCTTGCGCATAAGATAGCGCAACTGATCAACCTTCGCAAAACCGAGTAGTTCTGAAGCTCTTGTACGATTATACTTTGCAGTCTCTAGTGCCGTACGAAGCATATGTTTCTCTACACGCTGACTCACCTCCTCAAACGAAAAGGGACCGATGGGTCGTGTCTCTAGCCACTGTGTCAGTGGATCACGTGTGTGTGTTATATGGATGCTTGCGGAATCAACAATTTCGTAAGGCAAATGACTTGGCAGCAATTCATCATTGCTACTTAAAATCATTGCGCGTTCGATCACATTCTTTAGTTCACGTACATTGCCAGGCCAGCTATAGGCAAGCAAAAGCCGTTGTGCTTCAGGGTCTATACGCCGCACGTTGCGTCCTAATGACTTATTGAAGTCTTCTATGAAACGCGAGGCAAAAAGCAGAATATCGTCAGGACGTTCTCGCAGTGGTGGCAGTACAATCTTAAGCACAGCAAGACGAAAATAGAGGTCGGAGCGGAACGTTCCGTCCTTCATTGCCTGTTCAAGATTGCGATTGGTTGCCGCAAGCACACGCACATTAATCGTTACCTCCTTGTTTCCACCAAGGCGAAAAAACGAGCGCGTTTCTAGCACACGTAAGAGCTTCGCCTGCATATCTGACGGCATCTCACCGATCTCATCGAGAAACAGTGTGCCACCCTCTGCAAGTTCAAGCAAGCCACGTTTCTGCTTTTTTGCATCGGTAAAAGCATACTGCTCGTGTCCAAACAGTTCACTCTCCAGGAGATGGTTGGGAATCGCTGCACAATTCAATGGGTGGAAAGGACCAGAAGCACGTTGACTTTGCTCGTGAATAGCATGTGCAACAACTTCTTTTCCTGTTCCACTTTCGCCAGTAATCAATACCGAAGCGGTGTCGCTTCTTGCAACTTTTGCCACCATCTCAAATACGTCCCGCATGCCTTTGCTATATCCTATAAGATATTTGAAGTGGTAGTTGTCACTTCGTTCGCGTCGCAACTGCCGCAGTTCACGCGACATAGCACTGGTTTCGAGAACACGCTGGACAACAAGCAAGAGTTCCTCAAGATCGAAGCCCTTGAGTAAGTAATCTGATGCACCCAGCTTCATTGCCGCCACAGCATTTTGCACGTCGCCATACGCGGTCAGCATTACAACAGGAAGGTCCGGTTCGAGTTTGCGAATACGTGCAAGAACTTCCAGGCCACTCAGCTTTGGTAAACGTACATCAAGCAATACAAGGTCTACTGTGTATTTTTGCAGTTCTCGCAATCCAGCCTCACCATCTGCCGCCGTATACACTTCATAGCTACGTTTGCGTAGGTAGCGTGCAAGCTGATGTGGTAAATTTGGTTCATCGTCAACAATCAGGATAACAAGACTCACCCTTTCATCCCTCCTACAAACATCTCTATTTCTCTTCCTCCGTGCCGCTCGTTAACAAGGGAAGGTACATCGTCATAGTTGTTCCCTTGCCGAGTTGACTTTCAACGTGCAACGTGCCGCCATGATCTTCTATGAGACGACGTGTGATAGGCAATCCTAAGCCAATACCATGTGCCTTCGTGGTAAAAAATGGTTGAAAGATGCATTTGAGTGCATCAGAGGATATACCAACGCCTGTATCGGTCACAGTTATAGCAAGTCGTTGTTGTTGAAGTTCGGTAGTCTGTTTTCGTGTTTGTTCGGTAACTTGCTCTACTAAGTGACATGTGATGGTCAATTCACCGCCTTCCGGCATCGCTTGCAGCGCATTCGTGTACAGATTGAACAACACCTGTTCCATCTGTCCCGCATCTACCCAAAGTGCTGGAACGTCATCGTATACACGATGAATCTGTACCTGTGCATCAGTATAGTGCTTTTGCATAAGTTGTAAGACATGATCGCTCAGTGCTATCATGTTGCAGGTACTACGATGCAGTTGACGTGGTTTCGCAAAGAGTAACATATCACGAACGATGGCATCTAAACGCTCCACCTCTTTCAGCATGACCGTTGTTGACTCCTGTGCCAATTCTACACGGGATGGTGCTTCCTGTAACGCGCCTTGCTCATCATTTTCCGTAAGATCATCCATAAGCATTTGAATTGAGGTTTTGATTGAGGCAAGAGGGTTGCGTACCTCATGTGCCACATTTGCCGCCATCTCGCCCAGCGATGCCAAGCGGTCCAGACGGCGTTTTTCTTCCTCCAAACGATGAACAGAAGTCACATCAGTGAATGTAATTAAAGCTCCAACTTGCTTGCCAGCATCATTACAAAGTGGCTGTATGTCCATATCAAGAACAAGTTCTTGACTCCGTTGGTCTGATGAGAGCAATGTTCCTCGTTGTGCCTCGCCTTTTGACAGTACATGTTGTAGCGCATCTTTGTGCAATGGAGACGACGCGACATTCAGAAAATAGTGCGATCCTTCATGTGTTGAGGTAGAAGGATGTACGTTCAGCAGTGCTTTAAGCGATTTTCCCATTACCTCTTGTGTTTTATAACTAAGAATAGTTTGTGCCGCCGTATTGAATGTGGTAATACGCCCTTGCATATCTACCGTGATTAAGCCACTGGGAATGCTTTCAAGAATTAAGGCTTTCAGACGTTGATCCTCCAAAACACGGCGCAGCAGTTTGCGCGCTTCGTTTCGTGCCTCCACAACCTCTGTGACAAGTTGCATATTTTCTAAGATGGCACTCGCCTGGTTTACCACAACCTGCAAAAGCATAGCCTCTTCGCGGCGCAGTTTCCATGCTTGCTGATATCCCCCTACAACGACCCCAAGCACACGTGTCTCGGCTAGACGTTTTTCACTTTGTGTTTTACGTGTTGAACGCCCCTGTCGAACGAGCGAACGTGATCCTATGAGAGGAAAGGCAAAAAATGTCTTTATTGTTGCGGGTACGAACTGTAATATATCCCCTGAATGCATCAGCTTGACATTTCCAGGGCGTTCAAGAATGAGAGGAAGAGACGGCGATTGCTCGTTAAAATACGCTAAAAGAGCGGCGCACAGTTCTAGTGTCATCCATGATACACGCACCTCGGACGATGAGAAAACAACCATATCGCAGATATCAACACGTGCAATTTCTCGCATACGCTGCATTACAAGAGTACGCAAACGCTCAGCCTCATAAAGCGTGTAGGTCATCTGGCTATTCATCGTGGTAAGAAGTGACAATGTGGATGTACGCTCGCGGTCACGCTCTAGCAGACGCGTGTTTTCTAACAGAAGTGCTACTACGTCCGTGATTGCTGTTACAGTTTGCACGTCATCGGGAGTCCATGATAATACGGAAGAGCACCTTTCGCGCTCATCAGTACTCATATCAGTACTGCCACGAATGGCAACAAGCACTCCTATACAACGCTGCCTGTATAGAAGTGGCGAGGCGATATGAGTGGGTATGGGTGATGGAAAGGCAACAGAGGTTTGTGTACGCCATGCCTGTGCCTCTGGTACATCACTATTGAGTTTAACGGGGTTGATGTGTACGACAGAAAGCAGAGCCGCAGACCATCCTGGCTGCTCGTTGTATGTTCCTGAGACGAATTGTAGTGTCTCGCCCACCTTTTGGTACAAAAGTACACAACGACATTTGAGGAGATGCGCTACTCGTTTGGGGAGACTATCACGTAGTATATGGTAGTCAGTAATAGCTCTACACTCGCGCAAAAGTGTTGACACACTATCAGCTAGAGAAATATATACATCCGCTTGTTCCACTTCCAACATCACCTTACCTCGCTCTTTCCTCACATACCACCACAACCACCCAC
>CAXUHF010000059.1:0-4842 GCA_964250765.1 uncultured Ktedonobacteraceae bacterium | reverse complement strand
CACAAAAGTGTTTTGCTTTCTCTCATACTATAGCAGATATCTCTCTATATTACAGCAAAACCGATGAACAATGAGAATATTGTCACGAAAGTAAAGCAGCAATCTACAGTCTTACGACTATAAGAAGTCTGAATGATACTTGCAAAGAAGCAACGTATATGAGAAAATGCAGCCACTAGTATAGTTTTATTGCTTACTTTACTAGTAGAGCCAAAGCATTATCCATCTGTTCAAGAGGATTTTTATGAAAGACATAAAACAAATAGATGAGGATCAGAAGTCTCAGGAACCAAACGAACCAGACCCGCTTCTCAAATCTTCAAATCGCCAAAAGGTGTTACGTGCACTCTTAATACAGCGTTGGGCTGCGACATTAGGTATTCTCTCGCTTGGTGTGCTCTATCTGTTTTTGTCGGACAAGTTAATACCTGCTTTCATCCCAAGATGGCTTCCACTTTTGCTTGACGGTATCTTAGTACTCCCATATGTCTATTCATTAGTTACACACCGTCATCTTTCTCATAACTTGACTCGTACTCTCGGTTTTCTTTTGGCGGGTATCGCTACGCTTGCTCTTGTTGCAAGCATTGGACTCCTTCTTGCCACGCTTCCAGAGAGAGCGTCGAAAGATTCAATCGCCCTCGTTCGTGACGCTGCCATTTTATGGATATCAAATATTCTTGTGTTTGGACTGTGGTATTGGGAGTTGGACGGTGGTGGTCCACTTAAACGTCATCAAACGGGTCATAAGGCCATAGATTTTATGTTTCCGCAACAGGTAGATGGAGACACAGACGGGTGGGCACCACACTTTATTGATTACGTCTTTCTTGCTTTTAACACAGCCACAGCATTCAGCCCAACAGATACGCCACCTCTAAGTCGCTCTGCAAAAGTGCTGATGATGATTGAGTCGCTTATTTCACTTATTATTGTTGCAGGAATAGCGGCACGCGCAATTAACATTCTCGGTGGCTAAGGTCGGAATCTCACCTCTCCACTCTGACTATCGACACTTCGCGTCACCATACTGCGAGAAGGCGTTGTCGAGGCTATTTCGTGTCCAGCTTTGAAGACATGCAGTCGAGCAGGAAGAAGGCGTAGTGCTTCAAATGCAGAAGGTGCATCAAGCACGAGAAAGTCTGCAGGCTTCCCCTCTTCGATCCCGTAACGATCCTGGATACGTAGCGTCTTCGCGGCCCGTGTCGTAATCAGGTCAAGTACATCGTTGATCTCTTCGGAACCGCTCATGTGACATAACAGAAGTGCCAACTGTGCAGCCGCAAGCATATCGCCTCTTCCCAGTGGAAACCACGGGTCCATGATTGAATCATGACCGAGCGAGACATTGACCCCTGCCTCCAAGAGTTCTTTGACACGCGTGATCCCTCGTCGTTTAGGATAGGTATCGAAACGGCCTTGCAAGACGACATTATCAAACGGATTGGCAACGACATTGACCTGTGCGCGTGCTAATAGCCGTATCAGCTTGAATGCGTAGGCATTGTCATAGGAATGCATAGCTGTACAATGACTCGCGGTCACACGTCCTTGCCATCCTTGCTCCAATGTATCGGCTGCCATAACCTCTGTAAAGCGTGATAATGGATCATCTGTCTCATCACAATGACAATCAATATCGCGGTTGAACGCCCTGGCAAGTTCAAACACAAAGTGAACATCCTCAACGCCTATGTCACGGGTCGATTCGTAGTGTGGAATACCGCCAACGATATCGCAGCCCAGTTCCATAGCCTCGCGCATCAATTCGCGTCCATGAGGGAATGAGAGTATACCATCTTGAGGAAAGGCGACGAGTTGTAGATTACAGATATCGCGTACCTCTTCACGCACCTCCAGCAACGCTCGTAACGCTGTAAGCTTGGGATCGCAGACATCGACATGACTACGAATATACAATGTTCCCTGAGCCACTTCCCAACGAATTGCTTCGAGCGCACGCTGCTTGACATCCTCACGCGTAAGACTAGGTTTACGCTCACTCCAAATCTGAATGCCTTCTAACAATGTGCCGCTTGTATTGTAGCGTGGTTGTCCCACGGTCAACACAGCATCGAGATGCACGTGAGAGTCAATCAATGGCGGAACAACAAGTCGTCCGGCAGCATCAAGCGTTCGTGTTGCTTGTTCCGATGAAAGGTCAGAAGCAACACGCACAAAACGTCCGCCTTCGATAGCAATATCTACCAAACCTTGATGACGATGCAGTTGCACATGTTGAAGTAGGAGGTCATACGGCATACAATGTTCCTTTAATAAAGACGGCACATTTCTATACAAAGGACGCTCCTCGTGAGCATCCCTACTATATTATCATACATGCTGCGGACGTACGATGTACTAGTAGCAAAGACAGGTACAGTGAAAGCCAGTACAGAGAAGAGAATAAAGCTATAGCTCTGGACGTAGTATGAGAAATTGTGTACAATGACAGTAACATAAATATGTACGTAGTATCCACACGCGAGGTAAACGCAATGAAGCGACCGACGCGATGACGTGAAAATCATCGTGTCGGTCGCTTCTTATTAGCTAACAAAACCTATTTCTTGCATCTCATTTGGAAAGTAAGAAATGTGCAGAGTGGGCTATTTGTAATTCTTGTTTTTCCTTGCGCTTTGACTGGAGGTTGTATGTCTTCTAAAGCCGACACGAATCAGCATCTTCTTGCTGCTACATCACAGGATGAAACGGTAGAGCAGCTTCGGAAGGAGAACGCTGAGTTACAGCACGCGCTTGAGATACGGACACAAGAAAATGTCTTGCTCAACGAAGTACTTTCAACTGTCGGCTCAACGCTGAGGCTAGATGATGTGTTGCATCACCTTGTGGACATCGTTGTCCGCGCGACACAGTGCCAGATGGCATTTATTTATATGTATAACAAGGAAAAAGAACATCTTGTCCTTGCCAGCACTACACAGCGTCATAAGCATCTTGTGGGCAAGATCGAAATGGCTCTGGGCGAAGGTATCGCGGGTTGGGTTGCCTTACATCGTACGCCTGTATTTTTAAAAGATGAGGCAATGGACGATCCACGCTTCTACTATTTTCCAGAACTAGAAGAGGAAAAATTTCAGTCCATCTTGACGGTACCTATCATCACAAAAGATCGTAACCTACTGGGTGTGATTACATTACAAGCCGTCGCGCCACATGAGTTTACCGAAGAGCATCACAAGTTTGTAAGCAATATCGCGGCACTTGTGGCGAGCGCGATAGAGAACGCACAACTCTATGAAAACACACAAGGCAAGTTGCGCATCTTGACCTCGCTGTCTGTGCTGAGTCAAACCATTAGTTCAGGCTTGTATCTCGACGATATGTTACGTTCACTATCAACGCTGACCGTCCAAATAATGGAGGTTGATCTGTGCGTTGTTATGCTTATGGATCAGTCACGTGAGCGCGAGACTGAGGCCACACGTCATGTTCGACGGCTTGTAGTGCGCGCAACCTCACCCAATCTCAATGACCGTGCGAGTTTTCAGTCCATTGATGTTGACCGAACTATCCTGGAACAGTTGAATGGGCTGCATGAAGTTTCGCTCCGCCCAGATCGAGGACAAAGTAGTGATTACTCTACTATGAGCGATTATGCACTTTCTCGCCTGAACCCTGTGCAAGATACACCATACAAAACGCTCATCTCGGCTCCACTTGTCGCGGGGACAGAACAGCTTGGACTTATCAATTGTTATTCGAGCAAACCACGTCGCTATACCGCCGAAGATCAGACGCTGCTCACGACCATCGCAAATCAGGCAGCGATGGCGATTAAAAATAGTCACTTGGTCAATCAATTGGCACAGAAAAATCTCGTCAAGGGCTTCTTTGATGACCTGCTTCATGGCACGCCTGATACAGAAGATTCGCTCAGACAACGTGCGAGTTTTCTAGGTTGTGATCTTACCCGCTCTCATGCAGTCGTGATTATCGAAACCACACACGTAGAGATGCGTAAGAGTGAAAGTAAAGCCTTACTACCCTCAGAAGGAAAAGAAAGCAAGCGCACTCAGGATGTTGTAGGAGAAGATGGACACACACAAGGTGCCCACGTTCAAGCGATGTATAAACGTATCGCAGGCATCTTTCGCCGACGCATTCAGGATACCTATCCCGGCTCGCTTCTCTACGAACATGAAAATCTACTTACCTGTATCATCTCCTTGAGCAAGGACCCAACCGGAACGCGCTTGAAGACGTGGTTACTTGAGCTAGCGCGCCAAATGCACAATGAATATGGCGTCCAACTCGCAATCGGCATTGGCAATGCATGTCAGAATACAAGCGATTACAAGCGTGGGTTTGCAGAGGCAAACGAAGCGATACAGATGGGGCAGAATTTGCAGAAAGAGGAGCAAGGGGAGACGCGTACACAGTCACTTGTCACACACTTCAACGATTTGGGCGTGTATCGCTATCTGTATAAAATCGCACGTATGGACGATTTGCGTGACGTATATCAAGATCAGATTGCTCTTATCGACAACTACGATTCGCGCAAAAACACTGATCTCCTCGATACGCTAGAGGTCTACCTGGAATGCGCGGGCAATTTGACCAAGACATCCGAGCGGCTCTTCGTCCATCGAAACACGCTTATTCAACGTCTTGACCGCCTCCAATCACTATGTGAAGTTGACCTGCAAGACCGCGCCAACTGGCTTACGCTACAGATCGCTATCAAGGTCTACAAACTGCGCTCCGGTGGTATTTAAATAGTCTCAAGAACATGCAAAAGTGGGGGGGGGGGCCCCCCCCCCGGCGTTTTGCTGGTTGTTTTGGGATTTTTTTTTTTTATAGCACCCCCCCACCGGG
>CAXUHF010000058.1:16552-30986 GCA_964250765.1 uncultured Ktedonobacteraceae bacterium | reverse complement strand
GGGTGTAATAGAATTAGACCCCTACAATTGACGTATACCCATGAATTTGTCAAATTGCATAATCGGTCCCTACAGAAGGAGCCACAAATGAGCATATCTAACACGCAAACATACATATCATCACCCCAAATATTCACGCGGTTTTGGCGTTCGCCGACATTAGTTGTGGCACGTTTTACGTTGCGCAGCTATATGCGTAGTGGCTGGATATTGGGCGATATCGTGTTTGTGTGGCTAGCGTATGCTATTTTCTTTCTGGAATTTGGGGGTAATGTCTCGTATTTCTTTGGCACGGCAGGTGAGGCTCTGGGCATGCTCTCGATTTTGAGTACTGTTGTGATGACGCAACGTGCTATGAGTGCGCGTGTGTATCTTCCATTGGCACGGCTCACATCACGCTCGGCCTATATTCGTGGCGTTATCCTGGCGGCGAGTGTGCTACGTATTCCGGCGTTTTTGTTGCTTATGATTTTAGCTATGAGCTTTCATCAATTTAGTCCACCTGCTTGTAACCCTACATGTATAGCGGATGCAACATTTAGCAATATGGCTCTAGGAGCTATCGGGCTATTGGTCAATTGTAGCATTCTCTCAGCACTCACTGTTCTACTGTCGAAACCCATTGCAACACGCCGCATACAGATTGTCTTTCTTACATGGTTCGCCTTTGTGCTCTACACAAATACAAGCAATACTCTCGTGGCAACATATTTTTCATGGATTCGCATTCCGCTTGCCCCACTAGCCATTTGCTACAATCTTGGTACAACAGGTTTCGTTGGCTGGTACTCGCCTGTTCTGTTTCTTTTAGCAATAGGTTATGTTGTTGTCCTGACCGTGTTGGCAGAATTTTTGTTACGGAAACGAGATTTGATTCTACTGTAATGTAACATCGCCAGTAGGGACCACATTTACGGCGTCCGTGGCGCAATTCATTACCCGAAATCATGCCAATCATACCATCCTATGAAATACAGACTATAGCCGATAAATCGGCCCTCGGACGCCGTAAATGTGGTCCCTACAACCTCGATTATATAATAGACCTTGCCAATAGTCCTACCTTGCTGCACAAGGCATAGAAATGTCTTATGATGATGGGGATTTTATACGCTAGGAAAGGTTTATGGCAGAACAGCAGTTTCGGGTACACCAGCAGATAGGGCATTATATGCTTGTGCGCTTGTTGGGGCAGGGTGGCTTCGCGGATGTCTATCTTGGTGAGCATATTCATCTCAAAACGCTTGCAGCCGTGAAGGTCTTGCATTCGCGCCTAGGAGACGATGATGTGCAGCAATTCACACGCGAGGCCCAAACTGTTGCGCGTCTATTGCATCCACACATTGTACGCGTTCTCGATTTCGGCGTAGAGAATGGGTTTCCCTACCTCGTCATGGACTACGCCCCGAATGGCACCCTACGCAACAAATACCCACGTGGAAGTCGTCTCTCACTAGCAACCGTTGTTGCACTGACGCGTCAGATAGCGGAGGCATTGCAATATGCTCACGAGCAACGCCTAATTCATCGTGATATCAAGCCAGAAAACGTGCTGCTCGGACGCAATTCCGAGGTCTTGCTAAGTGATTTCGGTATCGCGCTGGTCTTGCAAAGTTCACGCCTCTATAGCGCACAAAATATTGCTGGCACTATCGCATACATGGCACCGGAGCAAATTCAAGCACATCCATTCCCTGCAAGCGACCAGTACGCGCTCGGTATTATGGTCTACGAGTGGCTTTGTGGCATACGTCCTTTTCAAGGATCATATACCGAGATTGCGATAAAACAGACGATGACTCCACCGCAACCTCTACGTTCTCTTGTACCCGACCTATCCTATGAGGTAGAGCAGGTGGTCATGACTGCGCTACAAAAAGACCCAGCGCGGCGTTTTCCAACCGTGCTGGCCTTTGCACACGCTCTGGAGCACGTGGCACATCTTTCATCGCAATCTCTTGCATCGACATTTGTAAAACCACTGCCACCCGCACAACAAGGCCCGACAAATTCTTCGGCATATAGTGCCAACTTCGCAACGGCCATGATGCCACCATCGTTCAGTCAAAGCCAACACAACACGCCTTCAACGGAACAGCCGTTACAACACATCCCTGGACAATGGCACTATCCTATGGCATATCCACCCCAACCCTCTATACCGCCCAGTACACCGTTTCCCCCACAAGAGTCAAAGCGAGGAGGTCTTTCACGACGCGCATTTTTGATTGGTAGCGGGTTAGTAGGAGCGGCTGCCGTTGGTGGGGCCACTGTATGGTCTTTACTCTCGACTCGCACAGCCGTTCCTACTGTTTTGAAGAAGACCCTGCCGATACAGAGCGGGAGCGTGTGGCATGCACCGCAGACCGACAGCCCTATCCTCACGTTAACAGGACATACCGCAGTTGTACTACATGTACGTTGGTCGCCTGATGGTACATTTATCGCATCGGGTGCGATGGATGGTACTTCTTTATTGTGGACGGCACATGATGGGAAGCAGCACTTGTCGCTACGGAGTACAGTGCAACCGCCTTTAGCCGATGATTATCCGTGGTCAATCGACTGGTCTTCGCGTAGTGAGCACCTTTCGGTAGGATTTGTGGATGGCACGGTTCAGGTCGTGAATGCCAACAGTGGTCAACGTCTTTCATCGCTCGATCATTGGATTTCAAGGCTCTCTGTTGTTTCATGGTCGCCTGATGAACGCTACATTGCACTGGGAGGAAGCGATAATATTGTTCGTATCTATGCCTATCCATTGTGGCAAGTTGTGGCAACGTATCAGGAGCATACCGATAGTATCAAGGATGTAGCATGGTCGCCCGATGGGAGCAGCATTGCCTCAGGGTCGGCAGATACAACTGTACGTATCTGGGCACCCTTCACTGGTAAAACAAAGCTTATTTGTAACGGACATACAGACACTGTAAAGATGGTCATGTGGTCTTATGACAGTAAATATCTCGTTTCAACGGCAAATGATCAGACAGCACGTATCTGGGATATTGCAAGCGGGCGCACACTACAAACATATAAAGAGCCAGGTGGTGCACCAATTGGCGAGGCACAATGGTCACACAATAATCGCTTGCTCGCCATCTACGGTGGTGATGGAAAAATGTACATCGTGGATGCACAAACGCTACAACTCAAGCAAACTCTCACAACAGGCGTCACCTATAGCCAATCTTGGTCTCCCGATGATACACAAATCGCCACCGCCAACTATGACAATGTAGTGCGTATCTGGCGTGTTAACATTTAAGCAATATCGTCTTGAGGTTCCAATGTAACAACATTCACACGAACCGTATCAGGATATTTTAAGCCAGTGCCTGTATTGAGCAGAACGACGCGCTCATCTTCCTTTATCCAGTTTTGCTGACGGAGCTTTTCGGCGGCGGCAAGCGTTGCTGCACCTTCGGGACATGCAAATAGCCCTTCACTTGCAGCGAGAGTGGCTTGTGCTTGCAATAGTTCATCATCGCTTACCGCAAGCGCACAGCCACCAGTAGTGTACACAGCATCTAAGACAAGAAAATCGCCGAGTGCTTTAGGTACATTGATGCCGAAAGCGATAGTACTGGATGCTTTTTTAAACTGCGACTCAGTTTTGCCTTCTTGCCATGCCTGCACGATGGGATCGCAACCGCTCGCCTGTACCGCGACCAAACGTGGGAGGCGTTCGCCAATCCAACCAAGTTGCTGCAATTCTCGTAACGCTTTGTAAATACCGATGATGCCTACGCCTCCACCTGTTGGATACAAGAGTACATCAGGAACATCCCACTGAAATTGTTCGGCAAGTTCGTAGCCCATCGTCTTTTTGCCTTCGATACGATAGGGTTCTTTTAAAGTCGAGGCATCATACCATCCATGCTGCTTCACAGCTCGCCCGACGATTGCACCAGCATCGCTAATCAATCCGTTGACTAAAAATAACCTCGCTCCCGTAATCGCGCATTCATTGCGAGTAATCATTGGCGCGGCCTCTGGCATGACGATGACCGCTTCGATACCAGCCCGTGCAGCATACGTCGCCCACGCACCACCAGCATTGCCGTTGGTCGGCATCGCCAGTACCTTCACGCCCAGTTCCTGCGCACGCGATACGCCAACTGCCGCCCCACGCGCTTTGAAGCTACCGGTAGGAATGACCCCTTCGTCCTTCACAAACAGATGCGGCATGCCCAGTTTTGGGCCGAGACGATGCAGAGGAAGCAAAGGCGTCATACCTTCACCCAACGTCACGATATTTTCAGGGAAACGCACAGGCAACAGTTCGTGATAACGCCACAAGCTATGCTCCCGACTTTGCAACATTTCCTTACTGAAATGCGTCCGTGCCCCGTCAAGGTCATAACGTGCAAGCAGTGGAGACCCACAGGTACAAAGGTGAGCAAGTGTGTCCGCATCGTACAACGTGTGGCAACGAGGACATTCGAGGTGAGCAAGAAAACTGAATGGTGGGAATGACATGACTAGCCTCCTGTGTTAGTCATAACAGACAATGTGTTATTTTGATTACAACAAGTGGTGAGAGAACAGCATTCCCATAGACGCTTATTATGTGGTATGTAATTGTAAAACACCGTAGGAATCAGATTATGTGCTGTAACGGATGTAGAGGCAATAATTCATTTAACAGCACTGTTATTCAAAGGAGACGAGTATATGCAAAACGACAATGTAGCTCCTACAAACGGAGAGACCTCGGCACAGCAACCATTGCGAGAGCGTATCGGACTGGTTGTGTCTGGCCCAGACACGAAGGCTGCTGTGGCGGCGATTGTGGCGGCGGAGAATGCTGGCGTACAACAAATTTGGATGACACAAGGGGGGCCAGCACCCGACACATTGACGACATTTGCGGCAGCGGCAGTGCAAACGCAACGTGTCCGTATGGGTACAGCTATTGTGCCAACCTATCCACGTCACCCACTCGCGTTAGCGCAACAGATACTCACACTACACGATCTCGCTCCCGATAGGATACGCTTAGGCATTGGACCAAGCCATCGTCCAGTCATCGAAGGGATGTATGGTCTGGCGATGCCTACACCAATGGAACACTTAAGCGAGTACGTGGGTATTCTGCGTTCAGCTCTGTGGGAAGGCAAAATTGATCATACTGGTCGCTTTTATACCATCAAAGCCACTCTACCACGTACAACACGCACCCCTATCCTGATTTCGGCCTTGCGTGAAGGAGCCTATTATGTAGGTGGAGAGGTCGCTGATGGAGCGATTTCCTGGGTTAGCCCTGTACCATATCTGCTCAACAGGGCACTGCAAGCATTGCGAGCGGGTGCCACAAGAGCAGCACGCGCCGTCCCACCGTTGATAGCCCACATTCCTGTCGCACTAAGCGAAGACCGTCCGGCGGTGTTAGCGGCTGCCCGTAAGCAAATTGGCAGATATGGACGGTTGCCATTCTATGCCAGTATGTTTGCGGAGGCTGGTTTTCCTGTTTCAGAAGATGGCACGATGCCCGACGAGCTACTCGATAGCCTCGTCGTCTCAGGTAGCGAGGCTACCGTTACAGCGCGTCTCACCGAATTGCTTCACAGTGGTTTAGATGAGTTGCTTGTCATGTCTATATCAGTCGCAAATCCTGCGGAAGAGCAAACACGTCTTGCACAGTTGGTCGGACAGTTCTAACAGACGCCAGCAGTACCAGTCGGGATACCATTACACACATCGCTTTTTGTGATGAACTTATCGGCGATGACGGTCGATGCAATGGTATCCCGTTCAACAGCAACGGGCGTATCAAGAATTGCTGGGATGTTTCCACCATCGAATGTAGCGATGGTCGCGCCATGCGTCAGTGTAGTAATATTTGTGCCCGCATATAATGCCTTCACAAGTCTTCCGACCGATTGCGCCTCTTGCGCAATCGGTTTATAGACAGTCATGTTCTGAGTACCCAGAAGAATGTTATGGATACCCGTAACCGTCGCATCCTGCCCCGTTACCAGTACCTTTCCATCCAGATTGACAGCTTTCAATGCAGTGATAACGCTATTTGCAAGTCCATCGTTCGCCGCATACGCAATCTGAATATTATTTGTTTGGTCGGATAGTGCCGTCTCCATTTCAGCCTGCGCCGTGCTATTATTCCAATCGGGCGTGAAATTCTCGTACACATTCTTAAGACGCCCGTTAGCAAATAAAGGATCGAGAACTGAATGAGCACCTTTGCTGAACATCAACGCGTTTGTATCCGTCTGTGAGCCACTCAGCATTGCAATATTGACAGCACCGTTCTTTTGATACTGTGTATAGTGATTAGCGATATATTGTGCTTGAAGCTGACCCACTTTTTCGTTATCAAAAGAGACATAGTAATTCACATCTTTAGACTGAATAAGACGGTCATAGGCTATAACAGGTACGTTCTGTGCTTTCGCCTTTGCGACAATAGCAGCAGCTGCCACGCTATCATGAGCACCCACAACTAGAATACAGTCACCGTTCGCCAGGTCTGTCTCAGCCTGACTAAGTTGTGTAGCAGTACTATCATGAGCATTGGTATAGTCAATTTGCACACCAGGAATCGCAGCCTTGACAGCTTGTATGAGGAGCGGATGATCTTTTGTTTCCCAACGGTCAGAAGAAGCCGTTTCGGGCAACAAAATACCAACTCTTGTACATCCTTTTCCACCATTAGCAACGGGAAGACTGCCCCCACCAGCACCAAGGCTTCCACTACAAGAGCCTAGCATGATAGTAGCAAGCAGCAGCACCGCAAATATGATAGAGCGTGCATTACTCGATAATTTCATTTTTACGAGGTCCTTCTCCATGAACTATTCTCCAACGACTTGACGTAGTTGCTGGATGACATCTTCTAACTGAGCGGAAGCTTCAGCAGCTGATGCTGCACCCGATACAAGTTGGTCCGTTACCTGCATCGTGACACGTATCGCGGTAGAAAGACTCTTGCTACTCCGCTCCTGGTGAGCAGAAGCACTACCAATGTAACTTGCCGTTGATATAATCTGCTCTAGGTGCTGCTTCGTTTGCCACGGTTCCAGCCGTTCCCAGTTCCGTAGCAGTTCTCCCCCAATTGCGTCTAATCTATGAGCCGCGACACTAGTAGCTTCAGCATAATACTCCACTGATTTCAAGCCAGTTTGTGAAGTCTCGACAATCCAACGTTGTTCCGTTGTTGTCACCTGTTCGCGTGATGCCAGTGCGTTCAATGACTGACCACTTCTACGCAGAGATGCAACCGACATAAGAATGGGTCGTGTAATGCTACGACCAACAAAAAGACCGACCAGGGCCGCTAGCAATGTAGTGAGCGCAGCGATCAAAATAAGGTAGATATCTTGCTGATTTGCGGCACCCGTGATTGAGTTTACAGGTCGAAATACAAGGTAGGTCCACGGTACAACCTGACACTTCACACGATATGCTTGAAAAGATTCGTTTTGTAGAGCAGGCGTAAATTGAAAGGTTGGCGTTGCCTGTGCGCTCTGGTCTAGAGTAGCAAGTGTTGGGTCAGGTAACACATTGACAGAGGCACGACTATTGCCATACAAGTTTTCATCGCTAATGCGTTGTTGCAATTGTGGAGAGAGAGGAGCAACGGCTTTGAAAAGGGCTGGTGGCAGCGTGAGTTGTGTGGTATCTGTATTTGTATAAGCAATACGTACTCCATGATTATCAAGAATCATAGCGTAGCTTCCAGGGGCAGCGTTTGTCTCGTTGTTGACTGAGGTCCATATCTCGTTGAGCTTAAGCGTGGAACGTCCAAAACCAAGTAATGTCGAGTTGGGGGCAGTAATTGAAGTATAAATATCGACGAAGGCCATATGCGTTGTGTCGTCAAAATAGACATCAGAGATACGCGTTTTGTTCACACCGTGCAATTGTTGCACAATTTCTGGTGCTACCGCATATTTGCCGCGCAATCCAGGTAGCGCAGGATATGATAGGCGAACTTTCCCATGTGTATCAAAAAGTGTCCAGGTACTATAATTTGGATCAAGGCGATAACCCAAGGCTAATTCTCCAAGAGCCTGTTGCTTGAACGCCTCTTGACCAGAAAGATAACGTTGAATTGCAAGATACTGCCCCAGAAAGCCAATTTCTTGCATCCGCGCAATGAGCAGGGAATCGATAGCTTGTGTATGGGCTTGAGCGTCATTTCCCATTTCCGTCTGTGCTTGCCCCATCAATGTTGGGCGTAGAATCAGTTCACTACCAATAACAGTAATGAGGAGTGGAAGCACAACGGCGAGCACAAGCAAAGCAGAAACTTTTACGGTCAGAGAAAGCTTCTTCCGTGAAGGCTGAAAAGACCGGGACATGGACTCCCTCCTTTAATAGAGAGTAGCTATAACTGAATAAAACCATTCCGCTCTAAAGCATTGAGCAGTTCCTGTATCTCGTCAACGCTACGTCCCATGAGACGCACAAGATCGCTTTCCTTGCGATGTCCATCAATCAATAAAAGTAAGCGACGATGAGTGCGCGATAGTTGCATGTTTCCTGATTGTTGTAACGCGTCTTCGCCTAATTGTAGACGCACAGGTGCTCGTAACTGCATCCCTGTATCACTCTGATACTGAGATGGAACGTTTTTACCTGGAACCATTGAATGAGAAGGAAGTTGCGCAGGATACACTGGCAATGCTTCATCCTCACTTCGACTTAGCAAGGAAAAACGACATGTCTGCCACATATTGAGATAGTTGAATGCAGCAAGACCCGTCAGTGTATTTACTCTTGCCTCAACAACGCGCCCATTGGTAAATGTAATAAGACCCTCTTCTAGTGTTTTTCCCTCGCCACGCTCGACTGTGAGCACACCACTCTTGCCCCCAATGTGTATGATGTGAATAACATCAGCGAGGCGGTCGGTCACTGTTTGACGTTGCGGCTGCATATGACCCACCTTGACCTAAGAATCCTAAACCTGGGATACAAGAAAACATTGTATGTAAAATATACATCAAGGGACTAATGGGTGAGTGCTATATAGTACTTTCTGCTATACGAGATACATTATTCCGTGTAATGTCGCATCTTCATACCATCAATGTATATATGACGTATTCCTTGCAGAATCTGCTCCGATGAGAGGCTACGTTCTTGCCGTTGCATGTGATAGAACATAGGATTAAGCGTGACAAGTATAGCGTCTGCCGTAAAGGAGGTATCAAGTGTGGAGAGTTCTTTGCGCTCGACAGCTTCTGTGAGCAATTCGTCGAAAATGCTATGTAGCGAGAGATAAAATGGAAGATGCTGCTCCTCTACATCTTTATGGCACATCGTCTCTCGCATCTCAATCAATGCGACCGGGCTAAGCAAAGCCCCTTGCTCTTCTAAAAATGCGACGATAAGAGAGAGCAATCCATCCAGACGTTCAAGTGCAGGAGCATTGGCTTTTGCACGAAAGAGGGTTGAGATATCGGTGAGTAGTCGCTCATGTTGCTCTTGCAACAAGTCCATACACAGGTCGCCCTTGTGAGCATAGCGACGATAGAGCGTGCCCTGTCCAACACCAGCAGCTTTGGCGATCTGATGCATACTTACGGCATGAACACCGTGTTTGGCAAAAAGATGTTGAGCAACCTGTAAAATTCGTTGGCGATGCTCCATCGCATCACGCCGTTCGTGCCGTACACGTCCACTCAACGATGAACGAGAAGGCAATGAGGCATCACGAATTTCTTCTATCATTCCTCTCTCCTCTTGACAAACGGACAATTGTCCGGTACACTATTTTATGTGGACAATTGTCCACATAAAATAGTGTACCACATTGGAATGCGTTGGTCAACGTTCAGCGTGTGCAGCATAGGATTGTTGCAGCGTCATTACTATACACGTTTTCCGCATTTCTGCTCTTAGATTAGAACAGGTTAGTACAGACAAGAGAGGGTATTCTTTTACTGATGCCCTGATTTCGACGTTTTCAACGTCATACACATGTTTGCTTTCCATGAAAACAAGGCTGTACCTTGTTGTTGGAAGTTTTGTGAGAGGAAGTATACCATGTCGAATAGACCGGCTATTATAGCCGAGGGACTTCAAAAACATTATGGAAAAACTCATGCCCTCGCCGGGCTTGATTTAGTTGCCGAAGAGGGAACCGTACTTGGGGTCCTCGGTCCCAATGGTGCTGGTAAGACAACAGCCGTACGCATCTTGACGACCCTTTTAAAGCCGGATGCAGGTCATGCTGAGGTGGCAGGATTAGACGTTGTAAAAGATGCTAACGCACTACGCTCACGCATTGGTCTCGCAGGTCAATATGCCGCCGTTGACGAATACCTCACGGGCTATGAGAACCTGAAGATGTTCGGGCAGTTATATCATCTATCGGGTGCGGTTGCGAAACGCCGTGCCAATGAGCTACTTGAACGCTTTGATCTGGTTGATGCCGCCGGACGCACCGTCAAGACCTACTCCGGTGGTATGCGCCGTCGTCTGGACCTCGCGGCAAGCTTGATTGTCACTCCGCCAGTCATCTTCCTTGATGAACCAACAACTGGTCTCGACCCGCGTGGTCGTCTCGCAATGTGGGATGTTATCAGCGGACTTGTCTCCGAAGGTACAACAGTGCTGCTCACCACACAATATCTGGAAGAAGCAGATCAACTGGCAAATTCGATCATGGTGGTCGATCACGGGCGTGTCATCGCCAAAGGCACTGCCGACGAACTGAAAACACAGGTCGGTGGCGAACGTCTTGAGATCACGCTGGCACGTGGGGGTGATCTCGATGCAGCCCGACAAGCGGTTAGCTCCTACAGTGCGGGTGATATTCAGGTTGATGCTGCCACACGTCGCCTCGTAGTACCAGTCGCGCGTGGCGCGCAACTGCTGGCGTCGGTTGTACGTGATCTTGATGCCGCACAGATTGCTCTGGATGATCTCGCTTTACGTCGTCCAACGCTTGATGATGTCTTCCTCACATTAACTGGACGTGTTGCGACCGAAGAGGATGCGCCTGTAGACGAAAAGGCTGCTCGGCCTTTGGCAAGGAGTTCACGATGAGCCGCGATATCCGTATAGACGAACCATTTGTGCCTGTAGCACGTCCAGCACTCTACTGGACGATTGCCGACGCGCTTGTCCTGGCACGCCGTAACTTGATGCAAATTCCCCGTATTCCCGAAGAACTGATCTTCTCGACTATTCAGCCGGTCATCTTCGTCCTGCTCTTCCGCTATGTGTTTGGCGGTGCGATTGCAGTGCAAGGCACATCGTATGTCAACTACCTGATGGCGGGCATCTTCGCGCAGACGGTCATCTTCGGCTCGACCACAACAGGCATTGGTCTTGCTAACGACATACAAAAGGGCTTAGTTGACCGCTTCCGTTCGTTGCCAATGGCGAAATCAGCTGTGCTCACGGGTCGTACACTGTCTGACCTTGTGCGCAACGTGATTGTTGTAGCCATCATGTGGATTGTCGGTCTGCTCGTTGGTTTCCGACCCGAAGGCTCATTCTTGGAGTTGGCTGGTGCTATTGGCATGCTCTTGTTTGTCAGCTTCGCCTTCTCGTGGATATCAGCGACCATTGGTCTGGCGGTGAGCAGTGTCGAGGCGGCGCAGTCTGCTGGCTTCATCTGGCTCTTTCCGTTGACCTTTGCCAGTAGCGCGTTTGTGCCCACCACAAGTATGCCTAGCTGGTTGCGAGTCTTTGCGGAGCATCAACCGATTACGCTGGTTATCAATGCAGTACGTGGTCTGCTCCTCAATCACCCTGACGCCGGGACCACCTGGCAAGCAGTCGCATGGTGCGTTGGTATTCTCATTGTCTTCGTTCCATTGGCAGTATTAGCTTATGGACGCCGTACAGCTAGATAACACAGGTACAACACAAAACCCGTCTATGCAATGCATAGACGGGTTTTGTGTTGTACCTGTGGCCTTATTTGAACAGCGTTGGTACGTTTGTTGTGTAGAACTCAGCCTCAAGGTATTCCAAAAGCAGAGCAAAGTTCAGGATGTCGGCGTCATTCTTAAGAGACGCCGATGGGTCTTGACCACCATTTAAGCTGGCGATAAAGGGTGATACATCTTTCACGATATCAGCCTGCATAATTGGTTTGTCAAAGGCACCATTGTCGCTCACTGGCTTACTCAACAAGACATCAAGAAAACCTGCATGGCGTGCTTCAATCGTCAAGATCGAGCCTGCTGCCGCAAGATATGCCTTAGACGTGATCGCGGGAGCCGCCATCAGATACGCGCCAACACCAACATTCTCAAACACTTGTGAGAGCTTGGCAAAAGAGTCTAAATCCGCTTGTGCCAATCCCTTAAAGGTCGGTTTAGGACGAACTGTAACTCCTGCTTTGTGCAATGCGCCTTTCAGGAATGTTACGTGCGCTGTCTCATCATTCATGATTTCAGTGAATGCCGCTTTGGTATCTGAAAGTGCAGGCAGTGCCAGGCCAACGGGTGCCGTTGTAGATGTCGGTGTGTTGCTCGTTGTTGTCGCCTGCGTGCTACCCGTAGTAGTTGTCTGACTACCACAAGCGGCGAGCAATCCAACAGAAGCGGCGGCTGCAACGCCAGCCGCCGAGCGGCGCAAGAACAAGCGACGTTTGGGTTGCACAAGAACATTCGTTGTGTTTTCGGTCTCGATTGAATCCATTATGATTTCCTTTTTTGCCACCACAGTTTGAATAACTTTAAATGGGTGCTTGTGGAGGCTTCTATCAAACATAGGACAAGCGACAAAATTGTTGCCCTACTGCTAGTATATAAATCGGGCCAAATTATCAACTATTCTTGCATGTATCTATATATGCGCATGAATAGTTTACAGTCTGTACCAGTAGATTGATGATAAGTCTAAGTGCATCTGTAAAACACTCATTTTTTATAGTAGTTGTATGTACTCTCTTGACTTTCACCCTACCTGAAGGTTGTATGCTTATTACAACAGTTGTTCCCTATCTGTAAACGGGCAGGAAGAGATGAGATGTTAAAGATACGTGATTTTGCCAAGCTCGCCGAGGTATCGATGACCACCCTGCGCTACTACGACGAGATCGGACTCCTCAAGCCGATCCAAGTCGATCCTGAAACCGGCTATCGGTTCTACACAATGGATCAGTTGCCGTACCTGCATCGCATTCTAGCGTTCAAAGAGCTTGGACTGGGACTCACTCAGATCGTCGAGATTCTGGACGAAGGCATTTCTCCTGAGGCATTGCAAGGGATGTTGCGGCTCAGACAGGCACAACTCCAGCAACACATGCAGACGGAACAGGAGCAACTCGTGCGCCTCGAAGCACGCCTCCGCTCCCTTGAGCAAGGTAGCTGCCTACCAATCTATGAAGTCGTGCTCAAAGCAGTCAAGCCGATCACTGGGGTCTCTCTGCATCTGACAGCGACTGATGTGGCGTCTCAGACGCATTGGAGTGACGTAATCGACGCCACATTGAAGCACTACGGGGTCACACCCATCGATTCTCTGCTCGTGCTCCATGCTGAGAGTGAAGACGAGCATCTCCTGAGTTCGCTGGAGATTGTTGCACCAGTTGATTGGAGAGATGCCAATGTCCTGATCACACGCAATGAGGGACGACTAACGCTGTGCGAGTTACCAGCGGCTCCTCGCATGGCGAGTACGCTCCATCATGGACATCCCTCGCTAGTAATGCCAGCCTATCAAGCTCTGGGAACGTGGATGGAAAACAACGCCTACACTATCGTCGGCCCACGTCGCAAGATTTTCCTGCGTCGAGGAGACCATCACGACGACGCTCTCATCGAAATCCAGTTTCCGGTCGAGAAAGCAGCGTGGACGATTGGGGATCGGACAAGTGAGTAACGAGGAGGAACTTGTTTCCTTATACAGGAATAGAGACAATTGGGCGCGATATTGCAGAAACCGCGCTTCATTTACAGAAAGAGATTTTTTATGGAAGAGATATTGACAACAAATACATTTGAGCAATTTACCCCGATGTCTACGATTATGCTAACGACATTCAAACGAAATGGAACTCCCGTTGGAACTCCCACTTGGCTCATTGTACGTGATGGGACTCTCTATGTGAAGACGTATGCTGGCCTCGGTAAAGTCAAACGCATCCGCAACATGGCACGGGTCCTGGTTGCCCCTTGCACAGCAACAGGAAAGGTGACAGGCCAAGCATACGAGGGCAAAGCTCGCGTGCTGACAGCAGAAGAGGGAATGGATATCCTAAAAGCTATCCGAAAACGCTATGGCTTTCAGGACATGTTCTTTACTCAAATAAATCGTTGGCGAGGACTTAAAGAGCCGATAGCTATCGAGATTGTCCCCACAGGGACGCATTAGCTTCATTGCATGAGTTCAAAGGATAGCAAGATAACTACATTGATAAAGGAGCAATGAGGAGGAACGGGAACACAGAAGGGGCCCCCCCCCGGGGGGGGTGGGCCTGTGGGTTTGCCGTGGGGGTTAAAAG
>CAXUHF010000058.1:6343-16542 GCA_964250765.1 uncultured Ktedonobacteraceae bacterium | reverse complement strand
TTGACTGGTCCACCACCTCGGCCACCTGCTTGTGGGGTGCGTGCCCTTCTGTGTTCCCGTTCTGATTACAGTCCCTTAATATACTCATGCTACAATCTCCTCAAAAGCATAAAGAAGGAGAGGCAAGGAAATGGCGAGAACAATCTTAGACGAGCAACTACAGGCTATTACGACGAACATCACGAATTTAGGTGGGCTTATTGAGCACGCACTTGGACAATCACTGCAAGCAGTGGAAACGGGCGATCAGGCACTATGCGGACTCGTGATCGCATCCGATACGGAGATGGATGATCTAAGAGTAGAAATAGATCGGCTGACATTCCAGTCGCTCACCTTGCAGCAGCCACTTGGTGGGCGTGATCTACGTCTCTTATCCTCAGTACCATCAATCACTGGGGACCTGGAACGCACAGGCGATAATGCGGTAGGTATTGCCAAACTGCTCTTGCGCATGGCTCCCTTGCGTAAGACAGGCATGAGCCAGCTCGAAATCAATTCGTCTTCCGCAACAAGCGATAGCCAAGAGCAAGCAACTACTGATCATCCTGTTACAGAGGCATCAATTATTGCTGGCATTCTTGTGTTGGGGCAAGAGGCACGAGACATGCTACATAAAACAGTACAAGCTTTTACCAATAATGATGCACAAGCCGCCCATACACTTTTGCAGGCAGACGACCTGGTAGATGAACGCTATTCGACTGTACGTCAGGATTTGATGACGATGCTATCAGGTATTCATGCAATTCCGGCACTACAACAAGATGGCCTTGCGATGCAGCGTATGACATACTGGCTCTGGATTGCGCATAACCTTGAGCGTGTGGGCGACCACTGCACTAACGTCTGTGAGCGCATTGTCTTCTTTGTTGAAGGTGATAAAGGTTCTAATTGAAAGGAAAGCAAGAGGAATGGAAGACCGACAAATGCTAGTATTTGTCGGTCTTCCATTCCTCTTGCTTTCCTTTATTCTCGACTTTTGCACAAATATATGTTATAGTTGTGTATAGGACGTTTAGTCAGAACAGGCACGAACACCACAGAAGCTGTCCCCGGCCTTTCCATCTACCATAAATACTTTCATATGCCACCTTCATTGTATTGTATGAAGAACGCCCTCATCAGCAGAAGGTCTGGAAAGAAACACTATCATTTTTGGCACAACCGCGTATTGTCATGCCCTTTGTGCCAAACTAGCGTAAAGGACTACCCCCCATGAAAATCGCACACATAGCCCCGCCGTGGATTAGTATTCCCCCTAAGAACTATGGAGGGACGGAGACTGTGTTGTACAATCTGGTCGAAGAACAAGTGGCGCAAGGACACGACGTAACGTTGTTTGCAGCAGGTGATGCTACAACATCGGCAAAGCTCGTTTCGTTTTTCCCGCGTTCTCTCCTCGATACAGGCGTACCGTGGCAGGGGCACCTTAAAGCTTATTACCATCTGCATAAAGCAGTCGAATATATCAAAGATCATGATTTTGATGTGGTACATACGCATCTTTCCTCTAGTGCGGATATGTATCTTTTTCCCCTCATGGCTCATCTTGCTGTACCACACGTTATGACGCTCCACAGTCACTTTCCGTTTGATCGCGTACAGTCATGGACGGGTGACGCCGATGACTACTATATAGAAGATTGGGCATCGACAGTGCCGATGGTTATGATCAGCAAGCAGGCGCGAGCGAATACAACACTTCCCCTTAACATCGTAGGCGTTGTACATCACGGTTTGCCGCTCCAACAATTTCAAGCTACAACACGACAACCAGAGAACTACCTCGCATGGCTAGGCCGTTTTGTACCCGAAAAAGGTGCTCATCTAGCTATCGAGGCCGCGAAAAGAGCAGGCTTACCAATCGTACTCGCAGGTACCATCGACAAACACGTCGAGGAATCGGTAAACTACTTCGAGCAGAAGATTAAACCACTTATTGACAATCAGCAAGTCAAATATATCGGACCAGTCAACATGCAACAAAAGATTGACTTGTTCAGTCATGCTCTTGGAATGCTGAATCCTATTCAATGGGAAGAGCCATTTGGCATGGTGATGATCGAAGCGATGGCGGTGGGCTGTCCAGTTATTGCATTTGAGCGTGGAGCGGCACCTGAAATCGTCGCGCATGGAACAAGCGGCTTTCTCGCGCAGAACATAGACGAGATGGTACACTACATTGCGCGCCTCTCAGAGCTTGAGCGCACACAAGTTTCCGCACATGTTGAGCAGCACTTCACGGCTCGCGTGATGGCTCAAAAATACGTCAAGGTCTATAAGCAGGTCATTGCGTCTTTCCAAAAAGAGAGCGTTGCAAGCAGCTATCCTTACGATGTATCAGTAGCGTTACGCACCCCTGCCTCTACAACCACATTAGTACCGCTTGTTTGACGTATAATAGGGAGAGAAAGGTAGACAGAATTATGGAAACAAACGTTGAAGGCACGTACTTCGAGGAGGGTGATCGTGTACGTATCATCCGCACCGGCGAACAAGGACATGTCAACGCCACCGATGGTGGAGTTGTCTATGTACTTATAGACGGCACCGAAGAAACGAAACTCTTTTCCGCACGTGTGGATAAAGACGCGTATATTGAATTAGTAACACAGTAAGAACTGCAGGGGCATACAGGGTTGTCCCTGTATGCCCCTGCAGTTCTTACTGTGTTACTAATTCATCATTAATATTCTTTGTACCAGAACCGTACTTAGAGACGAGCATCGAGTAACACGTCAAAATCAGTGATCAAACAAGCCAGACTACCATCTGCTGCGTAGCCAAAGTACGACGCATAACAGCCATCGCCCCAGCCACTTGAAAAGAGCACAAGATTGCCACCCGTCGCATCATTGAGTGCCACTCCCCAATTTTGCGGAGATGTTGTAGTAGCATGCACGACCGCTTCCATCGACTCCCACGCTTCCTCCAACCGAGCATCCACTGAGGTTTCAAAATAGGTATGGACCGCATCAACCAGTCTGCCTCGTTCGTCAGGGATATCCGCCATACTAGAGGGCAAGCCACGCCACTTTTCTAAGTCGCGCACTCCTGCCTGCTCAAAGAGCCACACAACTACATCCATATCCACAAAACAGCCAGTTCCTGCGTCAACTCCATAGCAGAACTGCTCATCAGGATTCAGAGTGTTTATATTCTGACCAGCTACTCCCGCCATCTCCCAGCGTACAACATCCAGTGTGTTAAAACGTAGTTTTGCGCATGCAACTCGTCTATCGTTCGTTAAAGAAAGAGACTCCGCTATACTGATGAAAATTGGAAATCGACCGAGAGGAACTCTCGTCGCGTACGCTTGTGGAGAAGCATTCAACCAAAACGGATCGCATGCTACAACCAAGCCGCTCGTAATCAGCAGTTCTCCTGCCTGCACGACCCGAATACGGAACCTCTCGCCACTTTCACCATACACTTGTAAGCCAGGAGTAAACGCTAACGAAAAATCGGTTGAGCGTATCTCTCCTTCCCCACCATTTCCAGGATTGTGTATTTCAGTCATATCAATTGCTCCTCCTATATCTATCATGTTTTCAACAAAATGCACAGACGGAATGTGTGCATCTAAACTACTCTCGTAGCCGTGTTTCACACAAGAGACATAACATATCGAAAAGAGGGCGACGCACACATGTTTACGTCGATCACAGCAGTATCTTATCAAGGCTCACAAGGCCACGAACACATGTGGACAAGTACACAAGAAAAAACAACACTCTCTTTTACCGCAACAACGCTTGGGCAATCAATCTATCGTGCGTGTTCGCTGTTTGCGCACGGCTTCAATAGATATAGCACGCTATAGCCTTGTTGATGGTGCCACAGGTACACTTCCCTATCATTCGTGGATCGTTGCGACAGGTGATGAGCATTGGGAACACAATAATAGCGACGAAAAGAATACTCAAACATACCTTGAAGCCTATTTGCATGACTTCTCTTTGTCAAAACTCATCGTGAGAAATGTGCTATAATACGTACAAGACTTGCAATCGCGCACCTCTCTTATTATCCTCGGAAACGTATACACGAAGCTAGAACTTCCTTATGCAAAATAGACTATAGGAAATACCGATAGAAGGAAAACACAATGAGCAAGCAGTTTGCCGACCCAAATGGTCATGTACATACGCCGTGGGTGAGCAGTAACACCTATTCCGCACGTATTCAAGAAGCTATGCGTCATAATAAGCTCTATTCCACTGACTATCCACTCGCTATAACGCTTTTGAATGCAGTCAAGAGCGGGCTTACAATGGAGCAGTGGCAAGAAGAGCAGCAACGGCGCGTCACAACCCTTACTAACCAGGCACCAGATGCAACGCGCACACACGCGGATGCTGCCAACCGCTATGAGCAAACTATCAGCAATATGCGTGATATGCAGCTTTGGCCTTGGGAATAACATCGACTCCTAGTCCGTCTTGTGAAAAGAGGTTCCTCTTGAAAATAGATAGACAAACGAGGACATTTGCCAAACAAGTCCAGGTAGATTTACTTGGACTTGCCGACACAGACCTCTTTCAAACTATTCAGCTTTGGACAGGCGAGGGACGAGCAAGCTACGTCTCGTTAGAGGCGTACGCTGCGTTAGGCTATATGCATAGTGGCGATGATGATAATTACTCAATAAACACGCTGTCAACACGCGAAAGTGTAGAGAATACTCAATGGCTTGCACCTGCTCCCCAGCAGTTGCGCGACTTGTTGCGAGACATGCCAATGCCATTATTCGTACAACACGTGCTACCACTCGCATTTGAATCACTGCACATTCTGCATCCCGAATGGGGTGAGGGCGCAACATTCAACGCGCATCTTGCTAATCATCTTCGCGCACTGATCACAAAACGATAAAAATGCTTTCAGGCAATGAATATTTTCTGGCCTTTTTCAGCACTCTCGATTGCACCAAAGACCATTGCAAGGCTTTTGATATTGTCGGTGGCTCGTGTCTCAGGCTGTATCCCGTTTTGGATACAAGCAAAGAATTCTCGGATAATCCCTGCATGTCCATCAACATTGCTCGCATCGTAAGGTGGAATAGGCATGTCGCGGTAGGTAGAAATAAATCCGCCTGTTTCTTTCACTCCTTGTATCTGCGTACTCTCTCCTCCATCCCACTTCGCACTACCTCTTTGTCCAATAAAACGCCAATCACACTCCCAGGATGTGGGAAGACCTTCAGCACACCAACTACCACGATAGGTATAGATAACGCCATTGCTCATCGGACAATTGTAGGAATATAATTCATAGGGTTCAAACGAATAATGGGGATAGGTTGAATTGTAGGGGTCTAACATGACATTACCTATTTTATTGATTAAACGCACTCTTTTTAAGAGCGCGCACGTGCTGCTGTTCGTGAGCGTAGTTGAAAGGCATGAATTATCATACCAACCCTGAACACGATTCCGTAAATTCCAACCACCCAGAGCAGGGACAAAATGCCAGCACCAGGACGCACAAAAGCAGAATTGCTACACTTATAACACGTAAAAGTGCTAATAATACAAACATTTTTTGAAAGCATCATCTATCTCAAAACGTAACATATCTAATAAGCAGAGTGTTCATTCCGAAAAAAGCAAGGTACAATGTCAAGGGACACACAAAGTGTATCCCTTCATGGAAAGGCTACGTGTCCGTTATTGTGTAACGTTTTTCGTATAAGAGGAGAGTCTCATGGCAACTGTCAATCAGATAGCTACCGTCGATCAAGCACGTTTGGAATTGATGAATCGCTATTGGAATGCCGCGAACTATCTGACAATTGGTCAGATTTATTTAAAGGAAAATCCTTTACTACGAGAGCCGCTTCTAGCCGATCATATCAAGCCTCGCCTCCTGGGACATTGGGGCACGTCTCCAGGTTTGAATTTCATTTATGTTCACGTCAATCGGCTGATTCAAGACCATGATGTGAATGCTATCTATCTTACTGGTCCTGGACATGGCGGCCCCGCATTGGTCGCGAACGTCTATCTGGAAGGCACGTACACAGAGGTATACCCCAATATCTCACAGGATACAGAAGGCATTCACAAGCTATTCCGTCAGTTCTCGACTCCGGGAGGTATACCAAGCCACGTGAGCGTACCCACACCGGGGTCCATTCATGAGGGAGGCGAACTTGGTTACGTTCTCTCTCATGCCTACGGCGCGGTCTTCGATAATCCAGACCTGATTGCAATCGCGGTTGTCGGCGATGGTGAGGCCGAGACAGCTCCTCTCGAAGGCTCATGGAAGAGTCTCAAGTTCCTTAATCCTGTACGCGATGGTGCCGTACTCCCGATTCTACACCTGAATGGCTACAAAATCTCCGGCCCTACCGTGCTTGGGCGCGAAGAAGACGAAAACGTACAAAAACAAATCGAAAGCTATGGTTACGAGGTGCATTTCGTCGAGGGCGATGATCCTATGACCATGCACAAAGCCTTCTCAGACACACTTGAGACATGTTATACCAAAATTCGTGCATATCAGGAAGATGCGCGTACACATGGTTTCTCAGGAGTTCCGCGCTGGCCTGTCATCGTACTCCGTACGCCAAAAGGTTGGACGTGTCCAAAAGAGGTTGATGGCAAGCCTATCGAAGGCACGTTCCGCGCTCACCAGGTACCGATAGAGGATGTGACAACCAATCCAGCACACCTCGCACTTCTGGAACAATGGATGCGTAGCTATCATCCTGAAGACGTTTTTGATGAGCATGGACGTTTCATCGCTGATCTCGCGGCCCTTGCACCTAAAGGCGAACGGCGTATGGGAGCCAACCCCAATGCGAACGGTGGGAAGTTGCTGGTAGACCTGGATCTGCCAGAATTTACCGACTATGCCATTGATGTGCCAAAACCTGCGACAGAGCATCATGAGTCCACGCGACAATTCGGTAAGATGATGCGTGACATTTTCACACGCAACGCCAAGCAGCAAAACTTCCGTCTCTTCTGCCCCGATGAGACCAACTCGAACCGCTTAGGCAATGTGTTTGAGGTCGAGAACCGCACATCAACGGGCAAAATCATTCCGATTGACGATCACATTTCGCCTGATGGTCGCGTCATGGAAGTGCTAAGCGAACATTTATGTCAAGGATGGCTCGAAGGCTACTTGCTCACCGGACGGCATGGCGTATTCGCCACCTATGAAGCGTTTGCAATGGTCTCCGACTCTATGACCATTCAGCACTCGAAGTGGCTACAGGAAGCTGACAAATTGGCATGGCGCGCGAAAATTGCTTCGCTCAACATTCTCCTGACCTCTACCTGCTGGCGCAACGACCATAACGGCTTTAGTCATCAGGGACCTGGCTTGATCGACACAGTTCTTTCCAGGAAAGGCGTTGTTGCACGCATCTATCTACCACCAGATGCCAACTGTTTGATGTCGGTTGCCGACCATTGCTTACGGAGCCGCAACTATGTAAACCTGATTGTGATTGACAAGCAGCCACAGTTGCAATGGCTCAACATGCAAGACGCCATTACACATGCAGCACGAGGTATTTCAACCTGGGATTGGGCAAGCAACACCGATCATCTGCAACCCGACGTTGTACTCGCTTGCTGTGGTGACATTCCAACCTTGGAGACCGTTGCGGCTGCCGATTGGTTACGCAAGCATATTCCAGAATTAAAGGTGCGTCTGGTCAATGTTGTTGACTTGATGCGTCTCTATCCACCAAACCTGCATCCACATGGAATGGATGAGGCGTCATTCGTCCAGGAATTCACAGAAGCACAACCCGTCGTGTTTGCCTTCCACGGCTATCAACGTGCCATTCACGAACTCATACATGGGCGCACGAATGCAGAACGGTTCCATGTGCGCGGTTTCAACGAGCAAGGTACAACGACAACACCGTTCGATATGGTTGTTCTCAATAGCATGAGTCGCTATCATCTCTGTATTCTGGCTCTGCAACACGCAACTCGCTTCAAAGACGTAGCCGCTCCGCTCATCGCAGAGTGCAATGCCATGCTCGATAAGCACCACTGGTATGTACGTGCCAACCTGCAAGACATGCCAGAGGTTCGTGATTGGATCTGGACGGACTAGCAAACAGCTACATGAATGAAAGAAAAATGTGTCTGCAAGAGGGCTAGCCCTCTTGCAGACACATTTTTCTTTCATTCATGAGAAACATTTTGCTATCCTCTATCGTTCTATAAAAGACCTCCGAAAAAGTATTCTAAAAAAGAAAGTATATATATGAGAGACAAACGTAGCCGAAAACAAGAGGAAGAAATTGTTCCTGGGATGGTAGTAGAGGCGACAGAAGGCGATCTCGGCGAGCAAGATATAAGTCCAGCAAGGGTGACAGACGTAAAAAGAGATGCACAAGGAAATATAGAGGGTATCGAGGTCGAGAAGGGTATGCTCTTCCGCAAAAAGCTGGAGATACCTGTAGATCGTATTCAAGAGGTTGATGAGGCAATAGACGGTCAAACTTCTGGCGATGTTAAAATTAAGGCGAATGAGTCAGAGCTAGAGTCGCTCACGCAAGCAGGGGAACAAACTCTCTCACGTGAAGAGGAGAGACCTCAAGATAGCTTGCTCGATCAGGTCGAGCAACAAGCTCCAACAGCCGAAGGAATGCGCGAAAAAGAAGGCAATATCCAGGCTGTTCGTCCCAAAACTACGTTCTGGCGCATTATTGGTCCCGGTGTACTTTCAGGAACATCCGGCAACGATCCATCTGCTGTAACAGCTTACGCGGTTGACGGTGCCAGTGTAGGCTATGGACATCTCTGGCTGATGCTGCTTTCAACACCATTGTATCAGGCGGTACAATTCGCTTGTGCCAAAATTGGACGCGTCAGTCAGCGCGGCCTATCACAGATTTTGCGTGAGCACTATGGGCAACCTGCCGCTGTAATAGCCTCACTTTTACTCATTATCACAAATGTAGCACTTATCGCGGCAGACCTTGCGGCAATCGGGAGTGGTTTAGAATTGGTAACAGGCATTCGCTGGGTCTGGTTTGTCGTTCCGGTCGGACTTGTGTTGTGGTATTTAACAGTCTATCGCAATTTTGAGTCATTCAAGAAAATCTTTCTGACAATGAGCTTTGTATTCGTCGCCTATATCCTGACCGCGTTTTTCTCGCACGCCGATTGGGGGGCGGTGCTCGTACATACCTTTGTGCCACAGATCAGCCTTGATTTTGCGAGTATCAGTAGTGCGGTCGCTCTGCTAGGTGCGACCATCTCGCCCTATTCCATGTTTTGGCAAACACAAGGAGAACTTGAGGAGAAGCGTACTGGCACACTCAAGAAGCAGTTGCATGAGGCCGAGATTGATGTTGGCACTGGCTCTATTAGTGGACAGGTTGTAGCATACTTTGTGATCATCAGCACGGCATCAACAATCTTTATTCATCACGGTAGCATCAACACGGCGGCTGACGCGGCCCATGCACTCGAACCACTCGCGGGACCGCTTGCTCGCTACCTCTTTGCCGTTGGTCTCGTTGGCTCTGGCATTGTCGCCATTCCGGTCCTGCTAGCAAGTACATCCTATGCAGTGGCGGGAGCGTTTGGGTGGCCTTCTGGTTTATCGAAGCGACCCTGGCAAAACGAGGGATTCTACCTCATTCTTACGGCGGCACTCGTTGTGGGATTGATCGTTGCGCTCATCGGTATCGACCCCATTCGCCTGATCTTCTGGGCCAACGTACTCGCGGGCGTCATGGCTCCCATACTGGTTATTACCATCCTCTTCGTCGGCAATAATCGCACAATTATGAAAGGGCAACGTCTCAGCCTGCTCAACAACATCGGTCTAGTGCTAATTGTCGTCATACTCGTCGTCGCTGTTGTGCTGCTGTTGTATGGGCTGGTAACGGGGCAAGGACACTAACGACACGATTTAACAAAATGGTAGGGACCGATTTATCGCGTCCAGGGAGCGGAGTGGGGGCACGCTGTGATGATATATCGTTGCCGACGCATTGCCCCACCCCCTGGACGCGATAAATCAGTCCCTACCGTTAATCTGTCTTGCACTCTTCGTTATTATATGTACTAGAATACACATATTGATATTTCTATAGCGCGGCTAGTAGGATAGGAGCCTTTTGTGCGACGTTCTTTTTTTGCTCTTGGCCTTCTATGTATCATCATATTTATCGTGTTCATGATGGTTCTCTTTTCTTTTGTTGTTCCTGTAAG
>CAXUHF010000058.1:0-6243 GCA_964250765.1 uncultured Ktedonobacteraceae bacterium | reverse complement strand
TCATCATATTTATCGTGTTCATGATGGTTCTCTTTTCTTTTGTTGTTCCTGTAAGCTCATTATTCGCTGCTGTAGCTCCACCTCCCACACCAACACTCGAACCAACACCCTTACCAACGCCTCCACCTACCGATACGCCAACGCCCTTGCCTTCACCTTCGCCCACTTCGCTTGTAAGTGGTGCATCAGCATATATGGTTGATGGCTATACAGGAAAAGTACTTTTCGACATGAGCAGCCATGTACACTTGCCAATGGCGAGTACGACGAAGATTATGACCGCAGTTCTGGCTATCGAGAACTTGAATCTGAATTCATATCTAACAGTACAGCAAGACGAGTTAGATGAAGTGCCAGAGGGCATGAGCGTTGCCCAATTGCAAGTAGGAGACAGGATACACGTGCGCGATCTGCTGTACGGTTTGTTGTTACCATCAGGCAGTGATGTTGCGATTGTGTTTGCTCATGCAGTCGGTGGGACAACGGCAAATTTTGTAGCAATGATGAACTACAAGGCTCGTCTGCTCGGTCTGAACGATACGCACTACATGAATCCACACGGTTTTTACGATCCACTTCACTATACGAGTGCGGCGGACCTCACAACACTAGCACGTTATGCAATGACGCTTCCTGTCTTTGCCCAGATTGTAGCGCAACAAAACTATGTCTTACCAGCTACATTGCACAATCATCTCTACAATACTTGGACCAACACAAACGGCTTGCTCGGCACATATATGGGAGCAAACGGCGTGAAAACAGGATCGAGCGATGTTGCAGGTTACTGCATGGTCTTTTCGGCAACGCGCAGTGGACGCTTTCTCATTGGTGCCGAGATGAATGCAATATCGTTCGACGCACTCTTTAGTGATGCTGAAACGCTTCTGAACAAGGGCTTTTCCCAGTGAACCTATATCACGAAGAGGCTATAGAAGTTGTGGACGAAGGAGTTCGGGGAAAGAGGCGACGATACTCTTCAACAAGTTCGTACTTGTTGGCAAACATGCGATTGCCACAATAGATGTTTCGCTGTGAGAATTGTATTGGTGTATCTTGAATAAGTCTTGCGCGTACCTCCAGCTTATCTGAGCAGGGAAAGTCAAATTGTGGTTCCGACAAGCTATAAGTAGCTGTGTGCACCCATGATGGACACTCTACATTATAACGATCACAAAACCACTCAACTGAAGCAACACAAAAGGTTGCCCAGTAATATTCATCGTTGTTAGCCTTTTCTGGTAGCACAATTGGGTCTGCAACAAGCTGAGGACGTTTATCTTTGGCATACTCAAACCAATCATTCATGAAATTGCCTAATGCTGTCCACGGTCTTTCGCCTTGCACAATTTCCTGATAGGTTAGAGCCATTGTTTGTAAGTGATCAAGTTTTCTCATTGTGTGTCCTGTAAATCATATCTTGCTATCTACAGTAGTTTATCATAACATAGTTAACTTTGAAAAAATCGGGCTAGAACAACTTCAACGTTATTGATTTGCTGAACTTGTTTGTTTGGAATGTAACGGTCAAGAAGTTGTTGCGCTTGTTCACGTGTCTGAACCTGTAGTTGTTGCGAGAGAGCAAGAATATCGTTCTGGTCCTTTTGACGACCTGCAAGCAACTTGAGTGCTAGAATATACTCGCTTGATGGTACATAGATTTCGAGCATAGCATATTTTCGCCACAATGTGCCTTCTGGTACGTTGCTCGTTTCGCGGAGAAAGTCGCCGATGACATCGTTGAGCCAAGCATTTGAGAGCGCGTTGTTGCTTGCTACCTGCCGTACTGCTGCTTTGAAGACGCGATAGAGAGGTGAAGTAGTGGAGTCGTCAACATCCTTGAGAATCACATCAACATCATTTGTCGTTGATCTATTATGGAGTTGTGTCAGCATAAACGCGCCACCCACAAGCAGGATACGTATAGGCGATTGCACATGAAGGTTCTGCAACTCCTGCCCAAGCTCGGCAAGGTGTGCTTCGATTTCCTGGACTTGCATTGCGTAACTTCCTTAATAATAGGAGTAAGAAACAAGTTCAGATGTAGTTTTCGGCTCATTTCCAGAGTGTGAGAGTGATATGTAACGCTGTGCCTGCGTGAATGCAACAGTTCTACCATCACGAGTAGTAAAGTTATTTACAATATCTTGAGACAAAACTAGTGTATCAGGAGAGCTAGGTGACGAAAGAAACATAATTTTCAGTTGCTGATTCCAATCATCGCTTCTGGCTGGCTCTAAATTCTTTAGAAGCATTCGCAACCTTTCTCTGTCCAAATCTGTTACATCTTTTCTTGTCTCAATTTCATTCTTAGATATTGCCTCTACTTGCCCTACTATTCTTGGTATTCTACGGTCAATCTTATTGTTCGTATAGAATGCAAGTCGGTTACAACGTCGAAAAGCTCGATTTGGCTGACAGATATACACGGAGTGTTTGAGATATTCTGACAACGCTTTTCTAGCTGCGACCACAACAACTTTATCAGAGTCATCAGCGAGAATAACGGGAGGTTTCTTCTCAGAAAGTTCTTTCGCCACGTTACGAACACCTTCTGCAATATTAAAACATGCTTCATCCACATTATGCCAAGCAGAATCGGTAACAGGTAGACCATCTTTAGGAAGTGCTTGCAACATTCCAAACTCTGCTTGCCAATGAATCGGACGTAGGATAACTGGAATTACGCGTGCTTCGCCTCGTTTATGCCGCTCAATCGCTTGCTTTACCTCAACATTGTAACAATATTCTGAGTTCATAAAATCAGGGCTAATCATAAGCAGAATAATTTGTGCATAGTTTAGCTGCTTGCCGATCTCATGCTCCCATTCCATTCCTGCGTTGATTTCTCGGTCATGCCATAGCTCGATTAACCCTTGTCGTTGCAGAGGTTTCAGTTGCATCTGAATTTTTTTCAGTAAGAGTTCATCTTCGTGGGCGTAACAGAAAAAAACTTTTAAGGCCATAAACTCTACCTCAAATCACCTTAACAAGTCACACTGCTAAATACATATAGAGCTACAGTATATACTAGTGGAAATTTTCTTACAATAAAGACCATAAGACGGCGGGCTATTTAAAAGGCAGAGATGAGAACAAGGGCACCCGCAAGGGGATGCCCCTCCCATACATACGCGAAGACAAAGATGATGACCCGTCATATAGGAGGGGCATCCCCTTGCGGGTGCCCTAGAAACAACTTTTAAATTACCTTGAAAAGACGTAGGCCCGCCCGTAGAGGCGTCCCCCTTGCAAACGCCTAGTTTTGATGACACTCGAATTTTGACAGCCTATTGGTATATGTTTCTGTTTCTCTAGGCAATGAACTCTTTGGCGAAAAGGCGCACGGAGTTCAAGGTCGTTACATCGGGGAAGGTGAGGAGCAGTTCTTGCACTCCTGCGGCCTCGTAGTCTGCTAAACGCTGACGGAGGGTATCAGGTGTTCCAATTAAAGCACCTTTGATACGATCACCAAATCGACTTCTGACAAATTCAGGAATCGAGGCCAGAGCTTGCTCTTCGGTCTCTCCAATCGCACATACGGTAGATGAGGTGCGAAGAATGCTTTCGTAGTCGCGTCCAACTGTCGCGCAGTGTTGCTTGATCACATCGAACTTATGCTGAATGGTCTCGATGTCACCATTGACATTACAGGCATCACCATATTGCGCGACAAGTTTGAGCGTCACCTTTTCGCCACCACCACCAATCAGCATGGGAATGTGCGGCTTCTGTACTCCTTTTGGCTGGTTGATCGCTCCATGCACCTGATAATACTGGCCTTCAAAAACCGCCTCCTCCTGCGTCCACATCGCTAGGATAACCTGGACGGCTTCGCGTAGGTAGCGCAGACGTTCGGGTGCATCAGGATAGGGATAGCCATACGCACGATACTCATGCTCATACCAGCCTGCACCAATGCCGAAGTTGAGCCGTCCATGACTCAGCACATCAACCGTGCTTGCCATCTTCGCTAACAGTGCTGGATTGCGATAGCCATTGCATGTCACCATTTGCCCAATGCGTACTCGTTTCGTATCGCGTGCCAGTGCCGCCGTGCTCGTCCAACTTTCAAACGTCACTTCCTGCGATGGCTCAGGAATAGTATGAAAATGATCGACCAGCCAGACAGACTCAAAGCCCGTTTCATCGGCGGTCTGTGCTACACGTGTCATCGTTTCATACGCTTCAACCGGGTCCTTGATATGAGCAAGGTCCATTGTCCACCCCTGAGGAAGAACTAAACCGAATTTCATAGGCATGAAGGTATACCTCTTTCTTTGTTCAATATCTGTCTCTTGAGGAAATGTATGTCTTTCTTCACACATCACGACCAAGAGTCTGTTTTTCACACGCCCCATTTTCAAGTATAGCATGTGTAGCAGTTGCTTCGACAGTTTTTTGCAGGGATCAAGGATGGATTGGGTGTGCTAAAGCAGACCCGTACAGAAGCGACGGCGGCTTGTGGGGAAAGTCCTGTACGGGTCTGCTTTAGCACACCCTCTAGGACTTTTCTCATCTCTTCCAGTGGAGAAGGAATGAGTTATGCATACTCTGTGTTGTAGTAGACATGAGGAAATATACTTCCTCATAGGAAATATAAAGATAATCAAGCACACGTTAGAATAACGTGTGCACTAGATTGAAGGAGAACATATGAGTAACAATTCTGACCCGACGCTTGCGAATGTCAACGATTGGAATAAGCAAATCATTGATGAGTTTCACGAGAATGGTGGCAAGGTTGGAGGTCAATTCGCAGGCGCAGATTTACTCTTGCTGCACACACTTGGCGCGAAGAGCAACCAACCACGTACCAACCCGTTAGCATACTTCAAAGATGGCGACAAATACGTCATCGCCGCCTCCAAAGCTGGTGCACCCACCAATCCCGATTGGTACTACAACATACTCGCCCATCCCGATGTAACGCTTGAAGTCGGGACCGAGCAATTCAAGGCCCGTGCGACAGTTGCAGAGCGAGCCGAACGTGATCGCATCTTCAACGAGATCGCAAGCAAAGCTCCTGGCTTCGCTAAGTATCAAGAGAACACTTCTCGCATTATTCCAGTCGTTTTACTGGAACGCGTCAACTAAAAATACATACAAAAGAGTGACAGGGAGACCGCAAGGGTCTCCCCTACATCTTTCAGGTGCCTACGTGTAGGGGAGACCCTTGCGGTCTCCCTGTACTACTCGGCGTCTTCGGTTTGGATCGCTTCCAGAATCTTTTCAAACACATCTTGTGGTAACTTGAACTCCTCCCAGCCCATCTTTAGACACAATGAATTGTTGCCCCTATCGGTATGCGTCTGATTGTTACATTCATGAGAATTGCTGACTTACTCAATATCTGTCAAATATGCGACAATGGAACGGGAGCATTTTCTTCCACAAAAAACAGAATTAGAGGAGATACAAAGACTCATGTGCTATGACGATAATGCACGTCCACCGATTACACCAGGGGAAAGCGGGTCTGCTCGTGGCGAAGATATTGTGTTAACGGCTGCCGACGGCAACAAGTTTTCCGCATTTGCGGCCCATCCCAGCAAACCTAACGGATCACAGGTCGTGATTTATCCCGATGTGCGCGGCCTACATCAGTTCTATAAAGAACTCGCGTTACGCTTCGCTGAGGTAGGAGTCGCGGCTGTAGCGATGGATTATTTCGGGCGCACTGCTGGCTTAACTGGACGCGACGACTCGTTCGAGTTCATGCCTCATGTGCAACAGCTACGTTTACCAACAGTCTTTGCAGATGCAAAAGCATCGCTTGCACAGTTGAAAAGTATGACTGGCTCATCTGATGCCGCATTCACCGTTGGTTTCTGCCTGGGCGGTAGCCTCTCGCTCTATACGGGGACAGAAGACATGGGGTTAGCAGGCGTCATCGGTTTCTACGCTGGTCTGAGCCGTAAGATGGATGAACAGAAGGGGACGGTTATTGAGGCTGCCGCTAAGATCAAAGTTCCGGTGCTTGGCCTCTTTGGAGGCAATGATCCAGGCATTCCAGCCGACCAGATTCAACAGCTTGACGAGCAACTAGATAAGGCGGGTGTAAAGCATGAGGTTATCACCTACCCTGGGACGCCACACAGTTTCTTTGACCGTAAGGCCACCGAGTTCGCAAAAGAATCCGCCGATGCATGGCAACGCATCCTGGGCTTTATCGAGGAACGCTCACAAATAGTTCCCTCGTAAAAGCAGAAAAGAAAATCAGAACATGCTTGGCAAACGGCG
>CAXUHF010000057.1:18073-31762 GCA_964250765.1 uncultured Ktedonobacteraceae bacterium | reverse complement strand
ACCCCTACGGATGCTCAACCCTCGTCGGAAGTGCATATATTTGGAAGATGTGTTGAAACGTTCCCTCAACCCTGAGGACAGAATCAATCGCCGACGAGGACGTAATGAATTATGGCCCCTACATGTCTATTGCATGCAATCCTCATTAATACCTTTCGTATACTAAAAAACTACCGTTGTGTTTTCATTGTAGATATCAGACAATGTTAGCAGAAAAACGCTGTGTTTCTTCGTTAAAGCAAATCATTGCTGCAAGGGGAAGATATGACCAACATACAAGAAGGTGAGCGACATATTCAGGTGAATGGCCTGACATTTCACGTGCTAGATCAGGGAAGTGGACCTGCCGTTCTCCTGGTACACGGCTGGCCCGACTCAGCTTATGTCTGGCGATACCAAATTCCAGTATTGGTGAACGCTGGTTATCGCGTCATCGTACCAGACCTACCCGGCTTTGGACAATCGGATCGTCCTCCAGAGGTGGACGCATATAAGAGCCGGGCAATTATGGGATATCTCAAAGGTATTCTTGCCGCACTCAATATAGACCGTGTACGTCTTGTTGGACATGACTGGGGCGCATCAATCTCCTGGCTTTTCGCAACAGTATTTCCTACTGAAGTTGAGCAATTTGTTGCTTTATCTGTCGGTCATCCTCTAGCGGGGAGGGAAGATGGTTTGCAGCAATGGGAGAAGCATTGGTATTTCCTGTGGTTCTTATTTCCGGGTGTTGCCGAAGCTGCCTTTCCCAAGAACAACTGGGCACTATTTCGTGAATTTCTGCGGAGTCAAGGTGATATTGAGCACTACATTGAAGACCTATCGAGACCTGGAGCGTTGGCGGCAACATTAAATATGTATCGCGCAAACATATCACCAACAGCTATTGGGAATATTGATGCACCAGTAATGCCTCCTATTGCATGCCCAACAATGGGTATATGGGGTAGCGAAGACTTCTCTATGTCGGAAAGCCAGATGCAGAACTCTGGCAAGTACGTCAAAGGCCCTTGGCAATACGAGCGCATCGAAGGTGCAGGGCACTGGCTATCAATCGAAGTGCCTGAGCGCATAAATGCGTTGCTTCTCGATTTTCTGAAGAAACCTATATAAACTTTTGTTGAATACCCTAGTGTCAATTTCACAAAATAATCGGGATACGAACAACCTGTAGGGGTCTAATTCTATTACACCCTGTTGGCGACGCACAATGTTCCAAGACATAAACCAGCGTTTCAACATCCTCCAACAGGATCAATCGTCAAGAGGGTGTAATAGAATTAGACCCCTACAGGTCTCCATTCGTTAATCCTCATACAATTGTACGCATTCATCACATTGACAATACCCGCCTCACCCTGATACCCTACATGCATACAACGATGACCGTTCTATCCTCACTGAAGGAGAAATGTGTATGAGTCAGCCGCTTAGTGGCATACGTATCCTCGACCTGTCGCGTCTGCTCCCTGGAGCCTATGCATCACAGATGCTAGCGGATTTCGGTGCCGACGTGATGAAGATAGAGGAGCCTGGAAGTGGTGATTATGGTCGATCTATGCCCCCACATGGTCCAGGTGGCATGAGCCTCGGTTTCCTGGCAATCAATCGCAACAAGCGTAGCACAACGCTTAACCTCAAATCTCCGCAGGGACGCGACATTCTGCTGAACATGGTCAAACAGGCCGACGTGGTACTGGAAAGTTTTCGCCCCGGCGTACTTGAACGGCTGGGACTGGGCTATGAGCAACTCAAAGAGGCAAATCCAGGCATTATTTATTGTGCCATTAGCGGTTATGGACAGGATGGTCCCGCACGACTACGCGCAGGGCACGACCTGAATTACGCAGGTTACTCAGGCATACTTGACTATAACCGGGGACCGAACGGTGAGCCAGCGATGCCCCCAACACAACTTGGCGATCTGGCAGGTGGAAGCTATATGGCGGTGATTGGCATTCTGACCGCGCTCGTGGGACGAGCGCAAACTGGTGAGGGTCGCATGATTGACGTATCTATGACTGAGGGCGTGATGTCGCTACTGCCGCTGACCACAACCGCATATCTCAACACACATAAAGCTCCAAAACCAGGACATTCTACGCTTGATGGCGGCCTGCCCTGCTACAATATTTATGAGACCAAGGACGGCAAGCACGTTACGCTAGCAGCTCTTGAGCAGAAATTTTGGCATACCTTCTGCACACGTATCGGGCATCTTGAACTGCTACCATTCCACCTTCCACACGGCCCAGCCGAGCGCGAAGAAGCGATGAACATGCTCCGTGCCATCTTCAAAACGAAGACACGTGACGAGTGGGTTGCTGAACTTGCCGACATCGACACCTGTGTTGGTCCTGTCTATAGTATCGACGAGGCACTAAACGATCCTAATGCGAAGGCGCGGAGTGTCACCGTTACAGGAAGTGTTGGCAACGAGGCATTCAGTACCCTATCTAGTTTCCCACGCATTTCTGGTGTTGAGGCAGAGCAACACCATGCACCGCCAACATTGGGGGAACATACGAATGAGATACTCCGAAGCTTTGGTTATAGTGATACTGACATCGAACAATTCAAGGCACAGGGGGCGATTTAACCATGAAGCTATCTCGTGTACATCCCGTTGTAAAGCGTGCCGATGAAATTATGCCGCCTTATATGGACGATTTAAAAGCGATTGTCAACATCGACTCCGGCACCTACACAAAGGCAGGTATTGATCGCGTTGGAGCCTATCTAGCGGATCGCTTTACCGATTTTGGCTTCTCTCCCTCTTTCGACAAACAGCAAGAATATGGCAACAATCTTGTCGCCACACACACAGGCAATGCACTCAAGGGACTCCGTATTCTGCTGGTTGGACACATCGACACAGTGTTTCCAGCAGGTGAGGTAGAGAGGCGTCCTTTTGCCCTCAGTGAGCGTAATGGTAAACATATCGCAACTGGCCCCGGCGTCCTCGATATGAAATCGGGCGTCCTCATCGGCATGTACGGCGTTCACCTGTTGATTAAGGAGAACAACGCCAATTATCAAAGTCTGACCTTTATCTGCAATAGTGATGAAGAGATTGGCTCCCCTGGTAGCAAACCCTTAATTCAGGAACTAGCAAGACAATCCGATGCCGTGATTGTGCTGGAACCGGGACGTGCAATTGCTAGCGTTGTGTCGTCGCGCCGCAGTTCTGGTCAGTATCGCGTCGAGGTACATGGTCTTTCGGCTCATGCGGGCGTCGAACCACATAATGGACGCAACGCTATTCACGAACTTACCTATAAAGTACAGGCGATGCAAGCCTTGAACGGTACCATTCCAGGTACAACGCTGAGCGTTGGCATTATTCGTGGTGGTGAGCGTACCAACGTCGTGCCCGACTTCGCATACTGTGAAATGGATGTGCGAGCCAGTGACCTGCAAGGTATTCAAGCAATCGAGGCAGCGATGCGCAAAGTCGCTGCTAAAACCACTATTGAAGGCACAACGACGACCCTTAGTGGCGATATGCGTTGCTTACCCTTCGAGCGTTCGGAACGTAACGCGGCTCTGGTGCAAAAGGCGAAAGAGGCTGGCAAAGAGCTTGGTCTGAAAATCGAGGACCTCGGCAGTGGTGGTGCATCGGATGCCAATACTACGTCCGGTATGGGTATTCCCACTATTGATGGCCTCGGTGCTGGTGGTGGTCTCGCGCACAACCCCGGCGAATATATCGAGCTTGACTATCTGCCAACCCGTATCGCATTGTTAACAGGTCTTGTGCACAAGATCGGAGAATAACATAACAAATGACTGTAGTGAAAAACGGTCTGTAGGGGTCTAATTCTATTACACCCTTTTCGCCGATAGACATTGTTGGAAGGACAATCGAACCGTTTCTCACATTCTCCAACAAGCGTGCGTGCCGACAGGGTGTAATAGAATTAGACCCCTACAATTGTTCGTAAATATCCATTATTGTGCATATAGATTAGATTTAGGAACATAACATCATGAAATTGGGCAAGCAACGCATTTATGATTTACCTGTAAACGATATTACAACACTTGGCGAGTATGCACGGCAGGTGCAAGCAGAGGCACAACAGCGCGGTGTTGTGTTACCTCCGCAAATTCTGTTGCAAATCGGCGAACCAAGCTTTCGCACACCGGAACACATTCGGTTAGCAGCGATGCACTCCATTGAGACCGAACCGCTTACGTATGGTCCGGCGGCAGGTTGGCCCTGGCTACGTGAGTTGATTGCGGACAAGGTACAACGTGTCAACGGCTATACCATTAGTCCACAGCATGTTGCGATAGCGATGGGTGGCACGGGTGCGCTTCTAGCAGCATTCACCGCGACGGTCAAAGACGGCGATGAGGTGCTTATGCCCGATCCTGCGTGGCCCCTCTATCAAATGCAACTCGCGGCATGTGGCGCGACCAGTGTACCCTATGCGCTTGACCCACATAACGATTGGTTGCCGAATATCCAGGACCTGGAAAAATTGGTCACGCCTCGCACTCGTATTCTGCTTATCAATAGCCCTGGTAATCCTACGGGCGCGATTTTTCCAAAAGAGGTCGTACACGACCTGCTCGATTTCGCACGTCGTCACGACCTGTACCTGATCTCCGACGAGTGTTACGATCAGGTTGTGTTCGAGGGTGAGCATGTCAGTCCTGCGACGATGCTTTCGCAAGAAGAGTTTGAATCGGGACGTTTCATCGGCATCTATACCTTCTCGAAGACCTATGCAATGACCGGCTGGCGTATTGGCTATGTTGTGACAGGCACAAACCTGCTCAAGACGATTGTCGATGTCCTTAATGCCAGCTATACCAACATGAGTATACCCATTCAACGTGCCGCCGCCGCCGCACTTACAGGACCACAAGATTGCTCTATCGAAATGTGTGATGCATACCGCCATCGTCGTGACCTTACCGTGCGCTTGCTCAAAGAACACGGACGCTATCTCTACACACCGCATGGAGCCTTTTATGCGCTCATTGATGTAACGGGCAGACGCGGAGAGTTACGTGGTAGACAGTTCGCGCTCGACCTGTTACGTGAACACAATATTATGGTTGCCCCTGGCAGTGGCTTCGGTGCGGTATCGGCACCCTTTATCCGTATCTCGCTTGGCGCATCGGAGGAGGAACTTGCGCGCGCCATACCCGCAATTTGCGAGTTCGCGGATAGGTAATTCGATTTAGTACGATGAATAAAAGGAGCAAAAAAGTCAGTGCCTACTTTACAAGCAATGCCTCCTATAACAGTTGACGCCTCTACATTAGTAGAGTTCGGGAAAACATGGTATAGCAACCAGAAATCCCTCAGCAGGACTCCTCCTTACTCATCAGGAGATTTAGAAAACTGTTTGACAATGCCGTAGGTCAAGCATTAGCGGTAATGCTCGGAAATATTTCTTTGATTAGAATTACTGATTATAATACGCTTCTTCCACCACAACCCAATTGCGTTGAAGTTGGACCAGTCCGAGTTATCGGAGGAGTCTGTCCTCAAAATTTTGATGTTGGCTATCGACCTGATGGAATACGTGTTGCATTTGACTCTAAGACACTTAATGATGCAAAAAGTGTTGGGAAAAATTGGCAAAACATGGTTAACGACCTTGCTACCGAAGCAACTACGGTTCATAGTCGTTTTCCACATGCTGTAGTTGCGTTTATGGTAGTCATTCCAGAACCATGTACCTCAGGGCCTGTACGAAAAGCAATTATTGAAACACTTGAACGCCTCGCTCGTCGAAACAACGTAGAAGACTCTTTTTATATGGCAGAAGCGATTTCATTAGTGTTCTGGAACCCAGATGACGGAACTATAGATACTTCTTTACCAAGTTCTTCATCATCAATACGCATCGAAAAATTCTCAACTCAGGTAGAAATTGCATATGTTAATCGCTATAAAGGACTTCCCCCTCATGCACCTACAGAATAAATAGCCGATTTAGTTGTAGAACTTTTGAACTATATCATTTACTCAGCTTGTTTATCTATGGTAAGATGCAAAAAGGCATCAAGTATTAGTACTTGATGCCTGTAGGAATCAATATTGTAAGGATACTCTACCTCGATGAAAATTGCTGCAACACAACAAAAACTCCGAGGAGGATACTATACCCCAAAGCCTATTGCAAACTTTCTTGCTCAGTGGGCAATACAATCTCCAAATGCAAAAATCCTAGAACCTAGCTGTGGTGATGGTATTCTTATAGAGGCTGCTATAAATACTCTTATCAAGCTTGGTGCTGATAGAGCCACAACTACGGAACTCATTCATGCCATCGAATTTGACCAGCAAGAAGCCTTGGAAGCTTCAGCAAGAATACATGCTTTAACTAATTCAACAACTCAAGTAGTACATAATGATGATTTCTTTTCTTACTGCAAATCGCATTTATCTGACAAACATCTTTTTGATGCTGTGATTGGAAATCCTCCCTTTATTCGTTATCAAAACTTTCCTGAAGAACATCGTCGTATTGCCTTCGATCTCATGGAACAAGGGGGACTACATCCTAATCGACTTACTAACTCTTGGGTTCCATTTCTGGTAGCATCGACCTTTTTACTTAATAATCATGGTCGTATAGCAATGGTTATTCCTGCCGAACTGCTCCAGGTTAATTATGCAGCAGAACTTAGACTCTTTCTCAGTAAATACTACAGCCGTCTTACTCTTATCACTTTTAAAAAGCTTGTATTTGAGGATATACAACAAGAGATTATACTTTTGCTTGGAGAAAGAAACGGAAGTGAGTATACAGGAATTCGGACAGTCGAACTTGAGGGGATGGCAGACTTGCTATCATTTGACCATCTTACTGGTCTAAATAGCAAACTAAAAGAAATGGATCACTCCTCAGAAAAATGGACAATGTACTTTCTTGAAGAGGAGGAACTTCAACTCCTTCGCAAACTACAAGGAGACTCAAGGCTGACAACCGCAAGAGACGTTATTAATGTAGATGTCGGTGTAGTCACAGGTTTAAACGAGTTTTTCGTTCTTACAGAACAACAAGTTAAAGAACACGATATTGCATCTTATACACAATCTCTTGTTGGACGGTCATTTCAATTGAAGGGCCTCATATTTTCCGATACTGACTGGCTATTAAACAGAGCCAATCAAACGCCTAGCTTCCTTCTTAACGTGCCAAATATACCTTTTGATGAGCTTCCAGAAGTTTTAAAAAAGTATATAAGTTCAGGCGAAGAAAAAGAGATGCATAGAGGATATAAGTGCAGAATTCGTAATCACTGGTATGTAGTTCCATCTGTTTGGATTCCTCAAGCTTTTATGCTTCGTCAGGTACATGGATATCCTAAAATTATACTCAATGATGCTACAGCTATTTGCACCGATACCATACACAGAGTAAAATTCCGAAGTGATGCACAACCAAGGAAAGTTGCGGCTGCGTTTATGAACTCCCTTACTTTCGCTTTCTCTGAAGTTATGGGCCGAAGTTATGGAGGCGGTGTGCTAGAACTTGAACCAAACGAAGCAGAGAAACTTCCGATCCCTCTTATTGGATCTAATGATCTCGATATAGATAAGCTTGATCTATTTGAGCGGGAAGGAAATATTTCCGCAATTCTTGATGCTAACGACGAGGTTCTTTTAAGAAAAGGTATGGGCTTGAGCATTGAGGAAACGAAACAACTTCGTACTATATGGGAAAAATTAAGGAACAGGCGAATAAATAGGAAACATAGTCAAGCTAAAGAAAAGGTATCCAAATCAATAGAATTAGCTATCGAACTCCTTCCAGATGAGCACCAAAATATTCTTGTAAGTTAGCCCTCTAGGTACTTCAAACAAATAGCGTTCTTGAAACTGCGAGTTCGCGGATAGGTAGTACATTGTGGCAAAACAAACTGCGAACATTCAGTCAACTTCACACACGACTACACAACAGCCTTTTGTGAGAACTCGATTCACATGGTTAGCCTACATAATGCTGGGCTATTTTACCTATCTACAAGAAGCTGTGCTCGGTCCATTAATGCCTTTTTTGCGGGCGCAATTGCACCTGAGTTATGTCATAGGCAGCTTGCATGTGAGCGCATTTGCCCTTGGTATGATTCTAGCGGGGAGCTTTGGTGATGACCTCGCTCGAAGAATAGGACGACGTGCAGCCTTTTGGCTTGGCAGTAGTGGTATGGCAGTGGGAGCGATCTGCCTCACAGTGAGTATGGCTGTCGTTCTCACCATCGCTAGTGCGTTTGTTATGGGCGTATTTGGCTCGCTCTTATTGGTCATGATACAGGCAACACTTTCCGACAAATATCAGGAACAGCGTGCGATTGCGCTCACCGAAGCCAACGTTGTTGCCAGCATTGGAGCAGGTCTTGCGCCTGCAGTTATTGGACTCTTTCAAAATGTAGAGTTTGGTTGGAGAGGAGCACTCTACAGTATCGTTGGAGCGTTTCTCCTCCTCGCGTTTCTTTGTCGGCATATCCCCTTTCCACAAGGACAACACGAGCTTCGGGCTACTGCCACTGCAAATGAAGCCGGAAGACGCGCCTCGTTGCCTCTTGCATTCTGGACCTACTGGATCGCACTCGTCTGCTGTGTTGCAATTGAGTGGTGTATTGCGGTATGGAGTGCTGATTTTCTGCATAGCAGTGTTGGTTTGAGTAGCAGAAACGCAACATTTACGCTGACCGTTTTCTTTATAGCTGAGGTAATTAGTCGCTTCATCGGGAGTCGTCTAACGCGAATAGTGCGTGGGTCCACGCTCTTGCTTCTCGCGCTTGGAATTACATGTATTGGCTTTCCGCTCTACTGGCTATCACCCTCTGGTCCCTTTATTGCGTTCAACATACTTGGTCTCTTTATCGCTGGTTTAGGCGTGGCAAATCTCTTTCCATTCGCACTCTCAGTTGCCACGAGTACAGCACCGCGACAAGTGGATGCCGCGAGTGCTCGCGTCTCGCTTGGCGGAGGTATCGCCATCTTCCTCGCGCCTTTTGTCCTCGGTTGGGCTGCCGACAACTTTGGCATTCAACGTGCCTTCACTGTCGTACTTGTGCTATTATTAATGGCTATTGGTGCGACACTTTTTGCGAATCGTCTAGCAGTAAGAGCCTAATTATGCATCTGATAAAACAATACAGGCGTTGTAGGAACCAATAATTGGTGCAACACTAAAGTAACGAGGTAACGGTAGGGACGGATTTATCGCGTCCTGAGCACGAGCGAAGCAATGTGCGTGTGCCTTTCGATTTACTGGATACACCAATTATCACATCCTCGTCGGCACTTGAAACGTCAAGAGAATGTAAATGCGTCAACCGTAGGGGTCTCATTCTATTACACCCTGTGAGCGATAAACCATGTTGGGAGAATTGATGCAACGTCGCATACGTCCTCGAAAACTCTCAATTGCCCACAAGATGTAATAGAATGAGACCCCTACAGGCATTTCATCTCTTGATTACATGGTTGATCCCTAGATATTCCCACACGCGCTTGTCAACACATATTCGAGATTTGATATCGTACGAAAAGCTGCGTATAGTATAGAATAGGGATATGCTATAAAAAGGAGTCCGTAGGCTGTGCTTGTTCTTTTGGGTGCTGTTGGGAGCATTATTCTGGTTGACCTACTATTAAGTGGCGACAATGCGCTGGTTATTGGTGCTGCTGCTGCCGGTCTGCCACGGCGTCAGCGCTGGCTCGCCATTCTCGTTGGTGGTGCTGCCGCGGTTCTGCTTCGCATCGTCTTCTCGCTCCTTTCCACAGTGTTGCTCAACTTACCGTGGCTACAAACTGCTGGTGCCGTGGTGTTACTGGTTATTGCGATACGCCTCCTCGCCGACCGCAAAAGTAACACTACTGAAAAAGAGGGACGGGGAACGTCAGATGCAACAACACAACATGTGCAACAAGGACTTGTCGCCGCAATGCTTACTATCCTGGTCGCCGATGTAACGATGAGCCTGGATAACATCCTCGCGGTTGGTGCGTTGGCAAATGGTAACATTCCACTCTTAGTTGTCGGTTTGCTTGTCAGTGTCGCCATTCTCTTGTTCGGTAGTGCCCTCATCGCGGAAGTTGTGGGACGCCTGACGTTGCTTTTGGATGTTGCCGCCCTTGTACTGGCCTGGACAGGGGCGAATATGATTATCGACGACCTGCGCCAAAACTCAACGGCTATCACCTTGTTGCCGTGGTTACGCATTGCAATCCCCGCTACAACCTTAACCATTGTCATTATCTTTGATATTTGGCTACGTGTACATGATGCCCGAACTTCATCCTAAATAAAAAACTGGGTGGGAACATGCACAGAGTATGTTCCCACCCAGTTTTTTATTACTTCCTACAGTTTCAATAAATCGAAGATGGGTCCAAACGCATTGCGACACCCTTGTCGATTGACAGCTTCGTTTTGTGACGCATAGGGAACACGTAGGACGTTCTCCCACGACGGACCAGACGAGGCATCCGTTGAGGTTGGCAACAACGTCATACGCAGGTTCTCTTTTGGACGTAGCGTAATTAGTGGGCTAATTTCGGCACGATATCCTGGAGTCGTGCGAGGTGTGTATTTCTGCAGGATAGTAGTCAAAATTAACTTGGCCTCAAGTTGTGCAAAAGGCATACCGATACAGATGCGTGGTCCCGCGCCAAAGGGGAAGTATGAACCCTGCTGTATCTTTTGTCCGCTCTCAGGGTCCCAACGCTCTGGTCGAAACACGTCGGGATCGCCCCAAAGCTCTGGTATGCGATGTGTGACCCATTGGCTGAGCAGGAATAGAGTACCAGCAGGAAAGCGTGTGCCATCTAGTTCAAATTCCTCGGTGGCGTGTCGGCCCTGTATCCATGCAGGCGGATAGAGACGCATCGACTCGTTTAGTACCCAATCGAGGTACGGCATATTCGCCATATCCTCCATTGTCGGTGTGCGACCATTGAGTACTGTACGCATTTCGTTGAGCAGCTTTTCGCGCACCTCTGGATGTTCCGAGAGCAGATAAAACGTCCACGTCAAGGCGTTCGCAGTTGTCTCGTGTCCGGCAGCGATAAAGGTCATGATGTGATCGTGTATCTGCTTATCGCTCAATGGAACTTCGGCATGTTCCGCATCCCGACCATCGGGTGCAGTGAGCAGCATCGAAAGTACGTCGCCTCTATCATGGTCATCACCCCGACGCTGTGCTATAAGTGTATAGATGAGCGCGTCAAGACGGCGAATTGCTGCTAGACGCCTCCCATACGAGGTAAACGGCTGATCGATGCGAATATTCAACAGTGTCTCAAGTATCCCCGGCTGCGTGCCAATAACACCGTCAAACGCAACACTGAGGTCGGCAAGTTGGCTACTCAGGTCGATGTTGAAGAGGCATTGGCCCACGATACGAAGCGTGAGTTCCTGCATCGCCCGCGACACATTTACGACATCGCTCGCATGCCACGTTTTGAGCAATTCTTGCGAGAACTGCACCATCGAGTCGGCGTAGCCCTCGACGCGCTTTTTGTGGAAGGCGGGTTGCACAGCACGACGCTGCTGACGGTGTGCCTCACCATCAATTGTCAGAAGTCCCTCATCGAGAATGCCATCCGAACTGCCACCGCTACCCTGTGTAAATTCGCGGTTTGTGAACATCTTCGGATGTTCTATTAAGAGATAGCGCACATGTTCAGGTTGGAACAGTAGCACAATCGGCACTCGTCCCAAATAGACCGTTGCCATATTGCCATAGGTACGCTGTAGTTGTTGAAAAAACGCAAGCGGGTCCGTCCGAAACGAAAGCGCGTTCCCAATCACGGGAAGCGGCGTCGGCCCTGCTGGAAGTGTTGTGCGGATTTCTTGTTGAATGGTAGCCATGTGTTCTCGTCTCTGTCTATGTACTAGTCTTTCAATACCCTCGTGTATATCATAGAACAAGATACACAGAGAAACAACAATGGGTAGGTATGTGTCTGTGGAAAAGCGTAGCTTTTCCACAGACACATACCTACCCATTGTTGTTTTTATGGTTCCAAACGATTAATATCTCTTGGAAAGGTGGTCGCCAATTTGATGTTTGGCACACCTGTTAGTTGCATCAACAGGCGTTCCAAGCCGATAGCGAAACCACCGTGTGGTGGCATACCATATTTGAATGCCTCAAGATAGGACGCGAACGGTTCTAGGGGCAGGTTCGCTTTCTTCAGTGCCGCGAGATAGTCGGTATAGTGGTGCAGGCGTTGCCCACCTGTGACCAATTCGGTCCCACGGAAGAGCAGGTCAAACGAGTTGGTAAACGCTGGTCGCTCTGGGTCAGGATGCGTATAGAATGGGCGTTTGCTGCTTGGATAGCCCGTGACAAACAAGAAGTCGCTACCAAACTCTTGCCTTGCCCATTCGCCCAGCCAACGCTCATCCTGTGGTGAGAGGTCTGGTTCGCCGCGTACATCCGTTTTGTGTAATGTAAAGATTAGCTCTTGTGCATCCGAGAAATGAATGTGCGGTATCTCCTGCAGCACCTCTGGCATTTGCACATTGAGCAGAGCCAATTCTGATGTATAGTGTTCGTTGAAGTTTGTCAGGATGCCTGCAAGCACATCACGCAACAGGGCCATCACTGTAAAGTGATTCTCGATGAAGCCAAATTCGGCGTCGAGACTCACATATTCGTTGAGGTGACGCGTTGTGTCGTGTGGTTCCGCACGAAAGACCGGACCAACCTCAAACACACGCTCGAAGACGCCCACCATAATCTGCTTATAAAACTGCGGACTTTGTGCGAGATAAGCGTCCCGTCCAAAGTAGCCCAGTTTATAAACGTTGGCACCGCTCTCCGTTGCCGATGCGACAATCTTCGGCGTTTGTATTTCGGTAAAGTCTCGCGCCGTCAACACACTACGAAAGCCTGCCATTGCACCAGCACTCAAACGTAAAATGGCACGCCGGACAGGATGACGGTTTGTGACAACGGCAGAGTCGAGCAACGTGTTGGCGTGAGCATTCAGCTTACGCTTGTTGAGTGCTACTGGTGGAACCTCTGTCACAGGAGTAAGTACTTCAACCTGTAGATCATGCAGTTCGACGCCTCCGGGTGCTTGAGCCTCACTGACAACGGTGCCTTCAACCGTTATCACGCTCTCGACTCCGACTTCTCGTAGTGTCGCAGTCTCTTCCTCGTGTTCAGTAACACATTGAAGCAGGCCCCAGCCATCGCGCACAACAAGAAAATTTACACCACCAAGTTGCCGCAATGAATGTAGCCAGCCTTGTACAAGCACACGCTCGCCAACATGCATCTGTACCTCTGTTGTGAGTATACGTTTCATGTGAAACATTCCCTTTCTTTACAATGAATAAATTTTGACAAAAAAAGCCCTCATCCTCTCTTTTGGAGGACGAGGGCGTAATAGTATTATGCCTATCGTGGTACCACCACCATTTATCTCTTACATAGGGCAAGAGACCTCAATCAGTTCTGCCCCTGTTAAGGGAAAAACCGTCACGCGCTAACGGGCGTGTCCCGAAAAGCAGCTACTAACTTCTTTCAAGAAATGTTCACTGTTTGGCTCAGTGATGTCACTGAGGCGGACCAAACACGACGCTTGCAGCAGATGCATCGCTCTCTATAGTTTTGGTACGGCGGCTCAATATGTTCCCTGTCGTTGCCTGTCTATTTTTGTTACTCTCGACTATACATGACGCTTTGCGAAAAGTCAAG
>CAXUHF010000057.1:12322-17973 GCA_964250765.1 uncultured Ktedonobacteraceae bacterium | reverse complement strand
GTAGGGGTTACATTAAAAGGAACTAGAGCATGACATTTCTGCAAGGGCTGTTGTTATTCGTCGCTGCCATCTTAGGTGGAACACTTAATGCGGTAGCGGGTGGTGGCAGCTTCTTTACGTTTCCGGCATTGATCTTTACAGGTGTTGGCTCTATTACTGCAAATGCGACGAGCACTGTGGCACTCTGGCCTGGTTCTGTAGCAAGTGTGGGAGCATACCGACGCGATTTGGTGGATCAACAACGTGGCTTACTTGCCCTCCTGCTTGGCACAAGCCTGATTGGTGGTGTGCTTGGAGCTATTCTTTTGTTGCGCACACCTGAATCGACTTTTGTAAGCCTAATTCCCTACTTGTTATTGGGAGCAACACTTCTTTTCGCCTTAAGTCCATACATTACCGCACGTTTACGTATGCGTACTCTTGAAAAGACGACTCGCATTTCTACGGCAACGCTGATCGTGATTGCCTGCGTACAGTTTGTGATTGCCATTTACGGAGGATACTTTGGTGGGGGTATTGGTATTCTAATGTTGGCAGCTCTAGCCTTTATGGGTATGGACAACATTAACAAAATGAACGCGGTCAAGACTGTCCTGACATCAGCTATCAACGGGGCTGGTGTTGTAACTTTTGTTATTGCGGGTAGAGTTCTGTGGCTGCAAGCACTTGTGATGATTGTCGGAGCTATCATTGGTGGCTATGGCGGTGCATATTATGCACGTAAAATCGAGCCAAGATGGGTACGTCTCTTCGTCATTGTAACAGGCGTAGTGTTGACCATCTACTTTTTCGTGCATCACTAAATACCCAATCAATTTGCCTGGGGCGTCACCAGAGAAACGTTATACATCTGTAACGCGTGACTATCATAACGTATTTTTTATTAGCATATTTCACAATCTATCGAAGACGATTAGCAACTGGTCGAGATATCGTAGGGACCAGATGTATCGCGTCCGAGGAGCGATTTATCGCCTGTGCTAGCGATGGGAAATCGTGTCACAAGGATTTCGCGCAATGAATTGCGCCTTGGACGCGATACATCTGGTCCCTACACAAAACTCATTATCAAGAAAACGGATATAGACATCATGACACAACAAGAGACTCAACCTCAAAATGACGCTCAACCTATTGCGCAACAAAATGGAACAGCGCAAACACAACAGCAGAAGGCACAGGATGATGGGCAAGAGCATGCAAGTAAGTGGGCATTATTTTCGATTGTCGCCATTGGAGTTTTCATGGCAACGCTCGACTCATCTATCGTCAATATCAGCTTGCCTAGTATTGCCCGTGACTTCAGAGTACCGCTCAATGGTGCCATTGAATGGGTCATTATCGCCTACCTTGTTGTAACAGCCGCCGTCTTGCTCTCAGCAGGTCGCCTTTCAGACATGATTGGACGAAAAGCGATATGGGCTGTCGGTCTCTTCGTGTTTACAGGAGGCTCGGCTCTGTGTGGCGCGGCTACCTCGCTTGGTTTTCTGGTCGCGGCACGTGCCGCTCAGGGACTTGGTGGTGCACTCTTGTTCGCTGCCAGCCCCGCTATGATAACAAACGCATTCCCAGCACAGGAACGTGGACGCGCACTTGGTCTCAATGCTGTCATAGTTGCACTTGGCGTCAGTGTCGGACCACCCCTTGGAGGTGTTATCACCGCCTATCTATCATGGCGTTGGATATTCTATGTCAATGTGCCTATTGGTATCGTCGGCATTCTATTAACACTACGTGTGCTCACCGAAAAATTTCATCGCAACCCCAGCAAGTTTGATCCTCTTGGCGCAATACTGTTAGGCGTGGGACTTGCCAGCTTGACTGCCGCGCTCTCGTTTGGACAAGAAATCGGCTGGACCTCACCGATTTTTATCGTAGGTATTGTGGTTAGTGTTATCACGCTTGGATTGTTTCCGTTTGTAGAGCGTCGTGTTGCCAACCCGATTATCGACTTGAGTTTGCTACGTAACCGCGTCTTCCTCTCAGCAAATATGAGTCTTGTACTCAGTTTCCTGGCACTCTTCGCGGTCAGCTTCCTGATGCCATTCTACCTGGAGCAATTACGTGGCTTCCCAACACAGATTGTTGGTCTACTGCTCACACCTCTACCAATTATGATTGCTCTCATTGCTCCGCTCAGTGGTTCACTCGCTGATAGATTTGGAAGTACACGATGGCTTGCATCTGGTGGTTTAGCAATTGCATGCGTTGGTCTTATTCTGTTAAGCCAACTAAACGCGCATAGTTCGGTGTTCGATATTATATGGCGACTCGTTGTCACGGGTGGTGGACAAGCCTTGTTCCAATCGCCAAATAATAGTGCGCTTCTGGGGTCTGCTCCTCCACAACAGCGTGGTAGTGCATCGGGTTTCCTGGCAACTGGTCGCGTTATGGGACAAAGCTTGAGCGTAGCCCTCGCAGGTGCCGTCTTCGCGAGTTTAGGTGGTTCTGCTGCCGGACTTGCCATTCAAAATCATACAGGCAATCTAAGTGCATTGCAACAAACATTTACCACCAGTTTCCGTACCGCTCTACTCGTCTGTGCGTGTATCGCCGCTATCGGCGTCTTCACCTCGCTTGTTAGAGGTAGCGGCGAGAGGAAGAAAGCATAAAATGCATAAAACGATGAATGGGTAAAGGGTCAAAGGCCCTTTACCCATTCATCGTTTTATGCATTATAATAATTTCATGAACAAGACAGATCGCTTATTGGCTATTGTGCTGGAATTGCAGGGCAAGGGCAAGCAACGCGCCGAAGACCTGGCGAAGACATTCGAGACGAGCAAACGCACCATCTATCGAGATATCGAGGCGTTATGCGAAGCTGGCGTGCCACTTCTTTCGATTCCGGGGCGTGGCTACTCGCTGATGGAAGGCTATTTCCTACCGCCATTGAGCTTCACAACCGATGAGGCGACAATGCTGTTGTTGGGTAGCGAGTTCATAGCGCAAAATTTCGATGCACAATATCGTACAGCCGCACATTCAGCGAACCGTAAGATAACCAGCGTCTTACCGGAAAAGTTGCGTGAGGATGTAGACTATCTACAAAAGAGCATTCGCTTCATCGCGGCAGAGCAACGTCCCACCGAGGTCATGATGTTACAGCAAGTTCGGCGCGCGATTATCGAGCGTGTCACGGTGCGTTTCCAATATGCGAAACGTTACGGTCAAAATGGTCAAGATACACAAACAACGCGAGAGGCCGATCCCTATAGCCTTGTGTATGTTACGGGTACATGGCATATGACTGCCTATTGCCATATGCGGAAAGACATCCGTATTTTTCGCCTTGATCGTATAGACGCACTTGAGGTGTTGCCTCAAGCCTTTGTTCGACAAGCTCGCTTCGCAATGGAAGAGCATCAAGGTCGGGAACGAAATATAACAGTACGCGTCCTCTTCGACCATGAGATAGCACGTTGGGTACATGAATCACGCAACTACTATATTGTTGAGGAAGAGAAGACAACAGAGGGACTTCTGGTCACGCTCCAAATACGCCAGGAGAGCGAGATTGTGCAATGGCTCCTCGGCTGGGGTCAGGGTGTACGCGTACTCGAACCAGACTCGCTACGCCAACGATTGGTGGATGAAGCAAGAGGAATATTAAGTCGGTATCAATAAAAACAAGAGAAAAAGATACAATGGGCGCGAAACGTGCCCATTGTATCTTTTTCTCTTGTTTTTATTCTATATCTAGCTTGCGATTACGCGATCTGTCTCTATTTTATAGATGACACGCACATCGTTAGGTTGATGATTTGCGTATTTGTCCCGACCAGTGTATTTCTTCGACATCTTGTCGATATGTTCGCTAGCACCTTCCTCTGTAGCCTCAGCAATATGCCCTCGTATCGAGAGCCAATGCCAGGGATTGTCGGAGTCAACGATATCAAGAGCAACTTTGGGTTGTCTATTCATATTCAAGGCTTTTTGTCTGTTTTTAGAAGTGTTAATTAACACGTGTGTGCCATCAAAATCAACCCACACAGGTGTCACTTGTGGCGTTCCATCGGGCATCACGGTTGCTAGATGAGCGAGTAGAGGCTTTTGGAAAAGGTCTAATGCCTTCTCTGGAATGCTTTCTGCCATAGAAGATTTTCTCCTGCTACGTTTTTCGTAGAAATTTGTAAGTAACTGAGATAAATTCAGTATTCCTCAATTTCTTGTGTTCATTGTACCTTAGTTTTCTCACCTAACGCAAACGAGTTTTCCTGCTGACATACAGTTGTCACATATCTAGTATATACTCGTGCTATACTCAACAATGTGAAGGAGAACTACCCATGACTACAACCTTCAAACAACTGACACCAAATTTGATGGTCGAAGATATAAACCAGACAATAGATTTTTATAAAAGTATTCTTGGCTTTGATGTGCTTGCTACCGTGCCTGAAACAGGGCAGTTGAATTGGGCCATGTTGAAACAGGGCAATGTAGAGATACAGCTTCAATTGCGAGCAAGCTTGACGGAAGAGATACCAGCCTTCAAGGGTAAACCGATTGGCGGCGCGTTAACACTATATATTGGCGTAGATGATATTAAGGAACTCTATGAACGTCTTAAGGACAAGGTGACAATTGCACAGGACATGCACACAACCTTTTATGGAACGCAAGAGTTCGCAATTCAAGATAGCAATGGCTTTGTGATTAGTTTTGCGGAGACAGTATGATATGGCTGAACAAACAAAAGAGGTGATAGTAAAAGAGTTTCGGCAAATTCCAGGTGTTGGCAAGAGTATTGCCAATGATCTGTGGAGTATGGGCTTTCGTTCTTTGCAAGAATTGAAAGACCAGGATCCCGAAACGATGTATGACAAGCTATGTGAACTACAAGGCGTGCAGGTTGATCGCTGCATGCTCTACGTGTTTCGTTGCGCCGTGTACTACACCTCGCATGAGCAGCATGAACCGGAGAAACTTAAGTGGTGGAACTGGAAAGATGTGTAGGGACCGATTTATCGTGTCCTTCTGGCGTTTCAATTATCAACGAGGACGCGATAAATCGGTCCCTACTGGTGTTACAAACGAATGAGCTTGCTCGTATACAGAGATGAGAGACATAATAATAAAAATCATATTTTGAGGTATTTATAATATGAGCGAGACAAAGACTATGATGAAATGGTCGGAACTACAAAATTTGCCCGTGACCATCCCCAGCGAAGGCATCACCATTGGAACCGTTATCGATTGTTTTTTTCAGCCCGACACCAACGCTATTTATGCATTAAAGGTGCGTCTACGTCTGTTAGGCGAACGTTCGCTACCAGTAACAGGGATTAGAAGCATCGAAACGACAGGTATCGCTATTCCAAGCGCGCAAATGCTCAGTGAGCATCTACCCCCACTGCCACTTGTGAGTGGACTTATTACATCAGCTATTAAAAGTGAGAGTGGTAGCGATGTCGGCAAGGTTAATGCTATCCTCCTAGGCACTGAGACCCCCCGGACGCTACGCATCATCGGCATTGAAATGACAAACGGCACAGGTAAACGTTCCAAAACATTCGGTGCCGATGCCGTCGGCAGTTACCACGATGGTACAGTGGTAGTCACCGACACCGCCGCCAAAAGACTAAAATAAGAGAAACGTGATAAAAGTGTTGGGGGGGTTTGGCGCCCCCAGCGTTCAGTTGTTG
>CAXUHF010000057.1:10030-12312 GCA_964250765.1 uncultured Ktedonobacteraceae bacterium | reverse complement strand
GGCGATGTATCGCCTCACCAGGATGACGTTTCTCTTATTTTCCTCCCGTCAGTCGCAACACCTCTGCTTCAGCTTCGCGTGCATCTTTACGACGCGAAAGTTTTTTAAGTGCCTCGGCTTTGCGTCGCCAGTTGTCGGCATCGCCAGGCGCCAGTTTGACAGCCTCTTCTGCTGCTTCCAGAGCCTCTTCGTTGCGCCTTAACTGTTTTAGCACAAGCGATTTATTATGCCATGCAGATGCCATACGTGGATTGAGTTTTAATGCACGCTCATATGCTTCAAGCGATTTCTGGTAGTTGCGCAAATGATACTGGGCATTCCCCAAACCATTCCATGATAATGGAGTGTTGGGATTGAAGCGTACAGCAGCTTCATAGGCTGTCAGTGCTGCGTCATATTGTCCAAGCTCACAAAGTACATTCGCCTTGCCATTCAACGCGGAAGCAAAACGTGGATCGAGGCGTAGTGCCTGATCGTAAGCCGCGATAGCTTCTTGAAAGCGTTTCAGGTCGGTAAGAACATTACCGCGTTTATCATATGCCTTAACAAAATTGCGATCAAGCTGGATTGCCTTGTCATAGTTTGTGAGCGCACTTTTCAGGCGTTGCTCGGCATAATAGACATTGCCCATTCCAAAGTAGTTAGGAGCATAATTTGAATTCAGCTTTTGGGACTCCTCATATGCATTTAGCGCATCTTGAAAGCGTCCCAGATCGTAAAGCGTATTTCCCTGAGCATTCCAGTAAATGGCGTTACGTGGCTCAAACACAAGTGCTTGCTCAAATGAGCGCAATGCCTCTGGAAAGCGTCGCAATTGACGCAAGACGAGACCCTTGTTATGTAATGCTTGCCCTAAGCGTGGTTCATAGTGTAAGGCTGTATCAAACGAAAAAAGAGCTTGCTCAGGCGAGCCGAGCGCGTTTTGTGCCGCACCTTTCCCATTCCAGGCTAGTGCGTTATCAGGTTCGAGAGCCAGTGCTTGCTCGAATGCAGCCAACGCCTCTTTATTGCGTCGTAACATGTTGAGAGCCGTGCCCTTGCCGTTCCAGGCCGCAACAAGTTTGCTATCCATATGCAGTGATCGCTCAAACGAGGTCAATGCTTCCTGATGATTTCCATTCAAGCCATGTGTTGTACCAATTTTCTGCCAACCTTGTGCATCCCGAATTTGATGTCGCGTTTGAGCTGTGTTCAATGCGTAGGGACTATAAGGTGGTACAGTAACGGTTGGCTGTTTCGCTATCGCTGGACGCGGAACAGTACGCGTCAGTGTACCACTAATACGCTGATCTTCGATGTGACGCAGAGTTTTTTCGACCTCTTTCGCGCTGCCGGGTCGATTCTCAACCTTCAAATCGAGCATCCGAATCAGAAGTGAATCTAGCTCTGCTGGCACCAATGGATTCAATTCCGAGGCAGGACGAAAGAAAAACGGCTGCTCACTCGGATCAACTCCTGTCAGCAGGCAGTGCAGCAATGCACCAAGACTGTAGATATCGGAGCGCGGTGTACTTTGTGCCTTACCATACTGTTCTGGTGCCGCAAAGCCGGGTGAACCAAAAGCAACGGTGTCATGCGATTGACCCGGTTTAAAAATGCGAGCGATGCCGAAGTCAATGAGATAGATATGTCCATCGCCTATCATGACGTTCGATGGCTTGAGATCACGAAAGATAATTGGTGGTTGATGTGTGTGCAGGTGATTCAATACATCACACAACTGCATGCCCCAATCCAACGCCAGTTCTAGCGCGACGGGGCCACCGCCCTTGTGTTCCAGGTAATCTTCCAGCGTCTCGCCCTCGATAAAGTCCATCACAAGGTATGAACGTTCCTCTTCGGTAAAGTAGTCATAGATACGGGGCAGATTGGGATGTACCAGATCGGCAAGCAAGCGTGACTCACGTTCAAATGCATCCTCAGCCTCTTGAATGCGGGTAGGAGTGAGACCGGCGCGACTCATCTCTTTAATTGCAACGGAACGGTTATTAAAGCGTGTATCAGCCGCTCTATAGACGGCTCCCATACCTCCCTGTCCGATGCGCGACTCCAATTGGTAGCGGTTGCCAAGCAACGTCTGCTCTGGCAGATCGCCGGTAGAACGTTTAAAGAGGAGCGGGGCGGCACAATGTTGACAGAAGCGGGCCGTTTCCGCATTCGCTAAACCACAGTTATCACAAAATTGTTCCGCCATACACCCTTCATTCCTAATAATAGGTGGAGAAGCAAGGGCGCCCGCAAGGGGACGCCCCTCCCATACATAAAGATGCTCCCAACGTATC
>CAXUHF010000057.1:5417-10020 GCA_964250765.1 uncultured Ktedonobacteraceae bacterium | reverse complement strand
CATGGGAGGGGCGTCCCCTTGCGGGCGCCCTTGCTTGATGTTACATGAACACCGACCGTACAATACATCACGGGCTTGGTGGACCCACCCGCCATAATTGTAACCATTCCGCGATACTCAATGTTTCGGCACGACGACTTGCCTCTATCCCTGCTTCGGCAAGCCATACCCGAATGGTCTCATTCTTATAATGTAGGCCATGCGTCAAGGAGTTGTGTAGTTGCTTGCGTCGTTCGCTGAAACCTGCTTGCACCAGACGGAAGAAACTCTCTCGCTCAACCGGAGATAATGGTGCATCTGGATGAACATCGACGCGTAGAATCGCCGAGTCAACCTTTGGAGCAGGATAAAATGACGATGCAGGAACTTGCGCCATAATACGTGGTTGTCCATAGAATTGAATGCTGATTGCCAGTACACTCAGGTCTCCTGGTTGCGCCACGATACGTTGAGCCACCTCTTGCTGCACCATGACTACTAGCGTACGCGGTGGATTCGCACTTTCTAAAAAGTGGCGAAACGTTGGTGCCGTAATATAATACGGCAGGTTCGCCACCAACTTATAGGGTGCCTGTCCAAAGACCTCTACAGGGTTCAGAAAGAGCAGGTTGCGTGCAATCAGCTCAACATTTTCGTAAAAGCTTGTCGTCTTGGCAAGCAATGCTAGCATATCGCGTTCCAATTCGACAGCAACGACGCGTCGCGCATGCTGTGCTAACTCACGTGTTAATACGCCAGTACCCGCGCCAACCTCTAAGATTTCGTCGTCGGCAACAACTTCGGCGGCAGCAACAATCTTCATAAGAATAGAGCGATCAATTAAAAAATTTTGCCCAAACGCTTTATTTGGACGCATATTGTGTGCATACAACAAATTGCGCAGTTCGCGCACACTCGTCAGGTCTATATCTTTATACGGTACAATATTGTTCTGCACAATCTCTTCGGTTGATTGTTGCTGTGGAAGACTATCCGTCACCTATCGCTTCCCCATCTCTCATAAATTTTCGTCTATACATATTCTACGCTATTCGTCCCCACAAACACAATTTGTGCAAGCTTAATACCAGCGTCGTCCGGGACGATGCGAACGGAACAGACCAAACGGGGGCCGAAATCCCAGCAGCCCAAACACGATAAGGATACTGACAAAAGCAAGACCCACAACAACGAATAGTCCAGCTAGAGCAACACCTATAAACACAAGTAGCGCGCCAAGCAGTACTAAAAGTGGTTTGATAAGCATGAAGCCAAGAACGACAAGAAGAATTGTACGCCCTGCTTTATTGCCATGCTGTGGGCGTGCCCATGGAGGAACCTGCCTGTTGTACGACCCATAAGGTCTATACCCATGTTCCATCGCATCGCCATCGGGACTCAGGTTGTTATAGCGCGGTTGCTGCTTTTGCTGTACTGATGATGGAGGTATGTACGCGCCTTGTACTGGCCTATCCTGCGCTTGATAGCTGTACGGTGGGATAGGGGGCAGATTAGTAACCGAGTCCTCGAAGTTCGCGGGATGCTCGTTCTTTGGAATATTGCCAGTATTTGGCTTTGTAGACCAATAGTACGGTCGTGCTTCGCTTTCCTGAGCATTCTCTTGTAGACTATCAAAATGATTATAAAAAGGCCGCTCGTTTCGCTGCGGCTCGAATTCTTGTTGGCTCATATGTGTTCTCCTTGTAGCCGTGGAACCATCACTTATAACTACGTTCTCTGGAAACAAGGGTTGCATAGAAGCATAGTTGTTTGGTAAGGTAGTTAAGGACGTGTGGTCCTATAAATGTAACAAACAGACACAATAATACGTTGTAGACTGTGATAGCAAACTAGACAAATTTTTTAGCATATTAAATATGATAGAAGTATGGTTGGAAAACATGACAGGGGCAGAGCACCCGTCATGTCAAAATCGGTTTCTATATAATTTACTGGGGAAACGTCGTTAGCACCATAAGAGCAACTCTTCCGCTCTTCTCATAATATTGGACGACTACTCGGCATGTCTTTGGAGTACCTGCGGGGAAGGATTTTTTCTATGGATGAACACATACACGATGAACAAATAGAGAACGAACATGCTCTTGTACCTGCGGGTGGTAGCGGTTCTAGTAGTGAAGATGTGGGCGATGAAGATGCTACGGTGCCAACAAAGGCCATGAAGCGTACAGACGTACATGAGGAACGGCGTTCTATAAGCCGCTCACTCGCTGCCCTTCGCCGTCAGACGCCACTTCCTATTACGCCAACAGTAGACGAAACCGCACTACGTCGTACACGTGTCAATCGCATCTTGATGCGCAAACGTCATATAGACCGCAAATATACAAACGGCAAAACTGGTTTACGTCTCCTTGTTGCAGCTGCAGTTCTCTTCATCATCTTCGCAATGCTTATTTCTGGTGGCACAGGTACAGCGTATGCATATTATCAGGCCCAACTACCATTGCTGAACGGCATTGCGCAGCACTCGCTCTTTCAAACTACGCGCATCTATGATCGCAATGGTAAATTACTCTACGAGCTATATGACCATCAGCAAGATCGAGGTCGCCGTACTTATGTCAACTACAACGATATTTCACCTTTGCTGGTGAATGCTACAGTTGCAACGGAAGATCATACCTTCTGGACGAATAGTGGTGTTGATTATAATGGTGTTGTACGTGCAGCCGTTGCTGACCTACAGCATAATGGTGCCGTACAAGGAGCAAGTACCGTTACTGAGCAACTCGTCAACAACCAATTTTTTAATAACCAAAAGGGCAATCTACAAGTCAAGGGTGAGGAAATAGTGCTGGCGACAGGCTTGACGCAGCAGTACCCTAAATGGAAAATCATGGAGATGTACCTGAACACGGTCTACTATGGTGATCTTAACTACGGTGTTGAAGCTGCCGCGGAAAGCTATTTCCGTCTGCAACCACAATGTACGTTGGGCAAATGCAAGCCTGCGGTAAGTCAACTTGACCTTGCACAAGCATCAATGCTGGCAGGTTTACCACAAAGTCCTTCATACTACAATCCAACGACAAATAAACCTATTGCATTGCAACGCCAAAAGCTGGTGCTTCAATCTATGCTTGATTTAGGTATGATTACGAAGGAGCAGATGACGAAGGCCGAAACCGAAAGCGCGAACTTTACATTCGAGCCTTATTCGGTGACACATCACCTGCAAGCACCGCACTTTGTCAACTATGTGATCGACAATGTGCTAGCTCCCATGCTTGGCAGTCGTCTCGCGGACGGTGGCTTAAATGTGTATACGACACTTGACTTGGACCTGGAAAAACAGATTGAGCAACTTGTGTACAACAAACTCTACAAGCAGCAGCAAGATAATTATCTAGGTGTCTATGGTCCACTCAATGTCACAAACAATCTGAATAATGCAGCTGTTGTGGTGATGAATCCAAAGAACGGCGAAATTCTGGCAATGGATGGAAGCGCGAACTTCAACCAAAACACACCTACCATGCAAGGACAGGATAACGCTGCCATTGCACTTCGCCAGCCCGGTTCATCGTTCAAGCCAATCGTGTATGCAACGGCCTTTGAGATGGGTTGGTATCCAGCCATGATTGTGCCGGATCACAAAACAATCTATCCTGGTGATTGTGATGCAAACGTACCCCCTAAATGTTATTCGCCACAGAACTACGATGGGACATTCCATACACAGTTCCCGATGACGATTCGTACTGCCGTCGCAAATTCGTATAACATTCCAGCAATTGATGCGATTGAGTTCGCGGGTGTCAAAAATGTGGCAAATATGGCAGGGCGTCTTGGCTTAAGCGAGATCGCAAATTTGCCTTCACAAAAGCTTGTACCTTCTATGGCGATTGGCTCTGATGAAGTGACGCCCCTTGATATGACTGGAGCCTATGCCACGTTTGCAAATAAAGGTGTACGCGTTCCACAAGCCTCTGTATTGCAGATCACGGACAATCAGGGTCGCCTTCTCTACAAATATGACGAAGCGCATCCAAACGGTGTACGTGCTGTTAGTGAAGGTGTCTCGTTTCTGGTAAGTAGTATGCTGTCCGATAAAGCGGCACGCTATCACGAGTTTTCCCCTGGCAACTACCTGGAGTTGCAGGATCGTCCGGCGGCAGCAAAGACCGGTACAACTGATAGCTTCCGTGACAACTGGACGGTAGGCTATACGCCTTATATCGCTACTGGTGTTTGGGCAGGCAATAGTGACAACGAGGAAATGACACAGAACACCATTGGTATCACTGGTGCTGCCCCCATCTGGCACGACGTAATGGAGTTGGTATCACATAAATACAATTTCCCGCCCGATGACTTCGCTGTCCCTGCCAACGTCCATAAAGGCGTGGTTTCTGCTACTACTGGCCTTGCCCCACGTTCAGGCGAGGGAACCGTTGAAGACTGGTTTATTGATGGCACTCTGCCTACAACAGGCGATGGAGGGGGTTACAATACACCACCGACGACCTGTAGCTTCTACATCTGCAGGCCCAATAATGGTGGTCAGCCTATTCAACCATAATTATGTATATACTCGTGTTGTTTTAAACCTTTTTGCCAACAGGGGGAAACGGAGGGGCAAACCGTTTAAACAAACCAA
>CAXUHF010000057.1:0-5407 GCA_964250765.1 uncultured Ktedonobacteraceae bacterium | reverse complement strand
TTTTTTTAACGTGTTTGCCTTCCTTGTTTACTGTTTGGCAAACACGTTTACAACAACCATCATACTCCCTATTGCTTCTCTGGAACATTTGCGCTATCATACGGGTGTCTCTGCGTTCTTAGACAATTCAACAAAGAGGGAGGACTAGAACATGGCAGACAAAGAGACGAGACGCCAGCGAGTTGTGCCAAGTATGGAACAAGGGACTTCGCGTGTTAGCAAGGCGGCAGTTGGGAATGCGAAAACCGTACAGAGCACCCGCGTAGAGCAACGTTCACAATTACCCGCGTCAAAACAGAACACGCGTGGTGGGTCCTCCAAATCATCAACACGCGGCAGAAAGAGTACCACGAGTAGTACACCCAGAAAAACTACACCATATCGTACCGTTCCTAAGCCAGCACCCAGCGATCCTCGCGCTATTGAATGGGCATACAATAAGTGGAACGGTATGGAGGCACACCAGCAGCAACGCGTATGGAGCATTGTGCTACTGATTGTATCTCTCCTGCTCTTCGGCTCATTAACGATATTTCAAACGACACCAATATTGGGAGGTATTGGTAAATTCCTTCTCCTAATGTTTGGTTGGTCGGCCTATCTTTTAGCTTTCGGTCTTGTAGCTTTCGCGTTAACACATCTCATCGAAGGAATTCGTAACGAGCCACTGCTACGTTGGTCAATGATCTTTGGCCTGGGTGCCATCTGGCTTCTGCTTCTCGTAGAAAGTCGTCTCATTATAGGAAATGACTCGCTCACGACAGGCATCGTAGCAGGATTGTTAGTGCGTCCATTATTAGGATGGCCCGCCGCAGCTGCACATGTCATAATACTTGGTCTTATTGTACTGCTCATCATCTTCACCTTTCGTATTACCTTTGGACATGTGCTCCTGGTCGGTCAGTTTGTACAAAACCTGCTTTCCGATGAAAAAAGACCAACACTGAGTAACAAAAATGGACCAGCCTCAACTGGTCCCTCGCCATTTCTTGGACAACGCCCACAATTTAGCCGCTATGGAAACGGCATGGTACCCGTTCAACAGCAGCAAGTCCAGGGACGCAATGTGGCAAATAGAAGCGAGAATGACGAAGACGAAGATGATATAGAGTTTGAGGCAGATTTTAATGATGAGGACGATGATCCACGCAACGATATCAACATTCATAAGCAAGACGTAGGCATCGTGCCACGCGGCCCACGTACACCCATCCCACTTGACGTGGATAATCACGTGAACGCGGTTAGAGGCGCACGCCAACAGCCACTTCCACTCGATACAAATCCTGATAAGCTTGTGATAAAAGATATGGGTCACATGGAAGACCTTATGCCCAACAGGAGTCATCAAGTAGGTGAGGTTCCTAAAACACCGCAGAAAACACCACGTATCGCCAATTCAATACCGCAAGGTGAAAATTTCTGGATTTTGCCGCAGACCACTCTCCTTAATAGTCCAGATGAGGTCAAAATTCAAATGCTCGGCGACGACACGGAGACGCTAGCAAAAACCATTCAAGAGACGTTACGTAGCTTCCGTGTCGATGCGGAGGTCAAAAAAGAAGATATCAGTATCGGCCCAACCATTATCCGTCTCGGTATCCGTCCCACAGGCAAGCCAGAGATGAAACCCGATGAGAAGACGGGTAAACTCGTTCCTGTACGTGATGCTGGCGGCAATATCGTCTATGAGACGCGTACCCGCGTGAGCCGTATTATGGCTCTGCAAAACGATCTCGCCCTCGTACTCGAAGCCAAAACCATTCGTATGGAGGCACCAGTACCAGGACGCCCCTATGTAGGCGTTGAAATTCCCAACAAAAATAGTCGGCTTGTCACATTGCGCGAGGTGTTAGAGAGCAAAGAATATCAGGTAGCAAAAGCGAAATCAAGGCTCGCGGTTGCGCTGGGCAAAGACGTAGCGGGTGTTGTGCGCGTGGGCGACCTCGCCCGTATGCCGCACTTGCTCATTGCGGGCGCAACTGGTGCTGGCAAATCGGTTATGATTAACGCGATCATCGCCAGTATTATCACGCAAGCTACGCCGGACGATGTACGACTTCTCATGGTTGACCCGAAGATGGTCGAACTCAACATGTACAACGGTATTCCACATCTGCTCTCACCAGTTGTAACTGAGGTCGAGAAGGTTGTTTCGCTGCTCAAGAATGGCATCAATGAGATGGAGAAACGCTATCGCCTCTTCTCGCAGTTAGGAGTACGCAACCTCGATGGCTATCGTAAGATGCGAGCCGAGCGCGCGGCGAAGGGCGATAACACACTGAACAATCTTCCTGCGATTGTGATCATCATCGACGAATTAGCGGACTTGATGATGGCGGCACCGGAAGAGGTTGAGGGCATGATCTGTCGTCTGGCACAGTTAGCTCGTGCAACAGGTATTCACCTTGTTGTGGCAACACAACGCCCTTCCGTCGATGTCATCACTGGCCTAATCAAAGCCAACATTCCCACCCGTATCTCGTTCATGGTCAGTTCCGCCGTAGACTCGCGTACGATTATCGACATGGGCGGTGCCGAACGACTCCTGGGACGAGGCGATATGCTCTATCTTCCCTCGGATGCGGGACGCCCTGAACGTATACAGGGAGCATTTCTTGCGGACGAAGAGGCGGAAAGCCTTGTGCACTACTGGCGTGAGCAGGCAGCACAACACGCAATTGCAGCCAATGGTGGGCAAAACATTGACCCAGTAGAGGTTCAGGCAACGGTTGAGCCAGGCTGGGAGCTAAAAGAGCAGACATCAGACGAGTTTGAATTAGACGACGACCTGCTCGAAAAAGCTGAAGAGGTTGTGCGCGAATACGAAAAAGCCTCGATTTCGCTCTTGCAGCGTCGTCTACGCATCGGCTATTCGCGTGCGGCTCGCCTGATCGACCTCCTGGAGGAGCGCGGCATCATAGGCCATTCCGAGCAAGGTGGACGTGGTGGGCGCGAAATTATCGACGGAGGAACAGGTGGACGCGGTAGTGGAAGCTTTGGTGAAAGCCACTCTATGGCTGATGAGGTCGCTGACATCATGGCGGAGGAGAAAGCGCGTGACGATTTCTTGAAGAAACAAGCCGCTAATGGCAAGCTACCCTCAGTGCCTCAACCAAAGCCACAACAGTCAGTCGATGACGACGATGAAGAGTATCAGCCCTTCTAAAAGCGAGGAATAGATAGAGCATGGAGCGTCAAAACATTTCAAGTGGTGTGCAGTGGGAAGCTATCGTCGGCTATTCACGAGCAGTACGCGTTGGCAATAGCGTCCATGTCGCGGGGACAACTGCAACCGACGAACAAGGGCACGTTGTTGGCAAAGGCAATGCTTATGCACAAACGGTACAGGTACTCAAAAACATTGAACGTGCGCTTACAAAAGCGGGTACAAGTATGAAAGACGTTGTACGTACTCGCATGTTCGTCATCAATATCGACGACTGGCAGGAAATTGGTAAAGCGCACGGTGAGTTCTTCCGCGATATTCGACCCGCCGCTACAATGGTGCAAGTGAGCAGATTGATTGAGCCTGATATGTTAGTTGAAATTGAGGTGGAGGCAGTTATCAACACATTGTAAGACCTCCCCTGAGTCATTCGTATACAAGCATGTTTGTGACACAATATAGCTATGGAGGTACGATACGAAGATGGAAGAAAACGTTCCAAGCGAAATTGTGCAGGAGGCTGAGGTTGAGGAATTAACTGAGGAGGGACGCGCGCGTATTCGGCAAGAGCTAGCAAAGGTGAGAGCGAATAGGCAACCAGGGAAAAAAGGTTTGACACTTGTGTATACGGGTAGTGGTAAAGGCAAGACAACGGCTGCGCTCGGCGTATTGTTACGAGCGTGGGGCCAGGACCTGCGCGTTGTAATGCTACAATTTATGAAGGCTACGACGGGCAAGTGGGGCGAAATTCGTGCAGCAGAGCGTATGGGCGTCGAGATTATCCCGTTGGGACAGGGCTTTACCTGGACGAGCGAAGACCTGGACTCTGACCGTGCCCTTGCACAAGAGTGCTGGCAACAGTGTCGTGCGAAAATCGAAAGCAACAACTACGATATTGTCATCATGGATGAAATCACCTACACCCTCACCTATGGTTGGCTCGACATAGAAGAAGTGCTTATGACACTACGCACTCGTAATCCTACGCTCCACGTTATCTTGACCGGACGCGATGCTCCCGAAGCCTTGATCGAATATGCAGACCTTGTAACGGAGATGCGCGAAATCAAACACCCCTATAAAACACAAGGTATTATGGCCCAGAAAGGGCTTGATTTCTAAAAGGATACAGCATGACTTCCCTATTTAACATAGCTATTCCTCCCCTTAACCAGAATACGATGGATTCAGCACGAACACGACAACAGCAATTGACAAAGCCTCCTGGTAGCATGGGACGACTAGAAGAGATTGCGATACAAATGGCAGGCATCACACATCAGGTATTGCCAACAATACAGCGCAAAGCTGTTATCATCATGGCAGCCGATCATGGTGTTACGGCGGAGGGTGTTAGTGCATATCCTTCTGCTGTGACGCCTCAAATGGTGCTCAACTTTTTGCATGGAGGAGCCGCAATCAATGCGCTCTCACTCCATGCAGGAGCAGAGGTTGTGGTCGTCGATATCGGCGTCGCGGAAGAAATACAGCACCCTAACCTGCTCTCACGTAAGGTCGCGGCTGGCACCGCGAATATGGCGCAAGGACCGGCAATGACACGCGAGCAGGCACAGACTGCTATCAACGTAGGCATGGATGTGGCAACATCGCTGATACAACAAGGCGTTGATATGCTTGCAACGGGCGAGATGGGCATTGGCAACACGACAGCATCGAGCGCAATTACAGCAGTGCTTGCTCATGTTCCCGTTCAGCTTGTCACAGGGCGCGGTACAGGCATCGACGATGCACAACTTGCACACAAAATAGCCATCATCGAACGCGCCATTTCTCGGAATAGTCCTGATGCAACAGACCCGCTCGATGTACTCGCCAAAGTTGGTGGTCTGGAAATAGCGGGGTTGGTTGGAGTTATTCTTGCAGCGGCAACACATGGTGTTCCAGTCGTCATTGATGGCTTTATTTCAGGAGCGGCTGCCCTTGTTGCCACACAACTCGTTCCCGCTGTGCGCGACTATCTTTTCGCCGGGCATGTCTCCGTCGAGAGTGGGCATCATGTTATTCTTGAGCAACTCAAACTCTCACCAATACTTGATCTGAACTTGAGACTTGGTGAGGGAACAGGTGCTGTTCTCGCCATGACAATTATTGACGCGGCTCTACGTATGCATCGCGAGATGGCAACCTTCGCCGAAGCTGGCGTCAGCGATAAAGAAGAAAATAAATAAATATGCACGGTTAGTGGAATGTGCAAGCGAGCATGCTCGCTTGCACATT
>CAXUHF010000056.1:0-32710 GCA_964250765.1 uncultured Ktedonobacteraceae bacterium | reverse complement strand
TTTCTGCTTTTTTGGGTTTTTAAATTGTATGTTTTGTTGTTTTCGTTATTGTGTTTTGTGATTTGCAGAGGTTTTGCCCCGAATGAGGGGACTGAAATTCTCAGAGAAGATAGAGAGGAAAAGTAGACGATGCAATTGCAGAGGTATTGCCCCGAACGAGGGGACTGAAATATCCAGGAAGACGATCACGTTCCTCAATAAGAACATATTGCAGAGGTATTGCCCCGAACGAGGGGACTGAAATGATAGACGGCTATCGAGACGTTGCACGTATGCTGTAATTGCAGAGGCGTTGCTCGTTCGAGGGGACTAAAATTTTGAAAACATGCTAGCTAGTACGTCGGCTTCCTCTTCAATTGCAGAGGCGTTGCCCCGTTCGAGGGGACTGAAATAGAGGCGAAAGGCAAGGACAGGAAGTGTATGGCGATAGATTGCAGAGGCGTTGCCCCGTTTGAGGGGACTGAAATAGCTTCTTGAGATGCTAGACAAGCACGGTATAGGCACTGCAGAGGCTTTGTCCCGACTCAAGGGACTAAAATAGAATTTCACCTTGCAACACAAAAAAGTCCATAATTGAATTTTACATGGGCTTCTCTAGCCATTTAGCCTCGCTTCCCGATCATTGTCACTACAGTGTCGCTTAATTCAATTCTTGTGATGATCTTGCTGTATGCTATATTATGCTATGCCATTTCTTATTGCAAAAGCAAGCTCAGCATCTTTTAGTGTGATTGTATCTACGGCTTGAATAAACCTTTCTTCATCTGAGTAGTTAAGTATCCTGAGTACTCCTTTAAATAGTACTGCGAGTTGTGATTGACCAATGAGGTCCTCGTCTCCAACCCCCTTACGTGTGTTTCCCGTCGCTACATTTATAAAAACGAAGAGAAAGCATGTTATGAGATGGTCTCGACCTGAATCTTCATTTTGTAGATACCGCGTAGGGGGTACAGAAAATGAAGATTTTTTGCTTCTTAGATATACATAATAGAAGGAGCAACGCAGGAATACTCATCTTAATAGATATTATACTTATATTTAATGTATTTGATTTATTTACCTTACATACGTTCTTTTAAGATGAAAGGGGATGTTAAAAGAAAAAGAAATATGTCATTTGGAGGGCAACAATAAATGTTATCCCATCGGTATACTTTGAAGAGTGACGAACTCAAACAGCAGTATATGAACGACATCATCGAGCTTCAGACTTACCTCTCTGCTCTACAAACTATTAAAGAGGAAGAACTCTCGTCTGTAGTTTTTGACTTTAAGCACAGAGAAATGGAAGAAATCGTCTCTGCATTTGAATCTCAACAACTCAATGAAGCCAATCAAGAAAGAAGTAACCGCAAAAAAAACGCAGATGCCCTACGGCTTCAGATCGAGGTAGAGAAAACAAAGCAATTGGAAGCACGACAACAGCAGCAAGTGGAGGAGAAAAAGGTGCAACCACAATCACAAACACTTGAAGAAAAACTTTTCCAAGCAAGAACAGAATTTTATGAGAGGGAAGCACTTACTATTATAGATGGATACAAGCAAGATGCCAGAAGGCACCGAAGCACTCATGATCGAATGCAAGTTGCCATCATTTTCTTCTCTGCTCTCGCTACAGCAACTACCGGTGCAACTATCTTCATCGGTGCAACAACTCTCTCAACCGAACTCAAATTCAGTGCAGCACTTTTTAGTTTAATCGTCACTATATCGTCGGGAGCTATTGCGTATTTTAAATATAAAGAGCGCAGTAATGATACGCAAAAAGCGGCAGATACAATAGAGGATGAGTATAATGCTTTGAAGTTAGGAACAAGAATATATCGAGACAAACCGCTTGAAGAAGCATTAAGTTTGTTCGCCGAAAATACAAATAGAACGATTTCAGAACATAAGAAAAAACAGCAATTACTAGACCAGCCGCCAGATGCGAAGCTTAATCAAGTTTCTTCATAATGAGACGTCCCCATGCATAGCACACAATAGAGGGAAATATCTATTTCCCTCTATTGTGTGCTATGCATGTGAAGTGAGCTACACTTTAGGTCTCTAGCGGGTACATTTTTACAGCAGAGCCGTACATCATCTCTGGTGTTTGCACATAAGCGGAACCTACTGACAATTGCTCTATGCGTTCAGAAAGCTCCTGCCCCTGACGAGTCCGAATAAACCCTGAAACCTTACGTGACTCTGGATAGTTCATACGAAAAATCACCTTTGTTCCAGCATTGCTCAACACATCGGGATGAAAGTCAGCTAGCCCCTGGCTCGCAACGATTACAGCGATACCAAATTTGCGTCCTTCCTTCATGAGTTTTGGCAGTGTAATATCTTTTGCAAGACGATGTGCTTCATCCAGCACAATAGCGAGTCGCAGTCGATCCGCGTACCCCCAGTGAAACATATCCTTGTAGAGTTTGCGTAACATAAACGCGCCAGTTGCCATTTGCAAGGATTCCGCGAATAGATTGTGCAAATCAATAACTAAACCATTGCGAACAAGCGTGAGTACATCAACAGCATTTTCGATTGGGCGAAAAAGATTCATTTCGAGCAATGGACGACAGCGAGCGGTCACATTGGAAACGTGACGTATACGCTCATTCTCCTCGATGTGCTTCATCACCTCATTAAGAGTAGGATAAAGAAGAGTCTGTTTCTCCATTTGCTCCTGCTCATCACTAAAGCCTCGTGCTTTATAAGCATCACGAATAGAGGTATAGACAACATCCTTCTGCACCTCGCCCAAGTTGGCGACATAGGCAAATATTTCTGATACTGCGAGGGTGTTTGCCATCCATCCACTTTGCCCGTTTTCTTGCGTACACTCAAATGGTGAAAACGGTAATCCTTTGGCGGCATCCAGCACATGAGGCTGAGCCACATGTACAAAATCGCCTTGAGGATCGGCAAATTGACCGTGAAAATCGAGAACCAGTGCTGGCACACGTTGTCTAGCAAGTTCAGATAAGATACGTGTCACGGTCCATGACTTTCCCTGTCCAGGAATGCCAAGCACGAAAAGATGAGGGCTTCCCTTCACTCCCGGCTCCCAGACAACTGGCACACCAGAAGTTTCTCCAAGTGGAATAGCTACTTGCTCGTTTGTATGAGGAAGTTCGTCTTTCTTTACTGCTCCTTCATTTATAGGCAATTGTTCTGATTTTACCTCTGGCAAAACCTGCGGTTCCACAGAAGAAGGTTTTGGAGGGCGAACTACTGGTCGCTTTTCCGTTGGCTCATCATCCTCTTCCAGTAAAGCTACTGATGCATCATAGCTTGACACTTCTTTCACGACTGGCACATTGAGTGGTGGTTGCTGATATGTAAAAGTCGTCGTAGTGGGAAGTAGTACAGGCTCATCTGCGAAGTCGCGTGCGGTCAGCAATGTAATCTTGGCGTTGTCTATGAGCAATGGCTTATTTCTTGGCTCATCATCGAGTTTTACCACGTAGCCTTCGTAGATGGGTCTGAATTCTAGTCCGGTTTTCTCAAGTCGTGTTACATGCTCCAAGAAGGAAGTTTCAGCTTCGCTATCAAACAATTTATAACGACGCGAACGCTCAAAGTAAAACCTCAAAACATTCGCTAAATATGAGCGTTGAAGCGCACCATCGACCCGCTTCTCATCGAAGAATCTGCTTCGCATGGCCTTTGCCGATCCCTCCATTTGTAACACCATATCCTCCGCGAGTTGTTCAAGAGGAATGTTTCCTCTACGCCATTTCACCTCGATAAAGGTTGCCTCCACTATATTGCGTTTCAGAGAGATCAGTACAAGGTCACAACGTCGCTCACCCCGTGCCGATTTGCCTGTTCCAGTCTTTGAGAATAAACGCGGATAAATGTCTATAGGAATAAGCACAGCTTGGCGCAACCTATAATTTTTTTGTAGCCATGCTGTCACAACCCCTAATCCTACTGCAGCTGCAGCGCTCGTACTCGACTCGATTGCGTCGAGAGCAAGACGACCAGAAATGGTCTTGAGATAATGAAGCAGATGACTGACACTCTCATCAATAGCTGAAAAGCCGAGTTCGTCCATTGCCTGACTCAGCAGCGTTTCAATCTCTTCGTGCCACGCTGTTGTCACCATCATGCGATGTCCAAGGCCATCTGTAAAGTCCGGCGAGTAATCCAACACATATTTTCGCGCGACATTGTCAAGACCTGGTTGGTGGGGAGAGTCGTAGTAGTCGAGCGTGAAAAAACGATCTAATGTAACCACCCAATTAGTATTTGTATGTAATTGCTCTAGCAGGTCACGCTTCTTGGCATCAAGACGTACTTCCAAAACAGGTTTTGTCTTGGCAGAGCCTCCAAGAAGATAGCCACCAGCATCAAGTAATGATGCATGTAATTCAAGACACGTCTCCGTATATCTTGGACCTGCTGGATGCGGTTCTGGTTTGCGTACGCCCTCCGTTACAATACTATGTCGCCAGAGTAAACCATCATTATCAATAGTGAACTGTGAGACAAAACGATTAATCAGCCCATACAAAGAGAAGCTACCAGCCGTATCATTGTCTTCTGTTTGAGGTAACGATGATACAATTTCTGGTTGCGTAAAATTTGTTACAACCGCGATATGAGCTTCAGGAAGCAATGGCTTTTGGTCGTCAAGCTGGCTCAACGCTCGTGTTGTTACAGTCAAACCTGGCAAGAAATGGTCCGAGCTTTTACCATATTGCTGATCAATCTGCTGCTGCCGTATCTGCTCAAATGCATCAAACGTACTTCTGCTTCTGTCTCCTGTGTAGGCAATGATCTGAAAAGTGGGTAAATGTTCTCCTGATGTATTTTCATCGTTCGCTCGAATAGTTATAAACTTCTTTATGGCCTCAGCAAAGAAATTACCACGATCAGGGTTAAGGAGCGTGGTCACAAGCGTATCTGCATATGGATGCGACTCATGAAACTTTACGAGGTTCGTGGTTAACTGCTCCGGCTGTACATCGTCAGTACTTATTTGCTCCACGCCAGAATCAAGAATGTGTGCGACATCGCTAAAGCGACGGTAAGGGTCCGATACTCCAATTGGAAGAGAAACACCATAGAAGAAACGTAGATTTTGAAAAAAGGTGAATGTTGTTACTGATGCTGTATGGTAGGCAAATGCTGGCACGTTCACGGGGGTGAGCAAACGTAAATTGGGTAAATCAATGCTAAGCGCACGTTCTCGCCCTGGCTTGCTCAGCAACTGTTTCTCCCACTCGCGTAAGAGCTGAGTGTAGCTTGCGAACCAAGCCGCACGTAGAGGATGTGTTGGTAAAAGAATTATAGCCTCTTCTATCGCCTCGCCTCTACCTATGTGTCGAATAAGAAGTGTATCGAGGGAAAGAGCTTCACGTAATTCGGCTGCTCCACACTGAAGTTTAACCAGATTGTCAATGAGTTCATGGTACACTTGTGCATAGCGTAAGGCAGTGGTAGCAAGTTCGGGTGTCCAATCAGCGACTTCGATCACCGAACGCATATCCGATTGACGTAGACGCTTGAAAAATGTCTCGCGTGCTCGCCAGAAAGCAGCCCAATAGGCCACCCGTTCCTCTTGTAAAGGGAGTGGCTGGAAATCCTGATCTTTGACAGGTCGAATCTCATCGACATCAAGTATGAAACAGCCACTTTGCCGTGATTCAGCGAGAACTCTTTTTTCTAATGCCAGCAAAGTTCTATTCATACCAACATTAAGCATGTCTTTCTCATTGAGGCGTACACGAAAGTATTCCAAGTCTTTGCTTAGCCACTCAGGATCAGTCTCGGTCAGTTGTGTTACCTTCTTATTATTAACGAGATACTCAATTCGCCCAAATGCTAGCGTAGGTGTTGAGAGAATGCTTTTTTTCGACTGATTAGGAGGTTCGCCAATAACATCTTGTACCAGAAAAAACTCTTGACTATCAGCAAAAATCGGTTCGAATGTCTCTGAATGAAGAATTTCACGTCCATCTGCGCTCACTGGCATAATTCTGACACATACAGCATAATCGGGCGGCTCTTCAAAATCCATGTCTAATTTGATGGTAATATTTCGTCTTTTTCCAGCAATACTACTTTCATAAAGAGCATTTTCAAATTTGTTGCTTCCTTGCTCATCGAGTGCTTCATCAGATTCACTATCATTAGTAACGGGAACAATGCCAACATGCCAACGATCAACATCTTTTGGAAGGATAGGGTCAGTTTTCCAGCGCACTATCATGCTTTCTTTCGCACCGTAACGTGCCAACAAACTGCCTTTCGCGCCATCGGGTTGAGCAAGACGACAAAAAGGTTCAACTTCACCTGTCGCTCTCAAGAAAGGCGTGATAATGACCCCTTGCAGATCGCTCTGATTCACGGTTGGAAACACCCAGCGATCAAAGGTCAACGTCGGCTCTGCGGCTAGAGCCTGCGACCATGTACGGACATTATTCATAGCATATTTGCGGAAAAAATTCTCTAAAGCTGTTGTAGTGGAAGCATCAACTTTAATGCTTTGAATACGTTCACGTGTGGTTGCACCAAGTTTGTTTGGGCGAGATAAAGCTTGCGTACACTCTCGGTTTCTATCAAGACGAGCCACAAATCCATTATCAGCATCCGCGATCAGCCCAACGCGCCATAGCTCTAGTCCTGGTGGAGTCGTTTCATTCCTTTGCATATGATGCAAGAGCGCAAGTGCAAAGTCGAGGCGACGCTCGTCACTCATGCCAGACAATCCATGCAACTTGCTCATTACAGACCGCATAATCGTTGTGAACTCTGGCGAAAGTTTGTCGGTAATACGTTTCAAGACAAGAGCATGTAATGCTCTCCCATCAATGAGTGCGAACGAGTTGGCAATCGAGCTGGAGGCAGCATCAACAAGATCAGTAGCAATAAACAAACAAAGTCGCTCTTGCTTACGGTTACGTATTTCAATAGCTTTATCGGTCGTAATAAATAGTGTATTCTCTCTCGTCTTCTCATCGTCTGAAGTAAGAATGTGAAATGCAACGCCTGTGACAAGTTGCTTTTGTTGTATATACTGGCAGATATTCAGAGCCTCAACATGACTAAGAAAATCTACACGGGCACAATGACCTGCTTCTGTATCTTTCATATATGTGACAATTTCGTTCGCCACTATCTCTATTTGTAATATGTCTGGAGCAATCATGTCAATCATACTTACACTCCTACCTTCTCAGTCAGCTTGCTTGCATAAGGAGGATACAAGCGCTGTACAGTAAAATCGTCTGAGAGATCATGAAAGATACCCATTTGTCGCAAGCGTCGTAGCATCGCTCGTAAATTTTCACGCGCGGCTGCCGCATATTCCGCACCCTCAAATTGTGCAGGAGGTCGGTCCACAATAATACCGAAACGCTCTTCTAAGAATTGCAAAAACTCTTGCAAGCGAATTGGAGGCACCTCCTGTCCTTCTTCCCTCTTTGTTTCTAAGGGCTGGCGAGCCGCTGCCAACTGCACCAGCACAGCAAGCAAATCATTTGTAGGAGCATATCGCCATGATTTACGATTCACTGAATTTCCCCTCAGAATGCCATGATTTTTTTTCAAGCCTCCCACACTCCAGTACCACTGAATAAATTTGCTAATAGCCTCTTTTTGCTGACCTTCTACAAGTAGGCTTACAACACGCTCGACACTTCCTTCAGCACCATTCACAATTGCATCAAACCAGTGAAGTGCCTCAGCGTCGTTGTCTTCTCCCTCTTGATTATTTGCTTCACGAATCCTATCTTCATCAAAATTGGCTAAAGCCTCAATACCGAGACCAACAATAGGATCATCTCGTAGTTGAAGCAGTCTTTGGAGATATTCCCCTCCTGAAAGGTCAGAAGACAAAATTTTATCGATACTTGCCTTATATCGTGGTTTATTCAGTTTATCTACATACACATCTAGCTGCCGTAGCAACAAATTAGAAAACAGAAATTGTTGATATGACTCAATATCTCGACGAACACAGGAGCGAGCCATTTCCAAGCTGTAGCCTGTTGAAGCTTCTGTGAAATCAAGGTAAAGCTGTGGTGATGAAATTCCGATACAATCACGCATTGCAATGGGTAACTCATCAGGATTTTGCACTAACTCATTTACGGAGTGTACCAACTTGAGCGTATAGTTGAAGAGTTCAAAATTGATAAGAGAGAGCAGATGGTAGGTAAATGCCTGGACAGGCATAGAATCATAGAATGTAAAGAGATAGCGATAGATATCTGTCGCAAATTCTTTTGCTAACACATGACACGGATTTTGAACATTGTTCTCTCGACTCTTTTGCCCAGGTCTTGTATTTTCAAATCCATCTAAAAAAGCAATAGAAAGTCGTGCAAGAGTATCAAGCTGAGAGAGACCATCATATGAACCTCCAAGTTCAGAGATATTTCCAACAGTAATACCTTTTCCAAAAACCATTTTTACAAACTCTCTTAGTCTGTCGTCCGCGCCCATCCGCTCTCGTAATACTTGATATATAAAAGTATCTACACTTCTTTGACGGCTTCCTTCAGCAGGAAAGCCTGGTTTATGTGCAAGTAACGAATATGGAACAATAGATGTTATCTGTTCACCGACACTAGATTTACCGACTCCACCAATTGTGATTAATGTAGTCCTAACTAAGCGTTCAAGGACTTTCCGCCCTTCTGGATCGTCGAAGCCCTCAAGAGCTGGATGATGCGCAAGAGCATCTATAAATTTCTTTATCTCCGTTGGTTTATTTATCTGTCTAGCTTTTCCTCTGCCCTGCGCGAGAATAGTGAAAAATAGCGAGGGAAGGAATAAATCAATATCGAAACCGTTCAGTTCTATAGTAGATACCTTTGGAAATTTGACTCCAACGATGTCTTTAGGTAATTTTACTTTCACGTTTCTATCACCCTCTCTATTTCAAGCGCGTGCGTACAATCTTGCCACGCTCCTGTGCAACACGATGCACTTTATACTGATTTTCTATTAAGATAAGGTCACGCGTCTCACGGAGCAAGAGCGTATCTTTGAAGAGCTTTATATCCTCCAATAATGGCCTAAACTCTGGGGCGGTTGGTTGCAATCCGTCAGCCATTCTCATAAGTAACTCAAACAGGTCTAGTGTGATTTCTAAACGCGGTGTCCCTGAGTGCTTATGTACCAAGACCAGATGCTCAGGTACTTGCTCAACCATGTTTGTACTCATTGATACTTCGATGCGCAACACAAAATCCTCAATAGGAAGTTGTTTTAACACTACAAGCTGCTGCTCCTCTGACGCACTCACCTTTACGCTTAGCTTCTCCTCTGGAACATCTTCTATGACCCCATCTGAACGTAAGATGCCAAGTGCTATCTCTTCAAGAAATACCGCTATTCCTTCATCAGCAAAACCATCATCTAACAGTGTCACAAAATCTTGTGCATACTGATACGGGAGCAACGTCTTCCAACGTATCTTAGGAAGTGCAGGTGAAAGGTTGTTTTGAGTCTCTTGTCCTGCTTTCTCGCTCTCAAAATACAAGCGACGCTTGAAGGCTGCCATCCATTCATATTCATTTTGAAAACGCTGTGGAGCTAAGTCCGTTTTATCTGTAAAGAGAATACTTCTTTTCTCTGCATCGTTCATCGCTTGATGAAAGTGCAGGAAACGATCAAGGTGCGGATGAGGAAAGCGTCCAGGATCAAGTGGCATTAAATCCGTGAGAAGTTCATCACTCTTCTCGACAGGTGCAAACGCCGATTGCCAATAAGCATAAGCGAGAAGCGATGTTCCCACATCCGTATTCTCATGTGCCACATGTATCTGCTCACAACTTTTATTGCTTGTTATAAGATAAGCTAATGCTGAGCGCAAATCACGCATCGTGGTATGACGTTGTTGGCGTAAGTGAGAGAGCAAGAAGAGAAATTCCAAGCGCCTCGCAATTTTGGGTTCGCGTAAAGCCATTGCGTTGTTGCGAATAGGGCACACTGTTTGTGCCGCACACTCTTCACAAATACTCCACTTTTCAGGAGTCACAAGACGTTTTAAGACTTGACGAAATACAGAAAGTTCTTTTCTCTCTGGCATCGTCACAAATGCACGTTTCTTTAAGTCTATTACCCAGACGGACGAAGACATTTCTTTTTGCTCGTTGCGCTTCTCTAACTGTTTCGCCACCCAAGGAAATACTTCTCTTTTGCGCGAAAAATAGTCCTCCAAACGTCCATCGTTGATCGCAACAAGTAGCGTCAGTGATACTGATGGCTCGGTTGCACCTTCTAACTCACGAAGCTTTTTACCTAGTTGCCCATCTGCACTTAGACCTGCGTGTGACTCTGAAGCATCATAACAGCTACGAAAGATATGCCCATTATACTCCCATTCCCAGCCACTACGATCTGACTTTTCTTGTTTTTGTACGGCATGTCTTTTCTGTAACTCTTGTTGTACCTGCTCTAAAAACGCGGTTTTCCCATCACCAGGATTACCAGAAAGAAAGACAATCTTTGGTCGTTGCTCGAAGATTGCTGGTAGAAGCTTTTTATCAAGAGCTGTTGGCACATATGTTTCTTTAACAAACGGTGTATCCAGTCCTCGGTTATTCTGATTCCCCACATCACTATTACGATACAGGCTACGCACGTTCTTGACCCATAGATTCACCTTGTTTTGCAATTCAGGTGCGACCTCTGGTTCTTCAATAGCGACAAAAGCGGTGTGTAGTGCTTGTCTCACCTGATCGAGCGAACGAGGACGCTCATCAGGGTTGTTCGCCACGACGCGCAATAATACATGAGCTATTCTTCTTATTTTCTCATCCGTTATCTGTTCGAGCGAAACAGGAACACGCTTGCCGACTTTATCTATTGTGAATGGTAAATATCCAAGGAGTGCTTTAAATAGCACGACGCCTAACGAATAGCGGTCTGTCGATGGTGGAGGTGGGTCCATCGTCATCGCCTCTGGTGGTACATACAAAGGAGTACCAGCAGCTTGACCCACTATTCCCTTGCGGATGGCGAAGCCGAAGTCAATCAGTACTGGACTGCTATCCGATTCGTGAATAATAATGTTTGCAGGCTTGATATCACGATGCAACAATTGTTTTTGCTCAAGAATTTCAACCGCATTGAGGAGATGCTGTGCAAATGTCCACCAACGTTCTATTGACCAGGGAAACTCTTTCTCAACCTGTTGCAGCGTGGGACCAGGAATATACTCCATTTGCACGTGTACCTCATATTGAGGTGGATTGATAGCAAAAATATGAGGAAAGTATTGACTACTTAAATCGCGCATTGCCTTGAACTCTGCCTCTGCCTGCTGCAATACTTCGGCAGGACTAGTATAGTGCTTCAAAGCAAATAAACCAAGTGCTTCAAAATCCATATCACTCGCAAGATAGGTACTTGCCATCGCTCCCGTTCCTAGCAGACGATGTACTTTGTAGCGTTTATCAAGCACGCTTCCCTCAATAGACTGATTTGTAGCCGTTACACGGCGTGCAAGCTCGTTCAACTTCTTTGCTATCTCACTCGCTACAGGAGGTGGAACATGCTTGAGAGGAGTGAGTATTGCTTTGAAGAGCGCAGTCAGGTCGTCTGCGAGTTCGGTCGAGAGAAATGCAGACCAACGCGGTTGTGCAGGAAAGAGTATTTCGCTCTCAACGTTAGCCCGAATATCCGTTAGTGAGACTCCAGAGAGGCGTTCCAAAAAGACAAGAGCAAGGCTAAAGCAATCGGTTTGCGGTGTTGCATACTCGTACCCAATTGCAAGGTCCATAGATGCATAGGGGTCTTCAATAGAAAGTGTATCTAGCTTCATTGCTATCGAGACATTGCCAACGCGAGCAGCATAAAAGTTTGTAAAAATAACTTTTGGTGATGCTCCTCCTTGAACATAGAGCGTATTGGGTCCAATAGCACGATGGAGGACGTTTTGAGCATGAAATTGACCAAGAGCCTTAAAGCTTGAAGCGGCTAATGTTAACTCTTGTACAAATTCTTCGCGTGTCTCAGGCTGTGGGTAGACGTACAGTGAACGTCCAGTTGGCGGCACAATTGGCAGGATAAGAAAATCATCGGACCATATACGTGGCGTTTCGACTTGAGGAACGTGTCCCGTTGCATACAGTTGTTGTAGTGCGAAGCATTCATGCATGTAGAAATCTCGCAATTCTTGCTGTGCAAGCGGTTCTGATCCTAGATCATATACCATCAGTTGGCGACGTTGCTCTGGATTACTACTCATTTTTGCATTAAAGAGACGTACACCGGGGCGAAGCGTGGTAGCATCTTCTATATCCCAAAAATCAATCTTCGCAGGCACTTGAGGGCGAGAAGAAAGATCATACAACGCTTTTTTGATGAAAGTGCTGAATTCTCCTACAAGGGAACTCCCCTCCTGACTATCGAGTGCTTGTAGCCGTTCGAGAACATTCCCAAGTAGAAAGATACCATTACCCGCGCGAGCATCGTGAATTTGGGGTAATTGTTCAATAGCAGAAAGGATAACACCGCCATGAACAAAGTATCCTGCTTCCTTAAGTGGTGTTACCTTCCACGAGATATGGCTTGCCAGAATCTTTGAGACATAATCAGCTTTAGCTAGAGGACTGCGTGTAGAAAAACCGTCTGAACGTACCCATAGCTGATCATTTCCCTGAATTTTTCCGCTCCAAGATTTCTCGTCTAAGAGGAAAACCCATCGTCTTCCAATCACAATAAAATCTATTTCGTAAGAACGATTACCTGTTGGTAGTATTTTGTTGCAGATAACGATCCAGTCTTGTGGAAGTTGCTTTAGTATCGCTGCAACACTACGCTCCCTTTCTGTAGCAAATGGTCCCGCGCTTATTAGTTCAGCCACAAAGTCACTCCTCATCCGTATCAACCTAAAAGACAAAAAATACAGGCTAGTATATACAACAAAATAAACGCTACTTATATGTTATGTTAAGGTGCTATACAATAATGAACACAAAAATATATTCACTGTTTCTTTCTCTAGTATCTTTCTAAAAGTGACAGACGCTAAAAGATACACAAGATACTTTTTATATAAAAAGTGTTACAAAACTATACCATAAGAATTCTTATGATACAAGAGCTTTATGTAATATTTGTGAGCTTGTTGGGAAATCTTCTTTCGCTCAAGAACATACTCAAAAGTTGAAATGAAGGGATGTGGGCAAAACGCTAAGAAAGAAGGAAAATTGCGAGAAGTGTAGTCTACAGAAGCATTAGACATGTGGGAATGTTAAAGAGCTTTTCGCAACCTATCCATTGCCTCAAAAACGCTCTCTCGCTGGTTGAATATAGCCGAACCTGCAACAAGCAAATTTGCTCCAGCTTGTACGACTTGATGAGCTGTGTTCTCTTGAATTCGTCCATCAACCTCAATATCACACTGTAGCTCGCGTTCGTTAATCGTCCGACGGAGACGTGCAATCTTTGGTAGCATCTCGGAGAGAAATGTCTGGTTCTCAAACCCAGGGTTCATGGTCATAATCAAAACAAGGTCAAGATGCATGAGTATGTCATCAAGAAGAAAGAGCGGTGTTGCAGGATTCAGTGCTACTCCGACCATCTTTCCAGCAGATTTAATCTGCTGAATGAGACGATGAAGGTGCGGAGTAGCTTCCTGATGCACAATAATGAGGTCAGCTCCCGCCGTTACGAAGTTCTCGATATGCCGTTCTGGATGAGCAATCATCAGATGCGCTTCTAGTGGGAGCTTTGTACAACGGCGCACTGCCTCAACGATGATCGGTCCAGTAGTGATAGCTGGTACGAAATTTCCATCCATCACGTCGATCTGAATACGATGCGCACCTGCTCGCTCGGCATCTTGTATCTGTTCACCTAGACGTGTGTGATCCGCGGCGATAGTGGACGGGACGATACCAATCATAAAAGTAAAGTTCTCCTTGTTGACACTATCAGACAAAACAGATATAAAACAGTCAATGCATATATGCATTGGAAACATCGCATATATGCACTGTGTCAAGACATATGTTTATTCAGCGAACTGGTCCAAGTCCAGTTCCACGTGCATGAATAGGCCATATATCAGTAACAATGTTGTTCTCTACGACATAGTACACATCATGTAAGTTGACCGTGGTTGGACCGTACCCAGAAATCACCTCGACCTTATCTCCCACTTTTATTGAGGTGGATGCATCTACATCGACCAGCAGGTGCTCCTCGGCGATACCGGCAGTCGTGGATGTGATATCCTTAAGTTGTGGCAGCCCAAGTTCGCTTCCTATCGTCTTCCGTCCTGAATCGAGGATCACTCTATTTCCATGACGGCTCAGGACAGTACCAAGCACCGTCAAAGCAACAGGAAACCCAGGAATGAGTTGCGCATGAAAGGCATCCATGACGACGTACGAACCCGCCTGTAGTTCTGTGAGACGAGGATGTGCTCCTGTAATATTATAGGTTCCTGTACCACCACCAGAGATAATATCCGTTCTAAAGCTATGCTGTGTAAGAAAATCAACTGCTTCCGCAAGCTTCTCTACTGCCTCATGAGCTTTGTGTACACGCAGGTCTGGGTCAGGCTCCAGCATACAGTGTCCCTCATATCCCATCATCCCTTCTAGGCGCAGACCGCGAAGCTTGCTTACCTGTTCAGCCAGATGCAATGCTTCTTCCTTTGAACGCACTCCGCAACGTTGCATGCCGACATCCAGATCAATGAGAACACTCAATACACTACCAGCTTTGAGGGCAGCCTCAGAGAGGTCTTTCGCGTTCTGTTCGTTGTCGATAGCAACAAGTATATGTGCCTCACGTGCAAGTTCAGCGAGTGTCTGAATCTTTTCTGGACCAACAACAGCATTCGCTACCAGAACGTCGTTAATGCCGCCTCGTACCATGAGTACCGCTTCCCATACGGTAGCGGTACTCATGCCAACACATTCTCCGGCCTCCATCTGCATTCGTGCAAGCTCAGGACTTTTGTGCACTTTGATATGAGGTCGAAGTTTGGCTGATACGCTACTCATGTACTCCGCCATATGACGAATGTTGTTCTTAGCAACATCCAGATCAAGAACGAGAGCAGGCGTGATGAGATCGTGCCGTGATTTTCCCAATGCATAGGAATAGTTGTTAAAACGTATTTCCTGCTTCAACGATATACCCCTTTCTATTGAAAGAACTATGTTCCTGCCGCACGCCATAGTGGTTGTACAAGACCGTCTTCCACCATCGCTAAAGAGCGAATATAGACCTGAGACCACTGCTCATAAAGGCTCAGGTAACGTTGATGAGTTGCCTCATTGGGTTCAAACGTTCTTTCAAAGCTGATGAGACTCTGAGTGGCATTACGTATATCATCGTACAATCCAACCCCTAAGCCGATATACAGTGCGACTCCTAGCGAGGTTGATTCCTTGACAACCGGAACCTTCACGCGACAATTGAGCACATCAGCCAGAATTTGCGGCCAGAGCCTTCCTTTCGCGGCACCACCTGTGAAAACGATATCTTCGAAGGTACGTCCAGTTAGCGATTCGATGATTTTCATATGACCATGAGAGACGTAGGCAGCACTCTCTTCAATCGCTCGAATACATTCCTTTTTACCAGAGGAAAACGGATTTGAGATATCAAACTGTAACAGTCCTGGAGAGGCATGAATCCAGCGACGAGCATTCATCACGTTAGAGAAAATGCCCATAACGCCATTTGAGCCTGCTGGAACACGGAGAGCCACTTCCTCCATGAGCGTATATGGGTCCTGGTTCAGTCGCTGTGCCTGTTCTAGCTCATACTGACAGAATGCATCACGAAACCAGCGCATCGTCAGGCCAGAGTAAAAGCCGATACCCTCTAGCATCCATTGCCCAGGAAGAGCGTGACACAGCGTTCTCAAGCGACCTTCTGGATCAATCAGAGGCGTATTCACGCCAACTGTTTGTTGCCAAAACGTCCCTCCTACGATAGTAAACTGTCCTGGCTCTACCTGCCCGATGCCGACGAGACCTAGCTGTGTGTCAGCACCACCAACTACCACTGGCGTTCCCTCTTTTAGACCTGTTTCGGCGGCAGCTTGTCTATGGACGTGACCAAGCAGTGTACCGGATTCGCGTACCGGGGGTAACACATCGGGACTCAATCCGCACATCTGCACAATTTCATCTGACCATGTGCGTTTCGAGAGGTCAAACATACCAGAACTGGAGCCAGCTGAGGGATCAGTGATGTACTCGCCACACAGTTTAAACAGAATCCAATCGCTCAACATAGTCATATGTGTAATACGCTCAAAGATTTTCGGCTTGTATTTTTGCAGCCAGAGTAAGCGTGGAGGAGTAGTAATGGCAACCCAGTCGCCACCTGTAAAATAGATTTTCTCTGCGAGCTTGTTATTCACCAGTTCCGTAGCTTGCTCACCTGCACGGGAGTCTACGTTAGGACACGCCCAAATCTCTTTCCCCATCTTGTCATACAACACAATGCCTTCACGCATACTCGTACTACTTACTCCTGCAATGGCGTCTGGTGTCACACCTGGAGTAGAGAGTACCTGGCGAATACAGCTAGAGATATACTCCCAGTTGGTATGAGTATCGAATACCTGCGAACCCGGATACTCCACCTCAGAATGATGCGTCCATTCACGTTGAGAAAGTGCTACTTGCTTGCCGGAGGTATCAAAAAGCAAAGCGCGACAACTCCCAGTACCCGCGTCTATGGCTAACAAATACTGTGTACTCATTGTGCCCTTCCTGCTGTATCGAATTTCACACGATGCTGCATCGGCTTACCGATTAGATAGGAGTTAATTTGCTCGGCGAGTATTTGCACACCGCGCAAGGCCGCTTCATGTGTCGCACCACCAATGTGCGGCGTCACAATTACGTTTGGTAAAGCTATAAGAGGATTTTTAATACTCTCCGACCACGGTTTCAGTACATCAAGAGCTGCACCTGCGATGTGGCCTGAAGCAAGAGCAGAGTAGAGTGCTTGCTCATCCACCAACGTTTCGCGTGCAGTATTGATGAAAAATGCACCCTGCTTCATCAGATGAAACTTACGCGCATCAAAGAAGTTAACCGTCTCTGGTGTTACTCTAGTATGAAGCGAAACGAAATCTGAACACGCAAGCAAAGCTTCAAGCTCCATAACCTTCATGCCCTTGCTTTCCAACTCGGCTGCCATCACATAGGGATCATGAACGACAACTGACATACCGAAGGCTTGCGCTCGCTGAGCGACCCGAATACCGACATTGCCACAGCCAACTAGACCCAGGATATGCCCACCAAGTTCGTTTCCAAAGAATTGTGCTCCTTCAAATGCCGATTCTCCAACTCTTCCACCATTCTCGATAAACGCGATGCTGCTCATCATTTGCCGCGCGAGCATAATGAGGAAGGCAAGTGTGAGATCGGCAACTGCCTCTGCATTACGCGCAGGTGCGGTAATGACTGCGATACCTCTCTCGCTAGCGGTGGCAAGATCGACATTTACAGGTCCTCCCCTGGCAACTCCTACCACTTTCAGAGTAGAAGAGGCATTTAGAACAGCATCAGTTACTGGGGCACCATGAACAAGAAGAATGTCTACACCATCGAGCGCAGACACCAGTTGTTGGGGGTTGCCCGCGTATTCTTTAATCGCACGCTCAGATGGAGTTGTTGGAACAAAAGGTGCATTCATATCGAGTTGAATGAAGCGCACCGAATGTTCAGAAAGAACATCCTTCAATCCTATTTCAAACAGGCGCGTGGGTACAAACGAGTCGCCTACTGCCAGGATTCTCACGATAGCTACTCCTCCTAAGATTAAGTCTGTGATGCAGGAAACTACACTTCGACATCAATACGCACAGTTGCAAAGGGAGCCAGATCAAGTATAAGCTCTTTGTCTCGAACCTCTGTCTGCTTCCACTGCTGTCGAAAGCGTTCCGGTTGAAGCATCGCCTCCTGCACAGTTTGCGCATCCAAACTTCTCAGCGAAACCTGTGATGTGGCTAACGTGCCTAAAACGACTTTTTGTGGCAGAGAAGTAAAATTGACGACGAGCAGACGTAGCCTTCCTTCGCTTTGTACAGCAAGTGCGGCAACAGTAAGTGGTGAATTTGAATGGCATTCTACGATGAAGCAGTTTTTCCATTCAGCAACATCGGCAAAGATATGATAAAGAGGAAAAACGGTTCTTGCCTTCGAGGGGAAGTGTTCTGGAAGAGGAGAACCCTTGTCTCTTTCCATAACACCAAGCCAACCCGTGAGTTCATAATAGGTAACGGATGACGCGCCACTTTCTGCAAGATATTTTAGACTTCCAACCGTCCATGCAGTTCCATAAAGCGACATTTGACGTGGATCAACGGCGTCAGGCAGTTCGCCAAATGCTCTTTCGGCTTCAGCAACTGTAGCATGTGGGTTGTAACGCCGCTTAAATGTAACTGGACTGATAACGATAGGTCGTCCGGCAGAAAAACTTTGTGCGCTCTTGACGGTTTCAGCTTGTGCCTCTAATGTTTCAGTCAATGATCGCTCATCAAAGGCGTGCGCTTGAGGAATAATGGTGTATCCTACACCATCCATAACCTCTACATTGGGACGGGTACGATTCAACTCGCAGAAGTACATATCAGTACCACCAACAAACACTGCATGCGGAACAACAAGGGAAAGATGCTGTCGCGCCAACGCTACAAGTTCTGGTGCCGTTGTTTCTGAGATATGAGCCGTTTGTGCACCTTCCTGAAAAAGAAGGAAGCGCGCAATCTGTATGCGATTGTGCAAGAGTTTCGCCAAGCGATGCAGCTCATTTGACATCTCTTGAGTAAAAAAGAGCGCAATTTCTAAAGCACAATTGAGAGCTTGACATGTTTCTATTGCTTGTTCGAGCGCGGCAGCATACTCACTTATGAGGTGAATATCAACGCGTATGTGTTCAGGATGAAGGACACGTAGAAGCTCAAGTTCATGCGTTGTAAGAGACGTTTCATCGCTATTCATGGAGAAGCCAATAGCGGGGAAATGACGTGTTGTTGGCTGCCCAATTGAAAGACGTAGACTTGGTGTTTCTTGCTGCTGTACAACTGGAGCACCTTCAATAGAAACAGTAAAACGTTGCGCAAGATGTGTATCAACATGGGCTTGATGTGGGTAGCCAAGTGAGAGGGGTGTACAATACGTTTTGAACGATGCATCTGTCCAGTTACGCTGATCTTCCATCTCAAAGAGATCACCCTCAAAGCTAAGTCGTGCTTGAATACCTTGCGCAAGATTGACCGTGAGGGAATCAAAAGCGGGAAAGAGTGGAACATAAAAGCCATCCTCAAAACCTTGCGGACCGATATATTCCGGTAACTGTCCGCTGACGGCTCCCTGCGGAGTGATAGCAGTGAACGTTTGTCCTGCATATTCCTTGAACGGATGAAGAATACATAGCCCGATACGGTTATAGCGAAACTCGTTTTTTGCTGTGCCATCCATTTGGTAGCGAATTTGTCCATCAGGAGTACCCATAATCCGCCCGTGCCAGACAAAATGAATATCACGCGACAAGTGTTCCACGTCAAAATCAACCTCAAAGCTGTCTTGCTGCTGATCAATTCGTTTAATGGAGTAGACTCCTGGAATGGTGTTCCAGTTCTGATCGCGCACTGCGACATAGATACGTCGCACTGTTTCCAACGAACCTAGCCTAATATAGCGTAAATCAATACCATCAAGCAACGCTACAAGTGGACCCGCTCGAAGCTCACGAGTTTCTGACGGTGGTCTGTCAACACCATACCAAAGCTGATATTCTGATAACGTGTTCATGATATCCTCCTATTCAGGAAGTACACTGTTTTCAGACGAAACTCCATCATTTTAACTGATCTGATGCGGGAGGTAGCTCTAATCCAGGAAGAGGTGTTTCAGGGGCATCAACTTGAATGCCAAGCGTCTGACCACCATCCAATACTAATGTCTGTCCGGTTATATATGAGGAGTCGTTAGATGCCAGAAAGAGGACACCCTTTGCTACATCAATTGTTTCGGCAAAGCGATTGAGTGGAATGTGCTTCAAGTAGTCGGCAGCAAGTACAGGGTCCTCTGTCACCCATGCCGCGATACGCGTTAGCACAACTCCTGGAGCAACAGCGTTCACGCGAATTTTGTAACGGGCCAGATCAATCGCCGCCGAACGCACGAAGGCGACTACTCCTCCCTTTGATGTGTTGTAGTGAGCCAGATTCGACTCAACCCAAAACGCATTGGTGGAAGCAGTTACAACAATAGTCCCTCCACCAGAGTGGACCATGACCCGTCCTGCTTCTTGAGTGCAGAGAAAGACACCCGTAAGATTAACATCCATAATGCGTTGCCAATGTGCATCGTCTATATCAAGCAGTGGTATAGCATCGGCGATACCCGCATGTGCAACCATCACATCCAAACGCCCAAAGCGTTCGAGACATGTCTGTACGGCACGTTGTACATCTGAGCGGCGACTTACATCACCACTTACACTTGTAACTAACTCGCCATCGATTGAGAGTTCTTGCGCAGTCTGGCTGGCAAGTTCGGCATCCAGATCGAAGATCAAGACGTGTGCTCCATGCTGTACAAACTGTTCCGCTATGGTGCGACCAATACCTTGTGCCGCTCCAGTAACGATCACCGCTTTTTCAGCAAATTCGTTGCTATTCATGTTCCCATCTCCTTTCCAACATCAGCAAAGCCTATTTCTTAAGGATAGGTCATATGCGGCTTGATAGAGATCATGTGTCCACTTCCCGACTCCAAAACGATTTTGAGCGTTGGTTCTGATTCGAGATAGTAGAACTTGATTGATTCACCAATCGCGCCACTCATGAGAGGCGTCAGGCCCATCTTCTCAAAGTTTTCGAGGTTTTCCTCGTAATTTGAGCCTGTACCCATGCAGGCAATATGATGGACGCCTTCACCATGTTGCTCCAAGAACTCCTTATAGATGCTTGGTCCTTCAAGTGGCTGAATGAACTCAAAGTCAATGGGGCCAACATGCGTTTCGGCGTTCATGAAGGTGAACTCGGTAGGTTTTCCACGTAGCATGGTGCTGTGTAGTAGTGGCGGTTCTGCAATATAAATATTCCAGGGTCCCCAGCCAAGTGTTTTATGATAGACTTCTACCATCTTTTTTACGTCGCGAACAACCACCCCTATCTGAGTGATTGCGATACCTTTAAAGTCTCCCATGTCATGTGCCATATGTTAATCTCTCCTTCTTACTGTATTAAGAGAATAACAGATGAGCAAAGACAAATTCTGTTGTGTTTCTATCTCTACTCATCTCTTCACTCACTATCAGGCAGGTTTCTCTACCGTCTCTTCTGAAAGGAGACGAGCACTATCGCCAGCTTTAGTAAGCCATGTTTCCTTTCCTCGTACACGCATAACGATCAGTATTACAATACCCAGTACTAGCCAGATGCCTATGGTAGGAAGACCATAAACGATTGGAGCCGCTGGAAATGGATTGAACAACTCGTAGGTGAGCCAAACAAGTGCTGCGGTTGAAACGACTGGAAAAATCGCGTGGTAGAAAATGTTGAACTCACTTCGATACTGACGCCAGTAAAGAAGAAAAGAGCCGATGTTCCCCATAACGTAAATGATAATCGCTGCGAGTGCCAGCACGAAACTTTCATACCCATAGCCATTGACGGCACCGAGCCACCAGAGCAGAACAAGGCCCGTCACGAGACTGATAAGGAATTGCAGAATAATCGTATTCACTGGCGTTTTGTATGTCAGGTGTACTCTAGCAAGTATCTGTGGTAGAGAACCTGAACGAGCCATTGCGAACCACATACGCGACCCGATGTTACTGACTGCTATCACGACAGCCACAGTTGAGTTGAGAAGCGCAAACAGAATAAGCCACCATACGGGTCCCCAAACGCGCTTAGCAATGACGATAGCAGGCAATTCTGCTGAACTGGGTAACTTTCCAATTACATTCGTTCCCCAGCCAATAATGATTGCCCAGGTAACAAAGATTAAGAATACACCGAGCAAGATGATGGAACCGATGACTGCACGCGGGACGTTCCGAGTTGGGTCCTTACTTTCCTCCGCTAGAGGTGCAGCACCATCCCAACCAGAGAATGCTTGCAATGAAAATACGATGGCAAGTGCAAAGCCGCCAACTCCCACACTGGAGATGTTGCTTGGATTAAAGGATATGAGGTTTACACCACCAGGCCCAGGATTACCGATAGCCCAAAGCGCAAGAAGCACAACAATTCCGATTTCCAGGATACCAAGCACGAGCACTGTCCTGCCTGAGATTTTGATACCACGGTACTGAAGGAGAGCAACGCCAACGACTACAACAATGAGAAATACTGCTGGAAACCACGGCCAGTTGATGTTCCAGTTTGCCTGTAGTTCCTGTTGTAAGATATTTCCCATGTATATGAGTACCGCACCACCAGCAGTTGGCGCGTACAGAACAAATAACCAGGAAACGAGCCAACCTGCACGTGGATGAATACTACGACTGATATACGTGTAGTAACCGCCTGCGGCAGGCATTTTTTTCGCGAATTGAACCAGTGCGATGCCAAGCATGAGAGTAATGACAAAACCTATGGGGTAAGCAAGAGGAGCAACAACTCCCGCAAACCCGACAACAAAAGGAGTAAAGAACAATGCGGCGATGGCGGGAGAAATGTCCGTTATGCTCTGCATCAACACTTCAAGAAAACTTAACGCACCAGCATTAAGCTCGGTAGAGGCAACTAAGTTTTCAGTATGAGTGGATGTCGTGTACACACCACTATCATCATAAGATGAGGCGGTATTTTCTGTGGACATATGCATTTCCTTTCATGCGTGTTCATATAACAACTACCCATAGAATCCGAGATACTGTCCTCACCAAAGCTAACTCATAAAGCCATTTTGTCGGCTTCATGTCTATACTGCTTTCCCTCCTTTCACTAATGCTTGCCGAGACATTTCCTTCCCTGCTTTTACAAGGACCTCCGCCGTCTTTTCATCTGTCACCAGGACATCAATATACCCTGAACGTAAGGCTCCTTGAATAGCATCATGCTTTTCATGTCCTGCCGCTACACCGATGACAGTAGGGATACATTCCAATGCCTCACGTTCAATGGCAATTAAGCGATCATCAAGTACTGAGACAGGCTCACCCCAAAGATTGAAAAAGCGACCGCTCACATCTCCGACGGTTCCCGCTTGCAGAAGACGTTTCTGATCTTCAGCACTTAAATGACCATAGCGGATGAGAGGAGCCGTATTCGCCAGATTTCCAATACCAACGAGTGCAAGTTCGGTGTTTGCTGCGGCTTGCAGTGCATCCTTGATCGATCCATCACTGAGCATCGCTTGACGAATATCGGGAGAATCTACTAATAATGGGGCTTGCAAATAGTGAATGCGGCTCTGTGGATAAAGAGATGCAATATATCGAGCTAACTCGTGTCCTTGGATACCCGGCATCGCTCGACCAAACCCACCGAGAAGCATGGAGATATCGAGGTCAGATACGGTGCCTGCAGAGAGCAAGGGTATCATAGTGGAAAGCATTCTACCAAAAGAAAGCCCCAAGCGAACACCATTCGTTAACTGACTACTGAAATATTCCGCCGCCGCCGCTGCAACGCCCGCACTACCTGCATCGTCATCCGCAACAACTACGGCTCGTTTGATACTGTACGATGATGCTAGCTCACGTCCAAGGTCCAGATGAAGACTGCGCGGACGCCGAATCTCGATACGCACGATGCCTTCATCACGTGCCTTTTTGAGGTGCCTAGAAACTGTCGCAGGATCAACTTCTAACTCACGCGCAATACGAGCTTGTGTTTGCCCAAGCACATAAAACCGTGTTGCTATGTCTATGAGGAAATCAATATCCGACTTGTCCATACAATATACTTTCTCTCGTCTAAACAAAGATGTTGAAGTCTATCACGCTGCATTGATGAGCAAAATACAAAAATATCTGTTTTTGTTGAATCAACTTACAAGTGCTCTCTTACAGTTGACCAGTACCAAGCGCCTGACCGCCGTCAACAGGAAGAATTACACCTGTTACCCAGGCAGCATGCGGATTCACAAGCTGAACGATCCACCAGGCAAGTTCTTCGGGTAGACCTAAGCGTCCCAACGGTACAGTGTTTGCCAAATCTTGATGAACTTTGTCGATATCATCTCCTAGAGTCGTAAGGATATCTGTTGCGACAGGACCTGGAGCAATCGCATTGACGCGGATACGATCCTTCGCCAGCTCCGCCGCCAAACAACGTGTCAAGTGTTCAATGGCAGCTTTCGTCATGGAATACAGAGCGTTTTCTGCTCTCACCCATGAGCCGACGGAGGAACTCAGGTTGACAATTGCGGGAGCGGAAGCACGGCGTAGTGCTGGAAGAGCTGCCTGAATGAGGAAAAAGACACTTCGCACGTTTGTGGCAACCTGTTCGTCAAATTCGGTGAACGTAAACTGCTCAAAAGGCTTTGCAACCAGTCCTGCCGCATTGTTGATGAGTACATCAATACGCCCATAAAGTGTAAGCACTCGTTCTACAACCGCTGAAGGTGCGTTTGCTTCGGCTAAATTGGCTGGCACAATCGCAGCATTTCCACCTGCCGCCTCTATTCGTTGAGCCACAGAAGCGAGCTTTGCTTCACGGCGACCAACAAGCACCACAATCATACCTCGTTCGGCCAACAGAGAAGCCGTTGCTGCGCCGATACCAGAGCCTGCTCCTGTTACAATAGCTACTGGTTTGTCTGTAGGGGTGACTTGAGGTATCATAGCATCGCCTCCTTACATCTTAGATAGCAGTCATTCCCCCATCAACCGCCCACGCCGCACCTGTAACATACGAAGCTTCGTCCGAGGCAAGGAAAAGCATGACCGAGGCAACCTCTTCTGCTGTTCCAGGACGGCCCAGTGGAACAGTACGAAGTAGTACTTCACGCTCTACGTCGTCATGCATAATCCAGTTATTCATTGGCGTGTTTGTAAAGCCTGGAATAACAGCGTTGACACGGATACCTTTCTTAGCGTAGTCATTTGCCATCACTCTTGTTAGTCCATAAACCCCAGCCTTACTTGCGCTATACGCATCAAGTCCTGGAGCACAACCAAAGAGTCCTGTAGGTGATGCTGTACATATAACGCTTCCACCACCAGAGGCGAGGAGTGCCTGAATGCCATGTTTACATGTGAGGAAAATACCCGTGAAGTTTACGTTGATAGTGCGATCCCATATCTCTTTTGTCAATTCATGAGCGGGAGCATCTTGTCCAACGAGTTCAATACCTGCATTTGCTACTACCAGGTCTAACCCACCCCAGCGTTCAACAACCTGATTCACAGCATGAGCCACTTGAGCCTCATCTGTCACATCTGCAGCTAATAAAAGGACCTCAGCACCAGATGCCGTAATAAGCGCGGCGACCTCTTCAAGAGCGGCAGGATTAATATCAATGATACCTACCTTGGCTCCTTCGTGGGCAAAACGAAGAGCTGTCGCTCGTCCAATGCCATTTCCTGCACCCGTGATAATCGCACGTTTATTTGAAATTCGTCCGTTACTCACAAAAATCCCCTTTCAAAGTAAAATAAGCAAGAGGTCAGTGCAAGAAATTGCAATAGCTTCATGGTTTTGAAAAGTATATCATTCTTATGTAAAGAAGTCAAGAGTAAAGGGCTAGAAACTGTAAGGCTTCCTAGCATTAGACATAATAAGCTAGTTGTTAGCTCTACATAAAATGTGTTCAAGAACAGAAATGATTGGTGTAAGGTCAAAGCTGGAAATTTGAGAATGTACATAAGAAATTTGTAGGTTTGGGGCACCTTTATCTTACTTACCTCTCCACAGCGTGGGTGAACTGGCAGAGTGGAATGATAGAGGGGGTAGGTGTTAACCTACACGACCATTGCAAAACATCACTAGGTCTTCCTGTGCCAAATAGCCAAGTACGCATTCCAATTAGTTGTCATCTTATGCTACTATAGCTGAATAAAGCCCTTGAAATATGTGTAAATAGAGATAATGAGGAAGCGAAATATTTCTATGATATCTACTCAACAGCCTCAGGCTTTACCACAGCCTTTGGAGTCAATACTAACAGGAGTCTGGATATCGAAACATCGTCAAATTTGGCAAATGAAATTCTTAGCAGCAAGTGAGTTAGCACAATTTTGTTATGATCACTCTTTTGAGCGAGATTTCAAAAAACTTGTGTATCATGTTTCTTGGATAGATGCAAGCAAAAGAGTTTCTGACCATCAAAGTACATTCTCTTGCATGCTATAAATCTTTTTTGACAAAAAGAGACTTAACCGTCCTTTTGACGACGTTGGATTTGTCGTTGTATATAATCATCAACATCGGAACGACGAAACCGCCACAAGTCACCAACTTTGAACGCTACAAGCTCATCCCGTTCCGCCAAGCGTATCACTGTGCGAGTACTTACCTTTAATATCTTGGCAACGTCTTTAACCTCTAATATCTCTTCTGATGCCATGAGAGTACATAATGCCCCCTTTCGTCTATAGACATTTGGATGTTAACAGGTCACTAGGGTCGTGTCAAGTCATGGTAAGGCTCTCAAGGGTTGACATAGACAAATTTATTAGGTATTATTATTGACATTAGGGTCGTCATAAGGCACATAAGTTATATACAGCATCTTAAAATTACATGTGTCTTTTACTGTCTCTTTGCGCTACGAGACACAAGACGACAAATTTAGCAAGCCGTACAGCATTGTTGGAGAGGAGATACTATTTTTAGCAAAAAAATTGGCCTCGTGTTCGAGACGAAGCCAGTTGAGCAGGAACATTGCTACCCTATTAAAGTTGCCAGGTTCCCAACCTCATTGTAGGCTTGGGTTTCCTTCACGTCAAGGAGAACCCGTCATGAGAGAACACATTGTTTTAGGTACTACACCTGTTAGTGCCACAAATGAAGATTTTAGTAAAGGATACGAAGATTTTAGTAAAGGATACAAGGAAGGCTATCTACGCTTCATTAAACACTACCAGAACAATCCCCTTACCGACGTAGATGTATGTAGGTTTCTCATTCGCAACACCCTCGATATTCTGACCTCAGATCGCTACAGAGCAGGCTACATCATGGGATGGAGTGCTGCTCTTCATAGACGCGGCCCAGCAACGACTGTTAGCTATTCTGTTACTGGTACCCAACAGCAAGTACAGGTGCCCGCATGACGACAGAAGAACTACGACCCTTCGCTGATAATTTCATTCCTGTCATCCCTGTAGACTACATGGAACATACGGAAGCAAAACCTTTTTGTTGGAACAGCGGATGTAGCTGTCATGAAGATCAGGACGCCATCGCACAAGTTAATCAGTACGTCCAAGATGGACTTTTGACCCAAAACGAAGCCACTGACTTTGTGAACGGAAAAACTATCTAGCTACGACGTACCACCATGACACTTTGATAGGGGTCGTAGTGGCACACACACAGAGGGAAACAATAGAATGAATGAAAACAGCACTGTGCAACAGAAGCAGTGGCGGAATTTGACCGAACAGGAGCGTGTTCAATGGGGAGGGATTGAGCCTTCTCCAATGAGGTTGAACGCTGTTCGTCCTCGTCAAACCCAGATGAACACAGGATATGACGAATTGCAGGACGACGAAAACCTGTATCCGACTCGCCAACCGAGTAGCACACGACGCTATCATGCAAATGATATGGCATCGAAAGAACTCACCCGAACAAGTAGGCGTGATCTACATCAGCAGGACCGTTACGATGATATCAATGTATACATTCGCCGCAGTCGTCCACAGCAACAAGCAGCACCACGCCAGCATATGCAATCAACACAGACAACACGACCAACACGCCTATCAGAACGAGAACAGGACAATGATGAGGAACGAGAGACGGAACAAGCTCCACGTCCTCGTCAACACGTACAACGATCTCATTTTCATTGGCTCTGGATTCTTGGGATTGGCATGATTGTTATGCTCCTACTGTGGATAGGAGGTAGTCTTGTCGTGATTTGGTGGCAAAACTATCAAGATGATGTGAAATACGGGCATCCTCGCACGTATCAGACAGACGCGAGAGTAGGACACAACGATGCGCATACGCCAAGCCACTTTCTCGCGTTGAATTTGAATCGGCAAGTGGAAGTCATCGAGTTTCCGGGGGGAGATGTGACGAAAGCAAAGGTATACATAGGACCGACGCTGCTAGGACAAGAAAGCGACCTCGACATCGTAACCGTTAGTTTTAAGGATGTAAATGGAGATGGCAAGCCGGATATGATACTCGACGTTGCAAATGCGAAGTATGTGTATATCAACGATAACGGGATGTTTCGACCACTTCACGCCGATGAGCATGTCACCATGTAGAAAGAGGAAACGATGCACTTGTTATTCATTCTCTGTCAACGAAGGGACCTGCATCACCTTGTTGATGCACTTGGAGATTGGCAAGATGATGGAGATATTCTCCGTTACGGCTATACCAATAAGATGCAAGATGGGTTTATCCTCATGCAATGGAATATGCCTATCACACAAGATTTTCAGCAGAAGCAACTGAAAGACGACCCAGGTATCATTGACTTTCTTGTCTATGATGTCCCACAACACAGCACACCGACCACAGCATAACGAGAACAATGGGGATGTGTATTGAACATGTCCCCGCTGTATCGCGTGAAAGAGGAACCCTATGCATGAACAACTCCAGCGCGAAATCAATTACCTCTTAGAACACATCTACATTAACCAGGAGAATGAAGATACCAAACAACGAAATCCAGAGATGTCACGAAGACGCTTGAACGTGTACATTGAACTCGAAGAAGAGGTAGAGCTACCTGAATTCATCGAAAGCACGCGTGAGCAAGAGCAAACAGACTCGGCAACATGCGATGATATGCACGCTCCCTTACCCAATGAACAACAGAACAACTCCCAGCCAGAGTCACCAACTAAATACTCACGCATACCACAAACACGTCGTACTCCTCTTCTTTTCACCCTTTTTGCGTTTATAGGTACGTCGCTAGGAATAGCATACGGTATCCTCTCTCCCATACTTACATCATCAGCAACAGTAACCATCGTAACGGTTCCATCACGCTTGGCGACAACCAGTACCATCCATGTGGTACATGGGATTGCCGATCCCATAAAGCATCAAGTAGCAGGGCGCGTCTTGTCTGCAATCACCATAAATCAAGCAAAGACTATTCCGACAACAGGAACCGCACATCAAGATGCAAGAGCAGCACATGGTTTTCTCACCTTTTACAATGCTGCACCTTACATACAGATAGTACATGCTGGAACTTTGCTTACTAGCGTGGATGGAGTACAAATCGTCACCGATCAAGACGCAATTATACCTGCAGCGATTATGCCCATCGAGGGCCACGTCACGGTACTATCACATGCCGCTCTCGTAGGCTCAGCAGGAAACATCCGAGCAGATGATGTCTATGGGCAATGTTGTCGCCTGAATGTCTTTGTAGCAAACGGACATTTTTATGGTGGACAAGATGCAAAAACATATCGAACTGTAACACGGCAAGATATGAATAATGGTGAAGTAAGCCTCAAGACGAGCTTAGACCGGAATGTCAAGACCACGCTGCAAACACAAGTACGGAAAACAGAGACACTTATCACACCTCTACTTTGTACACAAAAGATACAGTCAGATCACGCAGTAGGAGAGGAAGCTTCAAATATTACGCTTATGGGTAACGAGACATGTATAGGAATAGCGTACGATACCCAGGCATTTACTCAACTCACAAGCCAGATTGCAACAGAAGAGGCGACCAGCCAACTAGGAAAAGGGTATACCACAAAAGAAGTGCAAACAACTATCACACAGGTCTCCTCGAAAGACCTCAGAGATTGTGATGTACGCGTCAAAATTGTAAGCTCGTGGATATATCCGTTCGATCAAAAACAACAGACAATCCAGATAATGATTGCGGGAAAGAGCAAGGGCAAAGCAATAACTATGCTGCGACATATCCTAGGAGTGCAAACGGTAATGATTGACATAGCTGGCAACAACTCATCGGTGCTTCCCATCAATCCTAAAGAGATTCACATCCTTGTCTTACAGGAAGAACAGTGAAAAGGAGGAACAAAATGATTTTTATGAGGCTGCCAAAAAGTCATAAGGAGGATATTTATAGAAGAAAACTAGGTATGACTTCTCAAGCCGCTTCATAGAAGCTACGACAGTCTATTTTTATTATATATTGATATTTTGCCTTGATTTGCGCATATAATGCACTCTTGCTATACTAAGAGCTAACCAAGTGAAGTGTTTTTACGAAAGCAGGAGTGGCGAGTAATGAACGAACAAACAATACAGGAGAAAACTGCCAAGGGAAACGCCGTATACATTGACCTACGGATAGGCTTAAACCTATTAGGGGAGAATGGGCGTATGCTGCTAGCAAAATACATCGTTGCTAAGAGCCAAAGAAAAGGCACAGCACCAGCAGCATAACCAGAGTTAGCTTGAGCACTTCTCTCCACATTCAACACGAGAGGAACCTTGTACTTATGGCTATCAAAATTATCAGTACAACACCGATAGCGGAATACAACCTTGGACACGTCTCTATTGATCTCAGAAGGAAAACCGCTGTACTCCTACGACAATCAATGAAAAATGCAGACAAAGATCATTATGAGTCTCGCTTAATGCAAGAAAACCTTGTCCCTATAGCAGTGAAGATCAGAGGCGAGGCGACCGACGAAAACATTCTTGTCTACGATGAAGGGGCGGGAATTTCAGGAACGAAAGGGTACGATGAACGCGAGAAATTATCGCAGCTGTATCTAGATATTGCTAACGATGTTATTGGAAGTCTGCTTGTAGCTCGTCCTGATAGGCTATTCCGTGATAAGCACTTCTTGAACGTGAGCATGTTTACAGATTTAGCAGAAAGAAAGAAACTCATTCTTATTGTACCGGGAAAGTGTATTTACGACTTTACTAAGTACAACGATTTGAAGGCATTCCAAAAGGATATGCAAGATGCTTACAGCTACATTGCGACACATGTTCAATATATGAATGATGCCCGTTCCCAAAAAATGCAAAGAGGTTTATGGGGAGGTGGGAGCTTAACTGCTCCCTATGTCATTGATAAAGCTGTCTGGAAAGATGAACAGGTACCCATCATCTATAAGCCTTGGTTGGAACAAGCTCTTGACCTTTTTGTACAGTTCAAAGCATGCGATTTCTCTACAAGCCGCGTATGTCGCTATATCGAGAGTTTACCGTATGTATTTCCTGTACCATCGTATGAAGACACTCAGCGTTACATTTTCAGAACAAATATGCGTCTCGTCTCGGGTGGGTATACCTTCAGCGATGTTTCGACAGTAAGATACTTTCTCAGCAACCTCACACTTGGAGGATACGCCAAGGTTGGAGAAGACGAAGAAGGAAACGAGTTGCTGGTACCAGACGCTTTTGAAGCAGCTATCCCCTTCGACTTATTAGACCCTGCCTATGCTGCAATTACTGGTCATCATATAGATGGTGCCCTTTTTGAAGGATACAAAAACAAGAGGCGGTACACGAGAAGTGAGCCTCAAGGACCAAGAACTCTTTTTCAAGGCAATCTTCTTACTAGTGACCAGGGTCACATATCAGCAGATATTCGGGAGAATAAGGGATACTACGAATGTTTTGAAGGACTCCAACAAGAGGGATATATGCGAAAACTTCGGTCCGGTCTCCTGGATGCAAAAATTCTATGGGTGTTACCTGCTCGGAGTTTTGATCAACTCATAGCTGATCGTTTGTGTGATTTGGCACGACATGACTCTGATATAGCAGAGAGAGTAAAGGCAGCGTATGAAGGCCAGAAAGGGCCTGAAATAAATGAAACAAAACTTTTGCAGGGGCAAATCGAGCGGACACAGCAGCAGATACAGAGACTGGATTTTCTACTCAAAAATCCTAACATTCCTTTAGATGAGGAAACAGCGAAGGGGTATGCCAAAGACCTCGCAGAGTTGAGACCGAAGCTGACCCGTCTCATAAAGAAACAGCAGGCCAAGCAGGAAATAGACCCAGGCGAGACCATCACGAACTTCTACTTTGTTCTCTCTCACCTACCGACCGAATTTAAGAAGCAAAGCATTGATCTGCAAAGGCAGATTATGAGCAAGCTGGTGAAACAAGTTGTGGTGAACAATATCTCGCCCCATCTCTTCCGCCTCTACGTCGTGTGGCAAGACGGTGTAGCTACCAGACCAGACGTTGCTTTACTGTGGAGAGGAAAAGCGGTTCTGGATGACGAAGGGTGGAAAGAGGAAGAAGATACTTCTATTCGCTCTCACTTTGCAACGGCACCACAGCCCGATATTATGCGGCTGCTTCCCACGCACACGTGGACGAGTATACGGCAACACGCAAACGATTTAGGAATAATTAGGTCTAAAGAGTTGAAAGGTGGTCGAAAGAAAGTAAACTCCTATTATGAGACGACGAGCTATGCCGATTTTGAAACGGCCATGAAGTACGCTGAGAACGGAGAGGATAAAGCCTACATGTGCGAGAAAGTGAATGAGCTGGCGGAGAAGACTCCACGCGGCCAGATAAGTCCTTACTGGCCGTTACCCGTAGAGATTGTCAGTTTTAGTAGTTTTGTGAGCGAGCCGGGAGAATGGTCCACATGATACCTATTGTTGCAAAGCTTGTGATGAAGGCGAGATACGTCGGTGC
>CAXUHF010000055.1:25859-32977 GCA_964250765.1 uncultured Ktedonobacteraceae bacterium | reverse complement strand
AAGCGATGACCACTATCGACGAGGGAGTGGGCCACCCAGCCCGAAAGATTCGGGCCGACGCGCAGCGCAACAAGCAGGCATTGCTCGCTGCTGCCGCCACCGTGTTTGTTACTTCAGGTGTTGATGCGCCGATGCGTGACATCGCGGTGGCGGCTGGCGTCGGGATGGGGACGATGTACCGCCACTTCCCGACGCGAGCAGATCTCGTTGTTGCTGTGTACCGTCATCAGGTCGAGGCGTGCGCCGAGGCTGGGCCGATCCTGCTGGCGAATGGAAGCTCGCCATATACGGCACTCGATCAATGGGTCAACCTCTTCGTTGATTTCCTGGTCACGAAGCATGGACTCGCCGCGCTCCTGCAACCCGACAGTGCTGGCTTCGCCGCGCTACATGCCTACTTCCTTGACCGCCTTGTGCCCGTTTGTGCTCAGTTGCTCGCCGCCCAGACTGGCGAGATCAGCACCGATATCGATGCTCACGAACTGATGCGTGCCATCGGCAACCTCTGCATTGGTGCCGACAACGACCCTCGTTACGATGCTCGGCGCATGGTCAAGCTCCTCATCGCGGGACTCCTCCAATCGCGCTCGACCTGATCCTGCTGATCCAGAGAAGGAGCATCTACAGTACCTCGAGAAGGTTGGTCAATTTCGTGTACAATGAGGGCTGTTCCGCGAATATTACCCAGCTTTGTTAGCTGAGACAAGTTTTTTTGCAAAGGGTACGAGTAATATGTGTCAAGCATCCTTTAGGTCGGTTTCCAACATATGGGGTAGCAGCGGAACGAAGGCTCCTTTTTGATCGAGATGAAACGAAAAAGGCTCATTGTACCTTCCTTTCTGGCCTAGTGCTACGTAAGCTGTCATGAAGGGCAGAGGAGTCATAATAGAAAAAGGAAAATATAAGTAAAAGGTGCATGTAAGGGGAAGGATGCCGCTTTTTCCCTCTCCTGCCTTTCTCATAGATTTCTCAACTTCCTTTCACCCCGAGAAGAAGAGAGAAAATATCGTGTGGAAACGTGCCCTTGAGGCATAACAAGTTCTTCGGGCTTTCTACTCTGCCCTTCATGACAGCTTACGTAGCACGAGGCCAATGTGGTACAGTTCATGATGTCATCTTCCTTTGCTTAAGGTTTTTGTTCTACACAAACCAACATTACATCATCAGGCAGTTTCTGCACAGTCAGGCTGCCTTTTGAGATATCCCGTAGTCTAAACACCAAATGGTAGGAAGGTGGAGAAAAGGAGGGTGATAGTCATGGAACGTACATTCTCCCGGTGTCTCGATTGCAGTTGTTTCTGGAAGAGTTTGGTCAAGTGATGGAAGGAGGAAAGGCAATGCCGATAGCAATCTCTGTGCTCTGCTTGCAGATTGTGGGGAAGAGTTTCGATGAGTGACCTGCATTGTTCAGTTCATAAGAAAGCAAAAGGAAAAAGATGAAAATCATTACGCTTGAAGAACACTTCCAAATCGCTGCCATCAAAAAAGCTGTGGCGAAATTTCTTCCGAGTTCTCAAGATACCTTTCAGGCGACGTCCTATAATCCACCTAACACTCAACTCGAAGATCTGGGTGCTGGTCGCGTGAAGGCTATGGATGCTATGGGCATCGATGTTCAGGTCCTTTCCTATCCCTCATCGGGGATACCAATGGTCCCAGCATCTGAGGCAGTCCCCCTAGCACGTGATATCAATGACCACCTTGCGATGGCTATCCAGGCTCATCCAGACCGTTTTGCAGGCTTTGCGACCTTGCCGACGCCCGATCCAGAGGCTGCTGCTGCTGAATTCGCACGCACGGTGAATACACTGGGTTTCAAAGGGGCATTAATTGCTGGACGAACCAATGAGCGCTTTCTGGACGATCCTTCATTTCGTCCCATTCTGGAAGCTGCTGTCGCACTCGATGTTCCCATCTACCTGCATCCTGCCCTTCCAGCCAAAGCTGTGTGGGATGCTTACTATGCTGGCTTTGATCCTGCCGTCAGTGGAAGCTTTGCAACTGGTGGTTGGGGATGGCACATGGAGACGGGCATTCATGCACTGCGCATGATTCTGGGGGGGGTCTTCGATCTCTACCCCAGTTTACAACTCATTCTCGGTCACTGGGGAGAAATGATTCCTTTCTATCTGGCTCGTTTTAATGAGTCGTTAAACCGGTCAACCAAACAGTTGCAACGGCCTGTTGCTGACTACTTTGTTCAGCAGATGCATGTCACCCCCGGCGGGTTGTTTACGCTTCCCCCCTTCATGCTTACCTTACAAATTGTGGGGGCAGATCGCATTCTGTATGCAGTTGATTATCCCTTTAATGCGGGCGATCACGCCAGAGCGTTTCTGGAGGATGCACCAATCAGCCCTGCCGACAGAGAAAAGATAGCACATGGCAATGCCGAAAAATTACTCAAACTTTCCCCTCATATAATTTGAACACCCTTCTCTCAGAAGCGTTCATGAGCGGGCAAGGAAGCACGCTTCCTGTTTATTGATGGAGTATTTCGGTGAGACAATCTTTCTTCAACGTAGAATATGAGACGCAAGAAAGAAGGTCCTTGAGGAGGAATGGATACTGGTGCTACATTCATTCTCTGAGCGTGAAGAGAAGATGGGAAGCTTTGCAACGCGCGCTTGAACTGCCAACTCAACAGGGAGCCAAATGAATGTAGCACCAGTATCAGTAACGGACCGGATTACCACATGAAACGCTTCACGTGGTAATCCGGTCCGTTACTACTCGCGGGCCTACTTCAGAGCGATACTGTACAAGAGAACGGCGAGCAAAAGGATGAGGCACGCGTTAGAACTCTGATGATGCAGAAAGAGCATGCTGCACGAGATGGAGGAGTTCATCGAGATCAAAGGGTTTGTAGAGGACAGGGATTCCTTTGTGGCGCAAAGTCTCCTCTTGTTCGCGCATCTCAGCCAAAGCAGCGGTACACAGAATGACGGGAATGTCTTTCGTGGGTGGGTACAGCTTGAGTTTCTGTAATAAGAGCATGCCTTCGTGGGAATGTCCCATTTTCACATCAAGGACGATCAGATCTGGGTGCAACTGCTCGACATCCCTGACCTCTTCAAAGGCAATCGCAGAGAGGTAGACATCATAACCTTCGGGTTCTAAGAGCGTGTTTTGGAAATCGCAGAGGTACCAGAATGCAAGAAATTGAGCGTAGGAATACGCCCTCTTCGCGTCACCTCTGGAATAGTGTGCCCCTTGCTGAGCTGATGAGAAACGTGTAAGATGGATCTGTATCGATCAGTTTGGAAAGGAAAGCAGATCATGACGCAAGAAACGTCCTCGGACCAGTATGTGTTCGACCATACCATCAATGAGCAACGAGATGACTATCTCACCAACCAACTCATCACCTTTAATCAGACCCACAGCACTGCGCTTCCCATTGAACACGTTGACCCTTCACCATTACAGATCTCTCTTCTTGCTCGAACGGGAACGGTTCTTGGCGGGCTTGTAGGAAGGACGCATGCTATTCCCCAGTGGCTTGAAATTAGCATCATCTGGTTAGATGAGCCCTTTCGCCGACATGGCCTTGGTCGGCAGTTAATGGAAGAAGCAGAGCGCGAAGCACGTCAGCGCGGGTGCCACTACGCCCGCGTTGCTACCTCAGACTTTCAAGCCCCCGCATTTTATCAAAAACTGGGATATATCCTCTATGGAACGCTCGACAACTGTCCGCCAGGCGAAACCGTCTTTTACTTGTGGAAACATCTTGATCAGCACGACCCTGATTGATGGAGCGTTGAGGAACTAGTTAGGTATTCTGCCCAAGACGAGCCACCAGCAGCCGAATCATCGCCACCTGGATCAGTGTTTCGCTCGTTTGCACCTTCCGTTCGTAATCCTTACTCATTCTCTCGGTTCGCGAGAAATCCAACTGAATGTTCGTTCCACCACCCAACGGCGTGGCACCACACTAAAGCCATGGGTGCCTGGCGTCCGTTCCACAACTTCCAGTTCCCAATCTCCCGTGCTTTGACACCAGGCAGCCAACTCCTGCCCGCGATAGGCCGCATCAGCCCAGATCTTTTTCAGACGCGGCACAAAGAACTTGATCCCTGCGAGCAGACAACGGGCTCCCTTGGTATCGTGGGTATCAGCAGGAGTCACGTAGATGGAAATGGGGATACCCAGCGTATCCACGAGGATGTGCCGTTTTCGCCCTTTGATGTGCTTGTGGGCATCGTAGCCACAGATCCCAGACGACTCCTCAACCGTTTTCACGCTTTGGGAATCCATGCTGGCTGCACTTGGGTCAGGATGCCTTCCTTGTCGTTCGCGTTCAGCCCGGTGCAACGCTCGCAACAAGAGCGTCCAGGTGCCCTCGAGGCGCAAACGCCGGAAATGGTAGAAGACGGTCTGCCACGGTGGAAAGTTGGCAGGGAGGTAGCGCCACGGACAGCCGATGCGCAACACATAGAAGATCGCATCGAACATGGCGCGCAGGGAGTGAATTGGCGGCCTGCCACGTCTGGACAAGGGTGGGAGATGATGTTGCAGACACGCCCACTCCGCATCAGAAAGATTGCTGGGATAACTGGTGGTACTCATCCTTCCAGTCTATCATGTCAGGCCACCTCTGCGATTAACAAAACACGGTCTAAGATCAGCTGATAGAGTTCAAGAAGTGATTGATCGTCATCAATAATAAGAAGGTGGTGGGGCATAACCAATCCATTTCTCAGAGTCAAGCTCTGGAGGCAGACTTTGTATCTCTTCTTGTGAGAGAGCACACGTATAGCAGAAGCTGAAGCATTTGTCTCATGTTTTCCTGATAGGATAGGGAGATGAAAACGGGAAGCTTTGCGGATCTACTCTCATAGCATCATTTTCTGAGAGGCATTCATACATTGCACCAGTTGTACGGAAACGTTCCATGTGTGTTCACGTGAACAGAGTTAATGTTCAACTTTTTCCCTACGAAGCGTTTGCTTCACTTTCTTTCGTGAGACGCTTCTCGCGTATCGAGAATAGACGTTGAGCCAGAGGTGTTGGACGCGCGTGGAGAATTGCGTGAGAGACCGTTGGCGAGAGAGTTTCGTTTCAAGGGAATGACATCCTCATCGCGTTGCGAGACCTCCGAATTCCCTACGTCGTGCATGCTCCAGATGTTATTTTCCCATGTTCACATAGCGATAGAGGGTCGCACGTGAGATATGCAGGTCTTTACAAATATCTCGTATCTCATGAGTTTTGTCCGCATACAACTTTTGCGCCAATGCGACCTTGCTGGAAAGTTCGACCGTCTTTGGTCGTCCCCCCTTTCTTCCTCGTGCACGCGCCGCATCTAACCCTGCATGTGTGCGTTCCCGAATAAGGTCTCGTTCAAACTCTGCTAAGGCACCCATGATATGAAAAATGAGCTTTCCCCCTGGTGTGGTGGTATCAATGCTTTCGGTGAGTGAAATAAAACCGATATTGCGCTCCTGTAACTTCGTGACGGTTTCAATGAGGTGTTTCAAGGAACGGCCTAGACGATCCAACTTCCACACAACAAGCACATCTCCCTCGCGTAAGAATGCGAGTGCGGCATTCAGTTCTTTGCGCTCGAATGTGGTCCCCGTGATCTTGTCGGTAAATATTTTAGTGCAGCCCTTCTCTTTCAAGGTCTGGACCTGAAGTTCTACATTTTGCTCATGGGTCGAAACACGAGCGTATCCAATGCGTGCCATACGTCTGTGTCTCCTTTTTCTGATTTTTCTCTACCATTGTATCATGTGAGCGTGCAAGCGTCAAGAGATAAGACATTGATTTATGAGATAAGATACTAAGACACAAAAGTACGGTGTAACCCCGTGTTTTTGCGGTACTGAGCCATTGTGTTGAGAAACGAAGGTTATCTGAACTCTTCTGGCGAAACAACTAAGGGAGTGAAACAAGAGGGCTTCTCTGCTTTCTTAAGTAGACATATCAGAATACAAAAAACTAGACTGTACGATGAGTTTCTGTATGATATACTCATCAAGAAGGATGCAAGCAGAAATTCAGATGTTCAACTCGTAAATTACTTTTTTACATGGGCCAAAAAAAATCACACAATGCTATGGGCAGAACATTTCTTCCCTTTTCCGCCATCACGCATACATAGAGACTCTTCAATGCTGCTCATTTGTCTACTCACTTCATTGTGTGATTTCGCTTCATGTAAAAAGTGATTTACAGTTGAGAAGCAGTGAAGTTGGATAAGGGCGTAACAATGTTTGTATTTATACATTGAACAGGGGCTATTTGTTTCATTTCTGTCTGGAATTCTTTGTGTTAGTTGGGCGCACCCGATCCGAAAGAGGATACGTCATTTCCCAACATGTCAAGAGGGTTCTTTAATCCACCAACGAGGAGACGTGCTGTGCTTTCACCAATCTCTTCGGGGGAAAGTGGTCCATCAGGCGAATACCAGAGAGGAATCCAGTTAAGAGCACCAAGCAGGGTAAACGTTGCAAGCTTTGCATTGGAAACATGGAAAATGTGCTTCTCGATGCCCTCAACGATAATATCTCTCACCGACTGCTCATAGCGATTCCGCAGTTCTCGAATTTCTGGAGGAATGCGACCAAGAAGGTAGCCCTGGTGTAAAGTAAACGCTCGCCCTTCTGGATAGACACACAGACTCAAAACGTGGGCAACAATGAGTTGTCGAAGCCGTTCATCAGGCGATATCATTGGTGCGACATCTGCTTGGACGCGCTCAATGGTCCGTTGAATAATATCTTCGAGGATCTGTGCAAGTACGTCCTCTTTGCTTCTAACGTAGTAGTAGAGACCTGGCTTTGACAAATCCAGGTCTTCGGCGATCATTTCCAGTGTGGTCCGCTCGTAGCCTAGTTCGGCGAACATACGAGCCGCCACTTTCAAAATCTCCCGTCGCCGACGGTTCATTCGCCGCTCACGCCTGCTCGTACCTTTTTCAATAGACGCGTTTTCTTGCACGTTCCCTCAAAACCTACTCATTGTTTATTTTTCAACCCGTAGTTGTAGAAAGATGTCTCGTTCAGTATACGAAACGTCTTTCTGCATGTCAACGTGGTAGCATGATAACGTTACACAGGTCGAGGATGAGGGGGACCCAACACAACACAAAAAAAAAAAAAATATTTTGTTGT
>CAXUHF010000055.1:0-25849 GCA_964250765.1 uncultured Ktedonobacteraceae bacterium | reverse complement strand
AACCACATCCCCCCCCCCCCCCCCCCCCCCCCCCCCCCCCCCCCCCCCCACCCCTCCCTAGTTACTGCTTACGTGGTGGATAGTCTGCGAGCGCGGTGAGTGTTCCGAGAGGCTGTCGGCGAAGCGTTTGATGTCGCGCACGGTCGCGAAGTAGTCCTCGGGCACAGCTTGCCGATAGATCATTTCGGCCCCGTGAGTGAGGCCGAGGTTGACGCGGCCCGTAGTGGGCACGCCAGCAGCGATGAGTTTGCGATAGTAGGCCATGCCCTCGTCGCGCAACGGGTCTAATTCGTTGACGGAGATGACGTGGGGTGGAAGTCCGGCGAGGTCAGCTTCAGTTGCGAAGTAGGGCCAGGCGAGCGGGTTCTCGGCGTTCTCATTCGTCGGGTCATAGGTGAACACGAGCATATCCATCATGGCACAATTGATGAAGTACCCGTCGTTTTCGATCATGGACGGCAGTTCTCGCAACTTGCGGCTGTCGGTCCAATTGTAGCCACCGCTGATATAGGGGACCATCGCGTAGACTCCATCGACGGCATCAAGGTGTCCGTCCCGCTTGGCCTTCAGCGTGGTCGCGAGCACGAGGTTGGCACCGCCAGATTCGCCTTGCAGTACGATAGAGGTGATGTTGAGTTGGGCACGATGTTCATTGACCCATACCAACGCGCTGGTGCAGTCGTTAAGGCCAGCAGGGAACGGGCGCGTTCCTTCAGCACTATAGGCATTGCGGAAGTCGACGCCGATGACAACCATGCCAGTCATAGCAAGGTCTTCGCACCACCTCTGGTGGACCTTCGCGAACGCGTCGAGAATGGTCATGCCGCCCCCGTGGATGTAGATGGTGCATGGCAGCGGACCAGAGACGTTGGTCGGGCGGTAGATGCGCAGTGTGATGTTGTTCCCGTCCACGCCGCGAACGGTCTCGATGCTGAATTTGATGCTGTCGTCATCTCCCGGAAGGTCATTGGGCAATGCCTCGTACAGGCCACCGAAACCGACGTGATTCTGCCCGACAATCTCGGCGATTGCCTCGGGCGCCGCCGTTCGATCAAACGGCGGTGGCCCGGCAGGTGCGTCTAGGCCAAACGCCGCAAGTGCTGCTCTTAACCGGGGCTTGAGCCTTGGATCCGTTCGCAAGTCTCTGCTCGGATCATCGAGGCGCCCTGGCAGTTTGGGATGTGTTATCGTGTCGTTGGCTGATGCAGAAATCACCGCTGCTTCAAGTTGGCTGGAGTGAGGTTCGTTGCTACTGTTACTCATCGTGTTTCTCCTCTTCGAGAATACCTGTACATGAGATCGTTCGGTAGTAGAGGGTCAGGGTGCAGGGAAGAATTAACAACCAAGTACTTTTTTTCGACTCATGGTTGTTTTTTCACCTTATATGAAAGTATACTGAAGAAAAGGGTTTCTGTCAAGCATGTAGAGATGGTCGAAACAGAAGGAAATAGCCAATTCTCGCTCTTATGTATCCTACGAGAACGATCCGCTACGCTCAAAGAGGAGCCGAGGAGACCCTGCAAAGCTGCGAAAAGAACAGTGGGAAATATAGACGTTCAGACGTCCCAATTTGTAGCGCATGACCACTAGCAAAATGGGGGATCAGATGGAGGCGACTGATGTCTTTGTCGCAAAACGATAGATCTATTTCAATGACCAGGATCGTGTCGCAAGGATCGTCACATAGGAGTTGCTGACTTTCTCTCTTGTTCTTTCTCTTTTCATGGTGACTACATCACATTCGCCTGTCCATCTTTTCTTCTCACCAAACATTCGTTGCTTGCAACACGACATTTCAGAAACCCTGTAGTCCTAGAAAAAAGCGGTCATCCTTTCCTAGGTATAAGGATGACTGCTTTTATGTATGAATATCTTCCCTTTTTTGCTGTTATTTCGGGTTGAATGCTCGCTTCAGAGCCGCAACATACTCGGTAGCGGCTCTCTGGCCGATGCGAGAGTTGGGTGCGCTTAGGTCAAAGCCATGATACGCACCCGGATAGATGTGTAGCTCGGTGGACACTCCAGACTTCATGAGGCGATTAGCGTATTCGATGTTTTCATCGCGCATCAAATCGAGTGTGCCAATCATCATATAGGTTGGAGGCAAGCCCTCAAGGTTGGTGGCTCGGATGGGAGCAGCGTAGGGCGAAATGTCACCTTTGTGCTCGGTTCCCAAATAGGCTTCCCACGCTTTTCGTGACAACTCTCGATTCCAGGTTCGCGTGTCAGTGATCTCGTGGCTGGAAGAGGTGATATGCCGGTCGTCGAGGCAGGCGTACAGGGGCATCTGAAAGTTAAGCTTCACCTCGCCGCGATCACGCGCCATAAGGCCAACGGCGGCGCAGATACCGCCTCCCGCGCTTTGGCCCGCTATCGCTAAACGCTCACTATCGACGCCCAGTTCCTGGGCATTAGCAGCCAGCCAGGTGAGGGTAGCATAGCAATCGTCAGGAGCCGCAGGGAAGGGGTGCTCAGGGGCCAGCCGATAATCCACCGAGACCACGATACATCCGACTTCCTCAACAATGCGACTCAATAGAACATCATCCACTTTCGGGCTTCCAACAGTGAAGCCGCTGCCGTGTATCCAGAGCAGTCCAGGGAGAAGATCGGTTCGAGAAACCGGCGCGTAGAGACGAACGGGAACTGCTGGCGTCCCAGGAGAAGGTGGTCCAACCCGATCTTCAATGATCACCTGTTCATTCTTTTGCCCTTGCATAGATGTGATCATTTCATCTGTCGCTTTCCGAAAAACTGCGAAATCATTCGCATTCTGGGGCACAGGTAAAGACGGGAATTGTTCATACACCACTCTCAATTCGGCGTCCATTGTCTTTGTGATGTCCACAGGTGACCTCCTCGTCAATTGAAAGGTATTCAATTCTCTAGTAGAAATGCACTTTAAAAAGATTTCCTGGAAAATTTGGGTTGACGCACTCCTTTCGTTTCCAATGACACACCCTATTCCCTTACGTAGATACTTCTAGAAACATCCTCTAGATATTTACTTGTAAGTATACTGAACGATGAAGGAGAATGTCAAGGAATGCGAGGGAAGTTTCTAGAAGTACTTTCTAGATACATCCTTATTTTTATGATATAGTATCAAGGAGTGGCAGTCACCACGAGAATCATCGACTTGATCAGGAGAATCAATGGGCATCCGAAGTGATCTCCTCGCTGCGACACGTCGTGCGCTTTGCGAAACAGCCATGCACTTGTTTGTCGAGCGGGGCATTGCAGCGACGAAAGTAGAAGATATCTTAAATGGGTCAGGTATTAGCGTTGGCAGCTTTTATTATCTCTTCAAAAATAAGCTTGACCTTGCCGCGAATCTCTATTTAGAAACTCAAACACAATTGTACCAAAGCTTACTTCAGGAGCTTTCTCAGTACAATGAGGCACAGGAAGGAATTGAAGCCCTCGTCCGTGCCTACTGCCGTTGGACGACAGAGCATCCGCAGGAAATGTATTATTTACTCTATCGGCGCGAAGTGGAGATCATAGAGATAGCGGATGAGCAGGAAAAAGCCTCTGAAAGAGATTTTCAGCAACGATTGCGTGAATGGCTGCATCCTCATATCACCAACGAAGTAATTCGGTCATTACCTCTTGAGCAATGCCTGGCGTTGTGGCTGGGTCCAACCGTGTATTTCGTTCGTCTGGTACTTGCTCCCTATGGAGCATTTCGTGCTCCTTCTCAGCAGGAATTCCAGGAACAACTGCTAACAGCTGAAAAGGAAATGGTGGTTGCTGCTTGGCAGTCACTACGACACACGTCACAGGAATGCGTGTTAGAGTAACCGCTATGTATCCGTCGCTCGTCTTGATGGTCTTCAACCACTTTTTCTTGCTCAACTCACTTCAATATCTCAAACATGGCCGTTTTCTGAGTCTCGAAAGCGTCGGTTTGTTACGTTTTACTATCTCAGGAAACGGTCGTTTAGTAAGACAATTGTTCAGCAATATAAAAAAGGAGAGTAACACTATGTTTCTCTGTCTTAAAAACTTATCTCATATATCAATGTCTTATTTTTTGACACAAGTACCCTTATGTGATACAACAGTAGAGAAAAGACGATGATAAGGAGATACTGTTATGGCATTTATTGGCTACGCCCGTGTTTCACGAACAGAACAAAACTTGGAACTGCAAGTAGATGCATTGCGGGAGAAGGGGTGTAAGAAAATATTTACAGACAAGATAACGGGAACAAAATTTGAACGAAAAGAATTAACTGCAGCCCTGGCATTTTTGCGAGATGGAGATGTCCTAGTGGTATGGAAGTTAGACCGCTTAGGGAGATCGCTCAAACATCTGATAGAGACGGTGAACAAATTAGAGGAACGCAATATCGGATTTGTCTCTTTGACAGAGAGCATTGATACAACAACGCCTGGGGGGAAGCTTATTTTTCATATCATGGGTGCCTTAGCCGAGTTTGAACGGGACCTCATTCGAGAACGCACTCATGCAGGACTCGACGCGGCCCGTGCGCGAGGCAGAAAAGGAGGACGACCAAAGACGGTTGAAGCATCCAGCAAGGTTGCTCTTGCACAAAAGTTGTATGCTGATAAGACCCATGAGATCAAGGATATTTGTAAAGACTTGCATATCTCGAGGGCGACTCTTTATAGATACGTGAACATGGGCAAATAAACACCGGAGAAGCAGGCACATTCGGCAAGAGAACTCCTCCTCACTGAACTCTTCAAGAACGTGTGTCTGAGGCATGTGCCCACATCACCTGCGCCGCCCCCTCAAACACCTTCTCATTGCTTCCCTATGCAATGTAGGCAATGATGTAGTACCCGTAGACGGCTAGCAGAAGAAGCACGAGTGCCGAGCCGCTGATACACGGAGCAAACCAGCGGCCCTTGAGGGCAAGCTTCTCCTTGTTGTGCTCGACGGCATCCTCGCGCCCATCAAGCACACGGATCGTCGAGCGCATGCCTGGCGGCATCCACCAATGGGGCTTGCGTTGCTTGGCAATCCAGCGCCGGCAAAAGAACATCATGTTGGCATTGAGGACCGGTCGGGTGATGCGCTTGACCGCGAAGCCTGCGACAACACCAATGAGGAATGCGTCATAGGTGTCCGCATAAAGTTTGGCAGCCAGAGAGGGATGCGTTCCTACATACGGTTCCAGCCACCCGGCATGTAGCGTGTCATGGAAAAACGGCAAGACCCACAGGAACATCGGGATGGCAATCACCGTTCCCAGCAGGAGCACGATAAAGGGAAGCGCGACCTCTTGTGCCGTGGTCACCTGCTTATACCGTGAGGGGAGAAGCGGGATGCGCATCAGGAAGCGATCAAGTGTGCTTGGCGGAGCTGCCTGCGTCTTCTCTTCGTACTTCAACGAATCGAAGACAATCTGCTGGTAGAGCACGAGTGCCATGAGACCTTCCATGAACGGTCGCACGACGTGCCGGATGGTATTCCATTGTGTGGATGAGAGCCAGTGTACGAGGCCACCGTGAGACAGATCAGTGCTGAGCAGGTGATCCCATCGGTACTTCACGTTCCATAGCTGCACGTCAAGATGTTGACCAAAGAGCACAGTGACAACATGCTGGCCATGAAGCCACTGCGTCAGGATAAAGTAGAGGGCAATCATCGACAGCTTGCCGAGATGCCCGAAGAGCAAGCCGTAGAGCTGGCCTTGCATAAAATTGAGGAGCGTGTAGCTCCGCTTGAGGTGAGGAAGCTCGGTGTGGGCTTCCATTGTATGTGCACTCATGTTGTCCCCTCTATACACACAGGAGTCCCCTTCTCAGAACAAGCCGTAGAGGGTCTCCTGGTGAACACCAAGTGGTTAATGCGCTTCTGAAACATGCTGTGAGAGAGTATACGCGTTTTTCGTTTTTCTATCAATATCTTTTGGGCATAACGATTTATGGAAGTTGAATCAGTAGAAGTTCAGACCAAAAATACGTTACAAAAAAGAGCGACAGAGAGCACATGTGAACGTGTCACCCGGAAGCAAGGTGAAAGTACATTGGAGAAGAGCATGAGCAACACACATGCCCTTACCACGGCTGTAACCATCGTGGACGATCCGGTGCTGCAAGATGTGGCAGGGCAACTCGCTCCCAGATCGCACCGCATGTATAAACATGGGGCACCTGTCTTCGCCTTTTGGATCATCGAGCGCGACCTCACGCCTGCACAGCTCACCACGTCTGATATGATCGCCTATCGGGTCTACCTAGCAGAACACTACAAAGAAAGTACTGCATCGAACATGCTCTCTGTGGCACGTCGCATTTTAGAGGAGATGGTAGATCGCAAGCAGATTGAAAGTAATCCTGCAACCAATGTCCGTGGTTTCAAAGGTGAGGACGAAACGCCCCACGTCGCCTTGACTGGTGCCAAGGCATAAGCACTCCTCGATGCAATTGATACAAAAACGCTAGCTGGACTGCGTGACTACGTCCTCATTCTTTTTTTACTTCGTACTGGCATTCGTCACATGGAGGCAGCTGCCCTCACCTGTGCCGATCTACAGATGGAGCAAGGCCACCATATCGCCATCATTCGACATGGTAAGGGCAATAAGCAGCATACCGTGAAAGTTCCCGTCGAAGTCTGGCGTGAAATCGATTCTTATATAAAGGAACAGAATCGCGTGCATGCCGAAGACCTGCAGCACCAGTTGGCAAAGCTGGAGCGCAAACGGGAACGGGGCTTCGATGAAGATCAATCTCTTATTCGAGAAGTGATGCTCAAGAAGAAGACGTGAGCAAGAGAAGATTGCGTCTAGGCTTAGAGCTACTACGAAGCTCTTGCTCTTTACAAACCCTGCACTGCTGCCAGCAGTTCATCCAGAGTCCGCACGATCTGTTTTCCAGAGCCACAGATGCCCCAGATAATAGTATTCAGATTGCTCCGCTTATCATCCGTAATACCGATACAGGGCTTTTCAAGAGCGTAGAGATAGCCTAATTCAGCACTCGTTCCGGAATCGTGATCTGCGCCAGTGAGTAGTGCCACGCAGAAGTCACACGCCTTCAATGCCTCGATGTCAGCGTGAAAAATACGGTATCGCTCCTCAGGGGAGCCAGATTTCACTAGCCCAGCATCGCGATGTGGCAGAAAGGTGCGATACCCAGCTGCTTCAAGTGTCTCTGCAACACGTTCCAAGTACCACCGTTCATGGCTATTGAAGAGTGGCCCTGCAATATAGATGAATTTCATATAGGTCCTTCACCTCTCGAATACACGTCTGACATTTCTTTGACCTAGATGAACATAGTATGCCACATAGCCACAACGAGGTGCATCATAAGCCAGACCAATTGCTCTTCTTGCCGGTATGGAAGTTGGGGTGAGGGAGGATGAGAACAAGTAAGTTGTGACTTGACACATAAATTCGTTGTTTGACTCATAACTTGGATCAGAAAGAATCTCATTGAGTGCATCCCAATGGCCTATCGGTGTTTTCCTGACGAAAGAGTACGACGTGCTATATAACTGAAGTTGGGCTTGCCCTATCTCTTCTTTTCTACACGTAGAAGAAGGTTCTTCTTCCCAAGAATGTTTGTTTTTCTTGCAATGTCTCCAACAGTTCTTTTGTTCACGGCAAAGAACATGAAAGACCCTGAGGCACGTCCAACGGCCTCTAGAGACATTTCGGCTGAAGCTCATGCGTAGTTATATGGCACGTCGTACTTTTTCGTCAAAATGGCACTTACAGGCCTGTTGTTGAGAACAAGAGTCATCTCTCATTGTCTGATTCGTGAAAACTGTTGTGGAATACGCGTCAATAACGCCAAGATATGGTACCAAAAAAATGAAAAGTTATTCGACTATCAACATGGTGACGCACTTGTTTGAATTGTCGCAGGATCTGACTGACCAGGCACTTGACCAATTTGATCGATTGCTTGGAGAACTGCAACGCAAGGGTGAACGTCGCCAGGAGAAACATTTGCGACTCAACTCCCGCAAGATGAACAGCCATCTGACGATCCTCACCAAAGCGGCAGAGGCGTTTTTGCTCGCCAGAGCTGAAGGAACTGATCCGGTACAAGCGCTACTGGACACAGTACCAGAGCCTCAGCTTCAGGCAACCGTTGACTCAGCAAAGCAGTTTCTGCGTCCAGAAGATCTGGACTCCCTGGATATGATCGAGTCGCGCTATGTGCCGATGCGCCAGAGTTTGCTCCACTTATATCAGGCCCTCGATTTCCAGCCATTTCGGCGCAGTGAACCGTCTTTGCAAGCACTGGAACATGTCTCCACCCTTGCCAAACACCGACGACGGGTGACGGCGAAAGAGCAGAAGGTAGGCAAGGTAAAAATGCACGCGCCACTGGGCCACCTGACTCCTCGATGGCGCAAATATGCCCTGGAGGGAGAAAAAATCTCGTCGAATTACTACGAGGCAGCGGCTTTCGACACGCTCAAAGGACGCGTACGCTCCGGTGATATCGCCGTTGTCGGAAGCCGACGGTATCGCCCCTTTGAACACTACTTGTTACCAGCAAAAGACTTTGAGCACTTGGCCGAAAAACAGCAAACCCGGCTCGCCATCAACAGTGATGCTGAAGCCTATTTAACCGCAAAGCAGCAAGAGATTACACAGCGACTGACGGCATTACAAGAAAGTATTGGCAATATAGAGGGGAGCTTGACCCTGGACGAGAAAGGTCGCCTGCATCTCCCACAGTTGGAAAAAGCGGTGCCCGAGGACGTGGAGCGGCTGAAAAAGCGGGTATATGAGTTGCTCCCTCACCTGCCATTAGCCGATCTGCTCCTGGAGGTTGATGCCTGGACTGGGTTTCTGCGCCACTTCACGCACTTGACCAGCAAAGATGCTCCCGTTGGCACACAAAAGCTGGAGCTCGTGGCGGCACTGATGGGGATGGGGATGAATCTGGGACTGGAAAAGATGGCCGAGTCGTGCCCCTATACCTATCGCCAGCTCTCCTGGTCCGTGGATTGGCACGTCCGAGAGGAAACGTTGCTAACCGCACTGGCCAGTCTGGATAATTTTGTGCTCTCTGCTCCGCTCTCATCTGCCTGGGGAGATGGAACGACCTCATCATCTGATGGAATGCGTTTCCAGGTGGGCGTCCAAACGGCCAATGCAGAGTACAATGCCAAATATTTTCACGCCAGACGAGGAACCAACATGTATATCCATGCGGCTGACATCTGGGTTCCCTTTGGCAAGCCACAGATCATCGGAACAAACGAGGAAGTGCTGTATGTGATTGATGCGCTCTGCCATCATGAGAGTGATTTGCATATCCAGGAACACTATACGGACACTGGCGGGAGTACGGAACATGTGTTTGCCCTCACGTCGCTGCTGGGTTTCCGCTTTGCCCCGCGTCTGCGGGACGCGCTCTCGCGTCACCTCTACCTCGTCGATGACGTAGGGGTGCATGAGTCCCTCAAGAGTTTGCTCTTTGGTCAGATCAAGAGCAAACTGATTATTGAGCAGTGGGATGAGATGCGGCGTGTTGCCTCCTCGATCCGTCACGGAACTGTGTCAGCAAGCTTACTCATGCGCAAATTGGCTGCCTATCCTCGTCAAAATCAGGTCGCCAGGGCACTGACTGAGATGGGCAAACTGGAACGAACGGCGTACCTGCTAGAATATTTTCGCGACGAAGCCCTCAGACGGCGTGTGCTGATCGGGTTGAACAAAGGAGAAGCACTCCATGCGCTCGCGCGTCAACTCTTCTTTGGCAGACTTGGTGAACTGCGTGATCGAGCGTTTGAAGATCAAATGCATCGGGCCAGTTGCCTTCATTTACTCATGGCGGCTATTGCTGCCTGGAATACAGTCTATCTTACCAAAGCCATTGAAACCCTCCGCAAACGAGGGGAAGACATCCCAGAAGCGACGGTCGCCCACATTGCACCGTTAGGATGGGAGCATATTCGTCTGATAGGCGACTACCATTTCGCACCGCAGTCCGGGCGTTCTCTGGACAATCTGCGCCCGCTGCGTTTCCAAGAAGAAGATGTCTTAAAGGAGCAATCCGTTCAATAAACGACCGTTACTTGGACTCAGCTATATAGCTGATTATACGTTCGCAAGAGTTGGGGATGACGAGGGAGGTATGTATAGCACCTCCCTCGTCATCTCAGAATCAGGAGCGTTGTAGCACTGAATGCTCCAAGCCAACGAGTTCCGCGCTGATGTTCCAGACACGCTCCTGTAATGCCTCGTCATAGGAAATGGGGACGGAGCGTCCCGGCTTGCCGCGCACAAAGTACTTCCCAGTGACGCCTTCCACCTCTGGTGACGTTGCCAGGTAGAGTGCTGTTCGCGCTCCCTGTTCGGGCGATTGAAGGAACAGCTTGATGATGCCAACGAAGGGACGCGCGATTGGCGGGGCCACTTTGTCAACGATGTTCGTTGCTGTAATGCCAGGATGCAAGGCATTGACGGTAATGTCTGTTCCAGTGAGCCGACGTGCGAAGGCGTAACTACACATCACCATCGCAAGCTTGGCCTGACCATAGACATCGAAGGGGACAAATATCTTCTCGCTCTGCAGATCGTCCAGATTGATGGTGCGCGTCATGGCGTTGGACGCCACGTTGACCATGCGTACATGTGCGCTAGCACGCATGGTGTGCAGGAGCAAATTGGTGAGCAAGAACGCCGAGAGGTGATTGATCGCCAGGTTCATCTCTATGCCATCGACGCTCACCTGGCGCTGTTGAACATGTGAGCCAGCGTTGTTCACTAAGACATGCAGGTGGGAATAGCGCTGCTGAAACTCGTCTGCGAGCCGGCGGATGGCCTGTTGAGAGGAGAGATCCGCTACCAGCAGATCGAGTGAGGCATTGTCTGTTGCGGACGCAATTTCGCGTATGGCTTCCTCACCCCTCCGACGGTCACGGGAGACCATCACAACGGTTGCCCCCTGCCGGGCAAGTTCGGTGGCAATGACTTTTCCCATCCCGGCGTTCGCGCCAGTCACGAGAGCGATTTTGTCGTCCATCATGGTCTGTTCCTTTCTTTTGCTCAAGCTGTAAGAGCGAGAGCTTTGTGAATCGAGTTCGTATCGGGAATATGGTGCAGCATGAAAGCAGCGACATCTGCCCGCGAGATGTGCGAAGTGATATGCATCCGAAGATTAGAACGACTCTGATACTGCTGGGTGGGTGGTCCATTGGTCAGAAACGATGGCCGGACGAGTGTCCAGTCCACGTCACTGTGCTTGATGAGGTCCTCCATGCGCTCCTTGTCCAGCATTTTTTCGGATCGGATGGTCCAGAGCAGAAGATTGTAGAGATTGCGGTGATGGCTCTCCGCCGCGCCGTAGGCACTGACAACGAGTAGACGACGCACCCAGGCGTGTATCATGGCCGTCAGAATGCGCTCTATGCCATCGGCGCAGAGCGTCGTCGGCCCGCGCTGGTTGGTCCCTAACGCACTCAAGACGGCGTCTTGCCCAGTCACAACAGCCTCGACGCAGGCTTGGTCACGTACATCGCCTTGAACGAGAGAGAGACGCTCATGCTGGAGGGAAAAGGCGGCGCGGTTGCGGACAAGCGCCGTCACGGCATGTCCCTCTTCTAACGCCAGGTTGACGAGCTGCCGACCAGTGCCACCGGTCGCGCCAAAGATGGCAAGCTTCATGTTCAGGGTCCTTTCACGAATAAAATTTCACTTTGATGTATTACCAAAATAATACTAAACAGAGACAAAAAAGAGGATAAAAGCATCTTGTATCTGTATTGGTTGTGCTCCGTCACCAAAAGCGCCAAGATGCGTCTACTACGAGTCCGGAGATCGGTATCCGTTGGACTGAATCTTGGTGAACAATTCGACAAGGACCAACCGTTCGGTTGGGGTGAGTGAGCTGAGTATGCCCTGCGCAAGCTCCTGGAGGTGCGCAGTAAACGCTCCGAGAAGCTGTCTTCCTTGCTCAGTTGGCGTGATCAGAAAGCTGCGACGGTCTTCACGATTGAGGGTACGAGTCGCATAGCCCTGTTTTTCCAGGCTATCAAGGATGCGCGTCAGTTTACTGGGGTCGATGCCAACCAGAGCCTGAGCAATCTCCTTGACCATAAGTGGTCCACGCTTCGAGAGGAGAGAGATGATGTTTGCTTCTTCGGGAGAACACAAGGTCTCCTGCTCAAAATGCTGTGATGTGCGACTCAAGGTATCGTTCAAGAAGAGCATGAAGTCAAGCACAGCACGCGCCTGCGATGACTCAAGATCATCCTCCATCAGCGTCTCCTTCTCTTTTAGTTCATCCACTGACTGCTTGCGTCAGTGGATGAACTTCTTTTCTCGCTTTATATTTTCAATTTGATATTATATTAACATAATATTTTATTGGTGTCAAGGGGAAATATGCTGGGAAGTCACGATGGGAACCGAAAGAGACGCTGTACCAGATCACTGAGGCTGAACTTAGGTGTGAAGGAACTCATGAGGCATAGTCTACACATGGAAACTGTTGTAGAGTATCTATATCGTCCGTTTTTAGGACTGATCTATTCCATTTCCTTAAATCCATTTTAGGAAGCCAAATTTTTGTTTATATTGCCATCCCTAAATCAACATCCTAAAATGTACGTAATGAGATGAGTTATTATATAACTAACTCATCACATAGCAGCTAATGGGGTGTGTGGTGCAATGGAACAGAAAAGTGGTTTAGGGAAAAGCAGTAAAAACATGAGTCATCCCGAATTTTAGGGAAAAGTTAGCAAACAGGAACCCTCTTGAGGTAGACTGAGTGTATATAACCACATTCAGCTCTCAGGAGGGTTCTTTCATGCCAACTCAGTATGTCACAGACCAGGGGACGCAACAAGTCCCTACTCAGGTCGCACAAGGACTCGGCGACCAGCTTCAGACGTTTCTGCTCCCGTTACTGATGGTGCTTGATCGGTTGATCGATGTACGCTTGGTCCGCACGTTTGCTCAAACGGTTCAAGTGCTCATTGAGGTCCGCAATCAAGCCCAAGGGCTGCTGCTCTCCGAACTGGGGGGCTATCTGCTCAGCCCAGACAAAGCTCCCGCAGACACCAAACGGCTCAGCAACCTGCTTCATTGCTCTAAATGGGCCTCCTCGCTCATCGAGCAGTTCTTGTGGCAGCAGGCCGAGAGGGAACTCGACCGTTTGCACGCCCAGGGGGAAACGGGCTTGTGTGTGTGGGACGAAAGCGTACTGGAAAAGCCGGAAAGCCTCAAACTTGACGGCTTGTGTGCCGTCAAGTCAAGTGTCGCGGCTCGTCTCAAACGCATCAAGCCTGGCTTCTACAATCCCCCTGGTGGTCGTCCCATTTTTGTGCCAGGCATGCAGTGGCTCACGGTCTTGCTGATGGGGTCCCAAAGCATTCCCCGAGTCGCGGTGATGCAGTGGTGGATGACTCGTGGCCGCTTCCAACAGAGTCATCGCGACGTGCAAATTCCTGTGCTTGAGCGCATGGCAACGACCTGGGGAGATGGGGTGATCCATGTCTTTGATCGAGGCTGGGCAGGAGGGCCGTGGTTGCAGATCTTCCAAGAGATGCTGGTGCGCTTCATCGAACGCTGGCCCAAGCACTACACCTTGTGGGACCCTGCCAAAGGGGAGAAGCGTAAGGCGTGGGAGATCGTGCGCGGCAAACGCTCTTGGGACACGCGCCGGGTATGGGATGCTCATCAGCACTGGGAGCGGCCGATGGGCGTGGTGGTGGCTCCGGTTCGTCATCCCGAGTATGCAGGTCCCTTGTTCTTGGTGGTGGCACGTTCGGGAGGGGGACGCGAGCCGTGGTATCTGCTGACCAACGAAGCCATTCGCACTGCTGAGGATGCGTGGCGAGTGGTGTTTGCCTATGCCCGACGCTGGCAAATTGAGATGTGTTTCCGGTACAACAAAAGTGAGTTGGCGATGGAAAGTCCGCGCGTGTGGGACTGGGAAAGTCGGCTCAAGCTGCTCTTGTTAGTGACGCTGGCCTACGCTTTTTTGCTGTCGCTCTTGCACGATGCCTATGAGAGCTTACGCGAGTGGGTGTTGCGAAACTATTGTCATCGAACGGGAAAGCGGCATCGTGAGGCCACGATGCCGCTCTATCGCTTACGCTGGGCTTTGAGTCGTCTTTGGCAAGCTCATCATCCAACGATTTCCTTGTCATCTTCTCAAAGTTCGGGATGACTCATGTTCCTTGTGGAATAATACCTTTACAGCTCTTCGAGAGGCTCAATCTGGTGTTCGCAACAGGCGATGTTAGGATAGTGCTACCCCTTTATAGCTAGAAGACTCCAACCGTCTCTACCCAGTTCAAACCAATCAGGTTCCCTATACCAGATGGCGTCCATGTAGCAACACCCGTTGCGACGCCATCTGGTATACCAATAGAGATTGTCATCGCGCTTTAGCGCGTAGATAACGCCATTCTCGCCAGAAAAAGCACTCGTTGCCTCGTTCCATCTATTGCCAATCTTGATGCCAGCTGCACTGTTAACATTCTATGTATGTCCTTCATGGTGATACCGGTACAGATCTCTCCGAAGGTCAAGCGCATACATGATGCCGTTGCCGTCCCCAAAGGTGAACCGCTTGTCTGTACGGTGTGACGAAGGCCCACTCGTCGTCGCTCGCATCACTGCGTGGGGCTTTTTGTATCTATCTTGAGTGTACCACACTCAAAGACCGCATCATGCTGATTTTAACTTCATAGATGTGTTAGGAAAATTACGTACTATCTTCTCTTTATCACGCTCACTCAGACAAACCAGAACTCGAGTGTTTCTCCATCGGTTCTCTGAGCACTAGTTTCTATTGATGGAGCTTGTACGATGATACGTGAGAACTTCTGTTACACTCCACCTATTCTGGAGACTGTCGCGAGTTGTGCTTGCAAGTCTGCCACCAGCTCGGGTACCTCCTCCAGCGTCCTCACCGCACCGAATACGTAGAAGTCTGGCCTCATGAGCACGGCTTCACAATCATGCTCCTCAAACCAACCAACGTAGCGTCCTTCAAGGTCTACAAATGCATCACTGTCCGTCACCTTGCCCTTAGCCAGGTGTAGAACATGGGTACCTATGGCATCGAGAAACTCCCTTTGTCCTTCTCGCAGGACGTGAGCCATCTCTCTCCGCATCAGCAGTGAAAAGCCCGAACCAACCACATCATCAAAGCGTCCACGCTTGCCTTCATATTCGACTTGCCCTTGGATAAACAGCACACCAGAGTGTGGGTCGTCCGTACGCAAGATACCCGGCCCAAGTCTATGTGGTGGATTCGGAATCGGCGGTGGTGCAGTCTGATCCTCCTGCACTTGAATCATGCGCCTGTCCCGCTCAGCAGCAGCTTGTGGATCGGTGATGCAGATAATGCTTCCCAATTCAACGGAGAAGTCGATGAACTGACGCACATTAAAGAGCCGCTCGGACTCATATGTGTCCAAAATAGCATCAGACGCCTTTTCTGAGAGCACCAGACCCAGTTTCCAAGTGAGATTTATAGCATCTCGCAGCCCTGAGCACATGCCTTGACCAGCAAACGGTGGCATTAAATGGGCAGCATCTCCTGCAAGCAGTAGCCGTCCCTTCCGCCATGAGTTTGCCCAGCGAGCAGAGAATCGATACACCACATGTCGCTCAAGCGTGGCATTGTCTGGCGTTATCCTCCACGGCTCAAGAAGCCGCCAAGCGGTTTCAGCAGTGTTCAACTCCTCGATGCTCTCCCCTGGCAGTCGCATAAACTCCCAGCGTCGGCGACTAGGACCACCGCCAACAATCGTGGTCGGGCGAACCGGATCGCACAACTGCCAGTTCATCGGCTTCCACTCTCGCTGTTCATGTGGAATCACGTCCAGGATGAGCCAGTCGAAGGCAAATCCCAGATCAGTAATCTCCGTGTTCATGTGTTGACGCACGCTACTGTTCGCACCATCGGCACCGATCAGGTAGCGTGTATGGACAGTTCTCGTAACTTCTCCGACTATCCATTCACCTGCTTGCCCAGCCTGTCCTTGCGCGGCCATCACTTCGACGGAGTCGTTCTGCTCCGTAATCTGCTGCACCTCCCAGCCCTGATTCACCTCGACTGTTGGTAGTGACTTCAGCCTTTCGTGAAATACCTCTTGAAGTTCCGGCTGGGCAAAGAAGTTTGCCACCGGCCAGCCGGAAAGTCCCCGTCCTGACCAATCCAAGCGTAGCAACGCCTCACCATTCTTATTGCGCCACTCATAGGCGTCTGGCACCGACTCTGCAACCTTCAGCACCTGGTCAGCTAATCCTGCTACCTGGAAGATGCGTGCAATTTCATCATCGTAATGCACCGCTCGTGGTAGCACATAGATTTGCGACCAGCGCTCGAAGATACTGACACGATACCCCTTCTGTCCTAACAGAATCGCCGCCATTTGCCCCACCGGCCCATAGCCAACGATCACAACATCGAACATTTCGTCTTGCATCATTGCACTCCTTGTCTCGTTCTCAGCTAGAGCGGAACCTTTTCTAGCAGAAAGGTACCGCTCGCTCAAACGTGATCAGTACCTATAATGGAGCACGCGGATCTCCAAGTGGCACACGTAGATCCAATGGGCTATCAGGTTTAAACTCTCCAGCATAGGCACGTCGATGCAGGTCTGCAAATGAGGCACCAGCCTTGCGAGCTTGAACTATGTGATCAGGATTGACAGGCATGCCAATAGGGTCTGCGGCGAACTGTGAAGAGGTGCGCATCCACTCGCTGGACTCGCCCCAGGTTCCAACGTTGTCAACCTGTAACTCCACGTTGGTGCCGTCTGGATCAACATAATAGAATGAGGTGGTCATGCCGTGATCTAGACAGGCATGCGGCTCAATGCCCTGACCCTTCAGGTGTATGTAGGTATCTAGCAGGTCATCAATAGTGACGTACTCAAAGGCAGTATGATGAATGCCAGTGCGCGTGAGCTTGTCGGGGTCCTCGTTTAACATCGGCGAGGTGAGGAGCGCGAGACGATGGTTCGCCGCGTCATTGGTGAGCCAAGCCCCACTTGGAAACTGGTAGTTTGGCTTCATACCACCACAGTACTGTACCAGTCAATCATCTCTTGCAGACGCGTCGTCTTCAAATTGATGTGATGCAGCGTAGGCTGAGCAACGGCCTTTCCCTCAGATACCTGTGACATGCTATCTCTCCTCTCAACGTATTTAGATGAGCACCTTCTCTACAATGAGAGAACCTCACCTCTTTTGATATTCTCCTGTTACAATTCACCCTTTGCTTCCGTACTAAAAAATACTGGATGTTTATTTCTTATCTGAAGAAAGTGTAGCTTCTCTCTATGTTAGAGAAGCCTCGATAGTAGCAGCAACTGTGTAGATATGCAGGTCTGAGATTGCATGTTGCGTGTAATCGGACTGATGTGCTTTGCTGCTAGGATGAGTTTGGGCGAGATTGAATTCTTCAATATTGCGAAATTGAAGATATTCCACGACCCTCTCACCTGAAAGTCCTCGATGAAAACTTACCGAGACGAAACCTGGAAGGGTGCGAAGTTCACGTTCGTGGTCTTCTATAAGCACGTCTAACAACGCTTGTTGCTTGTCCGGCGTTGTTTTAAAGTGGGTGATAATTACTGGCTCTTGTGTCTGAGAGATGATGATATCATGATCCGGTTCCGAGGCACGCTGATCAACATAGTAGACTTCGTACAAATCGACATCGTCCTGACCGACTTCGCGTATTTTGGTCGTATGTTCTTTGAAGGACGGAGTTTTGAGTACTGCTTGAAAGTGTTCAAGGCTTTCCCATTGTACATACTCAAACATCTGTGTCCCATCGATACTTTTTAGAAAGGTAGTCGATATGAACCCAGGAAAATGTTTGAGGCTGTGCTCCGTATCATTAACATTAAAATCAACCATCCATTGAAGCTTCTCTACAGGAACAATAATGAAAATGAGGATGGTCAGGAGGGAATTTCTCTTTGAGATGGCAATCAAGGTCGTTGTCTCCATATAAATCCTGGTAGTTTGTCTATGACCCCTTCGGTTGCTTCAACCAGTGTGTCTGCAAGTTGCTGTTGCTTCTCGGGAGCGGCTATAGAAACATTGATTAGCGTTGTAGTGGTGTTGTTTTTCGCAATCTCTGTCATCTATTCACCTTCCTTCTTTAGATTTCTTTAACATACGCTACTTCATAAGGGCCCCCACTTGCTATAGCTGCCGCAGGCTCGATATGTGCCTTCCCTTCGGGACTCTGAGCCATCGCCTCGAAGGAGGCACGATCCTTCCACTGAATGTACTCTGCGATCTTGGTTCCATCAAGGCTTTTGTGAATACTACAGGAAACGAAGCCCGGCCTCTTACTGTGGGCATCTGCGACCTCAACAAGATGTTCAAAGAGTTGTTGTTGATTTTCAGGGGTGGTCGGCCAAACAACAATTGCCGTAAAAACGCTGTTGCTCTGTGAAATAGTTGCCATGAATTCCTCCCGGTACTCCTACTCGAATGTCAACAACACTTTCCCAAATGGACGACCTTCCACCTGGTAACGTTGTGCCTCCACCACCTGCTCAATGGGAAATGTACGATCAACAAGAGGCTTGATGCGTCCTTCTCGCCAGAGATTAAAGTATTGAGTAAATACCTCATCTGCTCTCTCTGGTGAAGTGAGTCCTGTATTCTGTGCAATAATGCTGAGGGATCTTGTTAACATACGAGTGATATCAACCTGTGTCTTATTTCCTGCTGAATTTCCCACGAGGACAACTCTCCCTCTCATTTTCAACGCTTCCACTCCTTGAGACATAATCTCTCCCCCTAGGCCATCAATTATCAGGTCTACTCCATCGTTGTCGGTAAGGCGTGCAATACCATCGCGTACCGACTCCTGGGTTAAGTCAATCACATCGGTATAACCCTGTTCGCGCGCTACTCGTGCTTTAGCACTCGACCCTGCTGTCGTAATCACACGCGCTGCCCCGAATACTTTTCCCAACTGAATGACTGCATTACCAACACTACTTCCAACCCCGGGGGCGAAGACGACCTGTCCTGGCTGAAACTTTCCATTGTCCATTAGCCCTAGATATGCTGTCGAGTAGGCTGTACGCAGAGCTGCTGCTTCCAAAGCACTGGCACCATCTGGTAAAGGCATTACCGAGGACCTCGGTGCCAAAACATACTCCTGCCATGTTCCACCACGTGGAAGAGCATAGTCTTGCTTAAACATGACGGCTGTCCCCATTGGCAGATCGCTGCCCTCGCTGGCGACGACACCTGCGCCTTCATTCCCCACAATCAATGGTAGATTTCTTGCCCAAGGAATGATGCCCATGCGTTTGTGATGGTCCAAAGGGTTGATCGCTGCTGCCGTCATTTTCACGACCACCTGCCCCGTTTCGGGGACTGGTTGTGGCATTTCCACCAACTGTAACTGGTCGTAACCACCAAAAGAAGCAATCTGAACAGCTTTCATGATGCTATACCTCCCCGATCAGCAAGCCGTGTGCGTGTTGCATGCGAAAGTGTTCAGGAAGATCGAAGGGAAGTCGTTCCCAGTGTTCTCCTTGATCGCTAGAACGATACACCCCTCGCCCAGAGGCTGCATAAAAGGTCCCCGGTTCCTCCTCACGTGTGGCAAGAGACTGGATCAGCGTTCCTTTGGGTTCAGGAAGTCCTGCACTTACGAGACGCCAGGGAGAGTTGCGTGTGCGTTTGTAGATATAGGACTCAGCCCAGTCGGCGAAATGGGCATGTTGAGGTCCAAGAGCACCCGATAAGAGGATCGTATCAGGATCAGCTGGGTCAACAGCGATACTCCAGAAATAGAAGTGCCCTAACCCCTCCGTTTGCGTTTCCCAGGTCACACCACCGTCATGAGTTTCGGCGTATCCTCCGTAGGTGAGCACAAGATAGGGACGGCCCTGCTCATCGGCTTTCCTGGAGTGGGCAGGAGTTCCAGAGCCACCTGTCTCATAGACCCGTCCAGGGGCTAACTTGTGAGAGGCAAGGGAATGTCCATCGATCTGCGCTTCTATTTTATGATCTTCCCACGTCATGCCAGAATCGCGACTGACCATGACACCTCCTTGTTCAATGGCGACAAAGAGACGTGCTGGATCAATAGGATCAGGTTCAATCCAGCGCACATGATGCGTATGGGGACGCGGAGGAAAACTCCAAGGAAGAGTGGTGCGAGACGGAATATCTTGGAGGGAGGTCCGCTCGATCCATGTGTCACCGCCGTCTTCCGAACGGAAAAGTGCGCTCGGCTCGGTTCCGACCCAGACGACTCCATAGGTGCCAACGCGCTCAACCGGACTCACTGCAACGGCTGACACCTCCATCGAGTGAATACCTGCTCCTACAGGTTCCCACGTCGTACCAGCATCGTTGCTGCGCCATAATCCCTTTCCAAATGTTGCACAATAAAGACGTGCTGGGTTCTGTGGATCGGCAGCGAGGGCGTGTGCTGGCATATCAACTAACTTCGTTTCCAGTTTCCAACTTCCACCCTGCTCTGTAGCGAGTAACACGGCATCTTCCATCGCAATAGTAAGCGTTTTCATTCCTGATCTCCTTTGTCAGTACTTGCAAATAGTGCGGGAGCTACGCATTATTTTCTGACATGCGACATACACATGTCGAATGTCAGGAATGATACCATCGGCTTTCCTTTTTGTCAAGCTTTTTACTTTGAATTCTGCTACGCGTCTCTTGTCCACATTTCTGCACGAGAATGAGGTGCATCGTCTCCATAGGAAGGAGGCAACCAAACAATGTACCCTCTATTTTTCTTCAGTTTGAGAAGATATGCTGTACCACAGAAAGAAAAACTTGACAAAACAAAAGATGCGTGCTACCATTCTTGATATTCAGCATATATATTTCACATTTCAGAAATACAGAAGTTAAATGGGAAGGAGTATGGTGTGTACAAAGCGTGTGAAACTATCTTTTCGGATGAGCACTTGAAGCAAGAGGTGAGGTATGAACAACTATCCTGAACTTGGCTGGGGACAGAGCGATGTGGAAGTCCATCTGCGTTTTATGGGTGGCTGGGGAAACGATAACCTCACCAGTGCATGCGGTTGGATAGCCACCGGGATGCATTGGCGGACAGCGAAGTCCTCGACCTTTTCTATTCATACTGGACGAGGCTATTTTGACAACGTGAACGCCCTCATTGAGGGTTCCGTTGATGTTGTCGTCACAACGCCGACTGTCACGGCAGCAATGGCTTTTCAAGGGCACGGACCGTATACACACGAGCATTCCAACCTTCGGGCGATTGCGGCACTCCCCCACCGGGATCGCTTGCTCTTTGCTCTTGATGCAGAAGTGGCTGATCACTATGGACTCATGACGTTTGCAGACATAGTTGCGAAGCGACCACCGCTACGCATCGCAACAGGGTACAACGATGGTGTGAATGTGATCGGCTATGCTGTAGACAAAGTACTCAATGCCTATGGGACGACATGGGAGGCACTCGAGCAATGGGGAGGTCGCTGGTCTGTCGCAGACACCCCTTTTCCAGTACTGACACGGTTTGCCACAGGAGAAGTTGATGCACTCTTTCATGAGGCAATGATGATCTGGCCCAGTTCTTTGAATGGCAAGGCAGTACGCTATGTATCTCTTGACCCCATAATCCTGGAAACCTTGCACCAACAGTACGGGTATAGGCGAGTAGACCTGGAACCAGGAGACCTACCAGGTGTAGAACAGCGTATTCCTACCATCGATTTTAGTCAATGGGTCATCATCGCACGCGATGATCTGCCTGAAGAGGTCGCCTATCTTATGACACAAGTCATGGTCGAGGATCGTGCTGACTTTGAAGCACGCTACCGTCATCTCCCAGTTCAGGCAAGTCCGCTTTATTATCCAATGAAACCCGAGGATATGTGTCGGGTCGATTCCATTCTGTTGCATCCGGGGGCCATGCGCTACTACCGTGAACATAGCATTTTGACGGAAGCGTAAGTCGTCAGTGGAGAATGGATTTGCTTCGAAGGAAGGACGTTTCAATGTTCGCTCGACTTGATCATATTCAACTCCTCAGTCCGGCACCCGAACGACTCGCCCATTTTTATCAGGACGTGATGGGGATGGGTGTCGAGCAACTTGATTCCGAGGTCTGGCTCTGTCAGGGACCCCAACGACGCTTGCTTATCGGCAGAAAGCTATCACGCGTGCTGGGCTTTGGTGCTTTTGGATGTACCAACAGCGAAGACCTTGCAGCATTAAAGGCAAGACTTCTGGAGCAGGGAGTTTCTCTTGCCCCATCGCCGAGTCCACTTTTCGCAGAGGATGCCTTTTCTTTCTCTGATCCTAACGGTAATTGCATCGTCTTTGGAGTCGCTGGACACTCGAAGCTGGATGATGACGCCATGAAAGGCAAATCTCTCACAGCACGACTTCAGCACCTGACCGTCAGCAGTCGGAATGCTGAAGCACTGGCACATTTCTATCGTGATAGCGTTGGACTCGTGATTTCTGACACGATGAGTGATGAGACAGAGGTAAGTGCGTGCTGGTTACGTGCTCCAGACGACAGTGAACATCATTCCTTTGCCATCTTTCGTGCCGAAATGGATGATCTTGATCATTACTCTTATGAACTTGATGACTGGGCGGGTATCCGTGATTGGGCCGATCATTTCGCCAAGAAGGGACTCAAACTCTTCTGGGGACCCGGTCGTCACGGTCCAGGCAACAATCTCTTCATTTTTGTCCTTGATCCCGATGGCAACAAGATTGAACTCTCCGCCGAGTTAGAGACGATGAACACGGGCCGGCCCGCAGGAAACTGGCGACACGAGCCAGATACTCTCAATCAATGGGGACCGTCATTCATGCGGAGTTAAGTACACGCAAGGAGGAGAACGATGAAACTCATCACCTTTGTCTACCAGGGAAAGCAGAGCTACGGTGTTGTACTCAACAACAATGCCATTCTTGATCTCGGACCACGTTTCGTGGACCGCGCACCAGATGTGCGTGCCGCTCTGACGAAGCACCTGCTCCCAGAGATTGCCTCTCTTGCGTCTTATGCTCAACCAGACATGGCATTGAGCGAGGTGACATTGCTACCAGTGATCCCCAATCCTGAGAAGATTTTCTGCATTGGGCTGAACTACGACGAGCATCGGCGCGAGGCTGAGCGTGCGGAAACACGCTATCCAACCGTCTTTACTCGCTTTGCAGACAGTCAGACGGGACATCAGCGTCCTCTCTTACGCCCGACTGCTTCTCAGCAGCTGGATTATGAAGGCGAGCTTGCGGTGATCATGGGCAAACGAGGCCGCGCCATTGACGCAGCTCATGCGCTGGAGTACGTGGCAGGCTATGCTTGTTACAATGATGCAACGGTCCGTGATTGGCAACATCATACACATCAATGGACACCGGGCAAGAATTTTCCCGCCACTGGTAGCTTTGGTCCCTGGATGGTCACCACAGATGAAATCGAGGACGGGAGCACGTTCTCTATCGTCACTCGGCTCAATGGGCAAGAAATGCAGCGAGCCACAACTGAGGCACTCATTTTCCCTATTCCTGAACTCATCGCATATATCTCGACCTTTACTCCTCTTTCGCCTGGTGATGTTATTTGTACAGGCACCCCTGGCGGAGTTGGCTACAAGCGGAAGCCAGCGGTCTTCCTACAGGCCGGGGACATCATCGAAGTCGAGATTTCGCAAATTGGGACCTTACGCAATCCTATCATTGATGAGTTGGCAGAGAGTACTTCACATGCTACGGAAAAAGAGAGAGAGCATGACAGCATCCACGAGTAAAGAGCCGTTGATGCACTATCCAGTCGTCATTGTAGGGGCAGGGCCAACGGGACTCGTGCTCGCCAATCTCCTAGGAGGCGAGGGTATTCGCACCCTTCTGATTGAACGTCATCCCTCAACGGGTCGAGAACCACGGGCCGTCTCCCTTGACGACGAGTCGCTCCGTACACTGCAAACGCTCGGTTTGGTGACTGAGGTGCTCAAACACGTCGTTTCCGGGTACGGCTCCCAGTATTACTCGCCTAGTGGTCGTTGTTTCGTCAAGGTTGAGCCGACTGAGACACCCTATGGGTATCCGCGGCGAAATGCGTTCCGCCAACCGATCCTGGAGAGACAATTACGCGAGGGTCTTGAGCGGTTCTCACACATTGAGACACGGTTCGGTTCGACGCTCGAAACCCTAACCCAGGATGCATCTGGTGTTGTCGTTGGCATCACAGGACCAGAAGACCTGCACACTCGAATTGCATGTGAGTATCTGATAGGGTGCGATGGTGCCAGTAGTACCGTGAGAAATCTCCTGGGCATCTCGCTTGCAGGGTCAACCTTTGATGAGCGTTGGTTAATCACCGATTTGGAAAACTCAGAAAACCCCTCTCCTCATACCAAAGTCTTTTGTGATCCTCGACGACCGTGTATCAGTTTGCCCGGCCCAGATCATACGCATCGTTTTGAGTTTAAGCTGCATCCTCGCGAACGCGATGAGGCTCTGCTCGTACCCGAAGTCATTCAAAACCTTCTGCATACACATGGGGCTGATCCAAACAGCACTCTTGTACGTAAGGTTGTCTATCGGTTTCATGCACGGCTGGCAGACCAGTGGTCAAAGGGCAGAGTTTTTCTTGCGGGTGACGCTGCACACCTCTCTCCTCCCTTTGCAGGGCAAGGAATGAATAGTGGGATCCGCGATGCTCACAATCTTGCCTGGAAATTGGCATGGGTTCTTCGCGGTCAGGTTGGGCCACACCTCCTCGATACCTATGAAAGGGAGCGGAGAGCACACGTCTCGGCAATGATTCGACTCGCGCTGCAGATGGGATCGGTCATGGCTCCACGTACTTTTTTATCAGCATGGGCTGTGCAAAACGCATTTCGTGTCCTTGGATTGTTCCCAGCCGCGCAAGCATATGTGTCACAGATGAAATATAAGCCGAAGCCTCGCTTCTTGGACGGGTTTCTCGTCTCCCCTGAGCGGCGGAGAAGCCAGACTCTTGTGGGAAGTCTCTTTCCACAACCATTTGTCGAGACGAAAGAAGGGAACATGGTCCTGCTTGATGACGTACTTGGAAACGGTTTTTCCTTACTCGCGCTCACGGCTCAGCCTGAACTCGCGTTTGCAACTACAACGCAACCGATATGGGGCCACCTTGGGGTTCGACGTATCGCACTCCTGCCTGCGGGAACTTTGTGGCGCGACACCTCGGAGATCACGCTTGTTCGAGAACGAGATCAGGCACTCATGGCACTACGAGCACACTATGCAGACCCCGTGCTTCTGCTGCGTCCAGATCATTATGTCGCGGCGTGTATTCCGGTCGCAGAGATTGCTCAAGGAAGTACTCTCATTGAAGCTCTTCTGCAGGAAATGGGCAGACCAAGAGTAGCACAGCAAACGAACACATTGTACGAGAACGATGATCGAACAATCTTCTCATAAGAAAAGGAGTAATAACATGTTTTCCCCCGAAGCCACTGCACTGCTCAGCCAGAGGACCCCCGCGGTCTTCACCACAATGTTGCCGGACGGCAGCCCGCACTCCGTCGTCGTTGGTGTGATGCTCGACGGAGACGAGTTGGTCACCAACACGGTTCCGACGGCGAAGCGACTCACGAACCTGCGGGCCGATCCACGCGTCACTGTCGTCGTGATCGACCCCAACTCGCCGATGCGCTACCTCGAAGTGCGCGGCACGGCGACCATCGTGGAGCCATCCGCCGAAGACGTGGCCAAACTGCTCGCACGCCATGCCGTGGAACGTGGTGACGTACCTCAGGAAGCGTCGAGCGGACAGCCTGCCGTCGCCGTCCTGCAAGTTCGGGTGACCCCGGTCAAGGTGAACTTTCACGAGTTCAACCCCTCGCAACTCGGGCCCGAGGCTGCGGCTCGCCGGCAGTCTGGTGGTAGCC
>CAXUHF010000054.1:3099-33151 GCA_964250765.1 uncultured Ktedonobacteraceae bacterium | reverse complement strand
GCAACCACCCATGCAAAGACCTCAATAACACACATTATGGGTATGATTGATGATGGGTATATTCATCATCAATCATACCCATAATGTGTGTTATTTGGGGAATGCAAGGCGACGATATTTTTCTCTGGACTCTAACCATGCTTCATCGGAGAGACCCATTTTCTCGCGCAATGCTTCTGGCGTCACTCCTGCTTTCAGTTGCTGCACAGCAAAGGTGTCGCGGAGCAGTTGCAACGTGACGCGCTTCTTGATATTCGCGGCCTTCACAGCTTTTGCCAGGATATAGTTCAGATTGCGGTCTGTACAGGCAAACACTTCGTCGGTGAGATGATATTTCTGTTGGTACGCACGAAAAATCTGTGTGAACTCAGATGGCAGAGCAAGACGACGCTCCCGATGCTGCTTGTTTGTCGAAGCGGCAAAATGTACTGTTATCAGAGGAACGCGTTCGTCCGAGAGATCGACCTGATGAACTTTTAACCCCATGACCTCTTCTTTTTTCAGACCAGCATGTAAGACGAGGTAGACAAGGCAATGACATCGCGGGTCTTCTTCAGAAACGGTCAGCAAACGTTGTATCTCGTCGGCAAACAATAATTCTGGCAAAGGTGGTAGTGGACGCTCAAGCGTCAAGCTCGCGGCTGGGTCCTCTTTTATCACCAATTCGCGGTGTAGCCAGGAAAAGAAGTTTTTCAGAAACGTAACGCGGCGCGCCATCGTCTTTGGAGCGGGTACCTGTCCCTTTGTCCCAAACTTGAGTTTCATGAGCCAATCGGTGAGTTGCTCTTTTGAGAGACGCCCAACCGGAGTGTCGTACCCTGTATAATCACTGAACATCTTGAGGTCTGACAGGAAACATGTCACCGTATAGTTCGACTTTCCGCGCAACATCAATTCTTGCTGATAGGGAATGGCACACGCAGCAAGACTCGATTGATCAGTTAGAGGATTTGTGCGTACCAACGGTGGAAATGGAGTTTCTAATGGGTCAGGAGGTTCTGCTATCACTATTGGAGCACCGAAAAGATTGCTTTGTAGAACGGTGCTATCCTCGCTACGTGTTGGCTCTGTCGGCCTTGTTTGCTGAGTCTGATGCTCCTGTTGAATATCCTTCTGCATATCTTAAACGCTCTCCTTGAGAATAGAATGTGTGGTCTGATATCTCCCTCATTTTTCATTATAGCAGAACAGGTCTAGTAGGTGTGACATCCACTCAATACCGTAGAACGATATGAGCTTCCTCGCCTCACGACAAGGCTTTCCTGCTTCGTTGAGACGTGCCTAGTCGGGCTTTCGCTCTCCCAGGTCTTACAGCCTCTCCACAGGCTGAAACGGCAAGTCCTGCCGCCAGCACGTTTTTTGCTGCATTGATATCTCGATCATGGAAGACGCCACATTCGGGACAGGTCCATGAACGGATATCAAGCAGTAAGGAGTCGAGAATATGCCCACACTCATTGCAGCGTTTGGAAGAGGGATACCACTTGTCTATCTTGACAAGGGTACGTCCGTACCAGGTGGCTTTATACTCCAACTGACGGACAAACTCACTCCATCCCACGTCTTGTATGGCCTTAGCAAGGTTGTGGTTCTTGACCATATTCTTGACTTGGAGACTCTCGACACAGACGACTTGGTTTTCGCGTATGATGGTTGTCGAAAGTTTGTGCTGATAATCCCGTCTTCTATCAGCAATCTTCTTGTGGCACCGTGCAACTTTCAAACGGGCTTTGTCTTTATTCTTTGACCCTTTGTTCTTTTTCGCATGACGACGTTGCAGTTTTGCCAGCTTCTTTTCGTCGTGAGCAAAGAACTTCGGATTGCCGTAGGTGTGTCCATCACTGGTGATCACCATGCTCTTGAGTCCTACATCAAGCCCGACCATCTTGTTGACAACAGGCAAAGGCTTGATCTCTTCCTCAACAAGGATGGAGACAAAGTAACGGTCTGCTTCATCTTTGGTAATCGTGATGGATGAAGGCTTGCATCCTTCGGGCAAGGGGCGGCTCCAGACAATGTCTAAAGGAGTAGACAGACGAGCAGGGGTTAAAGACGTGCCTTTGAGGGTAAAGGCCGTTCCCACATACGTAGCACGTTGTTGATGGCTCTTTTTCTTGAATGTGGGATACTGTGCATGTCCTTCAAAAAAGTTGAGCATTGCCCTATCTAGGTGTCGTAGGGATTGTTGGAGGGGAACACTGGCAACATCAGCAAGCCATTCATACGCTTCTTGCTGTTTGAGCAAAGTCAAACGTTGGGCAAGTCCTTCGTAAGAGAGACGCTCACCACGTTTGTAGTACGCGTCTGTCCGTTCTCGCAATGCCCAATTGTAGACAAAGCGACAACACCCGAAAGTACGGGCGAGGATATGCTGTTGTTCCTCGGTTGGATAAAACCGATATTTGTAGGCTTTTTGCTGTTTCGTGTTCACGTCTACAGGATACCACATATCATGTAGAATCTCAAGCATTTTCACAAAAGATATCCTATAGAAAGAGAACGCTTCCATCCCGTTTCCTAGAACGGGACGGGTACTCTCGCTCGTTTTTTATAGATAGGAGCATACATATGCCTTTAAAAACCCACAAATGCGACAACACCAATGGCGATGAGAACAAGTGAGGTAATAGTGTTTGCGTTGTTTTCAAGCCATGCACCCTTGACTTGATAGCCGACAAGCGTTGCAAGCACAGTGAGACCAATAAAGGTGGCAATCGTGAGTGTGGCAAAGACGCCTAATACACCAACCACTGCTCCTCCTCCAATCGCGCTTGCAGCCAGTGCAACAGGCAGAATCGTCAGATCAGGAGATGCAGCGACTCCAAATGGTACAGCAATAGCAGCAAGTTTTCCAGCAAGTGTTTGCTGATTAGCAGGTTTTGCTGTTGCATGGACATGCTGGGAAGAATGGTAGTGACCATGCTCTTCATGCTCATGAGAATGCTCTTCTTTCTGTTCATGATCGTGCATATGCTCTTCGTTATGACTGTGAGCAGTTAGAGTGTCGTGGTTGTGCGTATGACCTTCCCCTGAGTGACTATGCCCATGTCCACCACCAATAAATCCCCAGAGCAAGAAGCCAAGACCTGTCAGGAAAAGAATGCCACCAATGATGTGCCCTTGTTGCGTATCTAACTGGCGTTGAAACTGTAGTCCAATGATAGCAACAATTCCTCCTAAGATAAGAGAGGCGACAACATGCCCCACGGAAGCCAATGCACTAACACGAGTGACTCGTGGCAAACTCCAACGCTGTGTACGTGCAACAACGGCAAGTGGAACCCAATGATCGGGAAGAATGGAATGTAAAATTGCAACGGTGGCTGCCGCTCCCAAAAGAAGAAGTAAAGATGTATTCATAGTGTTCGCCTTGCCTTTCTGTTTTTTAAGATGTCTTTGTAGAAAGCTTTAAATGCTTATCTGCTCACTTACTCATATAACAAATGTGTATATATGCGGCTCTTTGAAGAGCCGCATAGCGTTTAATCGTTATGATGGTCAGGAAGATTGTAGTACACGTGGTCGGCATGATTTTCTGCCTCTCGAAAGAGGACAGCAAGATGACTGTCATCCAGTGAGTAGTAGATAGTCGTGCCTTCACGACGTTGTTTTACCAGCCGTCGATCTTTTAAAAAGCGCATTTGGTGCGACACGGCTGATTCTGAGACACCAACTAGAATGGCAAGGTCTCGAACACAGCATGAGCGTTTCACCAATGCATAAAGTATTTTTACGCGTGTTGGATCGCTGAGTGCCTGAAACGTGCCAGCGACAACACCAATTAATGCATCTGATGGAGCCGAAGCTTGTAACTCTGCGACTGTATCAGGATCAATTGGCGTCAAACCAAGTATCTGTTCTTCCTGTTTCCTATGTATATCTGAGTGCATACTCATATAGTACCTTATTTTTAATTTGTTGTCAAGGGAAATACAGCTTAACTAGAGAGTTAACTCGTCACCACTATGGAGCACACGTGGCTTTCCATCTCTGCCAAATATCTTGACGGTCTGCCGACCCATGACACGCCACCGTGCCATTGTACTAGAGGTTTCGTTTGGCTCGATGCGTACCAAGGCCGTATCCTCGTCGATGCCTACTACTGTGTATAATTCGGAGACAGAGTGCATCAAAGACGCGAAACGTTCTTGATCTAAGAAACCCGCCATACGGTCAAAGTGAGGGAAGACAATGACGTTGGGCACAATACCCATTGCCTCGACAAAGACCACTGGCTCTCCCATCATGACCTGCCGTATTGAGATTGTGCGGGCACTCAGCATCATGGCACCAGCACTACATCCTGCGAGAACCGCTCCACGATTGTATGCGCTTTTGATGATATCCCATGCAGGTGAGTCTCGAAGGGTTTCAATTGTATGCTGAGGATTGCCACCAGAAAAATAGTAGAAATCGGCTCCTTGCAACAAGGAAAGTTGCTCTGCATCAAAGGCACTATTGCGGTCAATAATGCGTGTCGCTCGTATATCGTTCACACCTAACTTCTTGAAGTGGTTTATACCAAGATTATTCCACGAAGTGGGGCCATTTGGCTCTAAGCCGCTTGCGGTTGGAAGCAGAGCTACTTTCGCTGTACTTGCCCCACCAATAGTGTTCAAAAGATACGTATCAGTCTCGTTCATAACATCGAGATATTCTCCTGAACCTACCAAAGCAACTGCTCCTGGACCAGGATGTTGGCTATCAGATACCATGTGCTGTTTTTTCCTTCTGTGCGCTACATAACAAAAAAGAACAAAATGTGGAAGTTGAGCTAGCAATCGAGGGCAATACTGATGCCTCCCTGTTCTGCAGAATGTTTTGCCGCTTCCATCACCATGATGTTGCGTCTCGACTCTTCGGGTGGAACAGCGAGTGCCTCACCTGAATGCAGATGATTCGCCAGATTTCGATGGAAAGCATAGAGCGGGGCAGGAGGTAGCACAAGGTGCTGCTGCTGAATGATACCACTACTATCTCGAGTCGAGACAACAAGATCGGGTAATGCTTCGGATGGCGCAAGTTGCTCTTCAATAAGATCACCAGACCAACGACGCGTCTGAATTGTCTCCTGTCGCCAGTTCCCTACTATAGCTCCTTTTTCTCCTAGAATGTACCACTTCGGCTTCATTGCTGCCGCGATATCGGAATGCATAAATTCGGCCTCCTGACCATTGGCGAAGCATAAGGAAACGCTCGATTGATCTGCATTGGTCACATCATGCCAGACGCGCTTGTGTTTCACGCCTCGCACACTTGTTACGCGGTCAGGGATAAGTTGCAATATCCAATCCAGGTAGTGCGACCCCCAGTCATAAAAGACGCCACCAGAAATTGGCTCATGAGAATGCCAGTAATCGCAGGGATGTGTATAACCACCGATGAATGTTTCCATATGGAAAATCGGGCCAATACTTCCACTCTTGACAATTTGTTGAATCGCAAGGTAGTCGGGGTCCCAACGTCTACACTGGTAGACAGTGAGTGTTCGTTGGAAGTCGTTAGCAAGCGCGATCATATCATCAGCTTCAGCAGTGGTCAAACAAAAGGGCTTTTCACTGACAACATGCTTTCCTGCATGAAGCATCTGCATAGTTATGGCTGCATGCGTATTGGGCGGAGTAGAAATAATCACTACGTCAATACTTGGGTCCTCTGCCACTTCTGTCAAATTTGTGCAGGTACGGATGCCAGGAAAGGCCATTTGCGCGGCAAGCAAACGTTCCTCGTTATGGTCACATACCAGCGCGTACTCTAGCCCTAGAGTATTGCTGATAGCAGTTCCATGCTCTAAACCGATAGCTCCATAGCCAATCATTGCTACATGTGCAGTCTTTTCGGTCGTATCAACACCACCCGCATAGCGCATGGCACGTGCCATCATTTGTTGAAACATGGAATGTGCTTGTGTCTCTGGTGTATTTCCCAGTGTTGTACAGAAGACTCTGCCTTGACCATAGGAACGGGTATATGCGACAGCGTATGATGTATACTGCCATGTAGTACGCCATAGAACTTCAGCGTCAGGAGGTGTTCTTTCTAGTAGGTAGAGCGACGCAAGCATGGTGAAGGTGGAGTCAACACGACGTGTAAGATAAGAGTCGAGGGCCGCCACACGCACAATGATTTCGCAAAGTGGAGTACCCATTCCACGAACCGAGCCAAGTACAGTACCTAGCATATCGTATTCGTGGTACATCTCCACTGCATTTCCACTGCACACTAATCCACCACCATTTTCGACAAATGTACAGAGAGCTTTCTCTTGTCGAGAAGTGAGCGGTCCTGCGCTTCCATCGAGTAGCACAACGTGCTGTGGAATGAGATGAGCAAACAGCTCTGGGTCTGTAACTATCGAAACATCTTCTCTCGCAAGCATGTGAAATATGACTCCTTTTTCTATTTGGCTATTGTAGCTCATGAGTATGAGGATGTTCGTGAGAGTGATCGGGTAAATGCTGATGTGTATGACTATGCATTGTACCTGTGGCTTGAAGTTCTTCTGGTGTGTGCGTGTGCGTCCCTTCAAGATGGAAGGGATGGCTGTGACCATGCCAGAACTGTTCTGGATTATAATTAGCTACAAGCAGACTTTCGCCATGATGCCAACGATCACGGAAGATGTCATAGTTCTTTTTGCTTTTCGTGCGGCGTTCCTCCTCGCTAAGACTATACCATTCACGATGCGGATGCTTCTCGACGAGCGTTTCCACCTCTGGAGTTGTCACTGCACGATAGCCGGCCGCCTTAAAAAAGAAGCTATAGAAAATGTCCATCAAACGGTAGAAACGGAATTTTTCGTCAATCCAACCTACTTCATGCAAGAGTTCTCGACGGAAAGCCATAAGATAGCCCTCAATCGCATCGGCATCCTGTCCCGAAGATTCGTGGAATTCACGCAAGTCCTCTGTCACCAAACCATAAGGACCTGCGATACCCACACGTGCATTTGTGAGTACTGTAGCTAACGGTGTCCAAATATCCCCTTTGACCTCGATAGAAGTATCCATGAGCACCACATAATGCCCTCGACTCACACGCATAGTTGCATTACGACCCGCAGCAAAGCCCATGTTATGGTCTGCAAAAAGAACGTGCAGGCTAATGGTTTGCCCATCCTCGCTGGTCAAATCCCCCTGACGAGCGAGTTGCTGAAGATATGGAAGTGTTTCATCAGTTGAACCATTGTCAATCACAACGATTTCTATGGTATGACTTCCAGCGTGAAGACGAATACTTTCTATACAACGTGCCACATCGTCCTTACTATTATGTGCCAACAGATTCACCGAAAACTCGAATAGGTCGGATAGATACGTGTTGTCTTGAGCATCGGAAGAGTGAGCAAGGACAGGAAACTCTTCGTCCAGACGACGCGGTAAGACGAGCGAACCACGCTGAGTATCTCTCACAACATATCCCGTGTGGTTCAGTTGTTGACGTATAGTATCGGCCTGCTGGTAGTCCTGCTGAAGACGCAATGCCTGGCGTGTCCGCACCTGAGTAGCAACAGGCGAGGGTACCGCAGCAAGATAGGTAGTTGGTTCGCTCAAACGTCGAGGTAAGTCACTCTGAAGATACGCTTTGAGACCAAAGCCAAGAATGCGGTCCATGTCAAAAAGGACGCGTAACTTTGTGACGGGTGTTTCCTGTGAACGCAACATAGCCCAGACAACAGCCATAGCCCGTGGCATATTCAAATCGTTCTCCACCTCGGCAAGAAATGCATCGCGCCACTGGCGTCCCTCGTCCTGTAGTGGCTTATCAGAAAAGACAGCGTTCTCGTCTGCTTGTGTGAGCAGATGATAGGCTAGATTTCTCAGCCGTTCCAGTGATGTTTGTGCAGCTTGTAGAGCGCGGAAGGTAAAATTGAGACGACTACGATAGAGTGCTGTTGTATAGAAGTAGCGCAGTGCCATTGGTTCAAAGCCACGCGAAGCGACTTCCGCACGAGTATAAGCATTACCAGTAGACTTTGCCATTTTCTGACCATCAGCGAGAAGGTGCTGGGCGTGCAACCAATAGTTGACAAACTGTTCACCCGAAAAGCCTTCGCTTTGCGCAATTTCGTCTTCATGATGTGGGAAAATATTGTCAACACCACCTGTATGCAGATCGAAATGCGTACCAAGATACTTCGTGGACATCGCACTACACTCAATATGCCAACCGGGGAAGCCCCGACCCCACGGACTCTCCCAAGCCATCTCGCGTCCAGGTTCGGCTACCTTCCACAATGGAAAATCTTCCGGGTTATGTCGATCAGCGTCAACACCTTCGTGAACACCTGCCATCATATGTTCAAGCAGATTGCCAGACAACTTGCCATACTCAGGGAAGCGTTTGATATCAAAGTACACATTCCCATTAACCTCATAGGCGATACCTTTTGCCTCTAATATTGAGATGATCTCGATCATTTCAGGCACATGTTGCGTGGCACGCGGAAAAATATGTGCAGGCAAGATATTCAATAACGCTTCGTCTTCATGAAATGCTTCTGTGTAAAATTGGGCGATTTGAAGCGATGACTTACCTTCTTTCCGTGCCTGCGCCTCTACCTTATCTTCACCCTCATCTACCACTTCCCTCCGCATATGCCCTACATCGGTGATATTTTTCACATGTAGGACCTCAATCCCTCGATACTCAAAGGCTCTTCGTATCCAGTCTGCCATCGTAAAGGTGCGCAGATTGCCAATATGTATGTAGCGATAGACGGTAGGGCCGCAGGAATACATTTTGATTCTTCCAAGCTCCATAGGAACAATTTCTTCTATCTCACGTGTCAGAGTATTATAAATCCTCATGGGCCATACCTCCACCGGAAATATTCACAGACTAGTATTACTCTTCTTTAAGAGTCACGAGCAAACGGAAATGAGTAACATGAAAATGTGTAAGGACCGATGATGCTGTTTCACAAAATACACAGGATGCTGTAGGGTCTAATTCTATTACACCCTTTTTGGCGATGAACCATGTTGAAGGATTGATGCAACGTTCCCTACGTCCTCAAACATTCTCAATTGCCACAAGGGTGTAATAGAATTAGACCCCTACAAGTGGTTTCTATCCTGATTATTTTGTTCATTCACGTCATCGGTCCCTACAAGAACACATATGTAGCATTTAAGTATACAACAGAACAACAGCTTATTGCTCATCTACTTCCTGAAGCAAATGCTCAGCCTCTTGCTGTATCTGTTGCCAACATGCATCACAATAACCTGTTGCTAATAAGCCAAGAGAGAGGGTGTGATAGTGGTATTGCTCCTGCAAGCGTTCGTGCAGATCGCCTAAGAGGGCATCATCAAGGTGTATCATCGTTTTGCACTTCTTACAGACAAGGTGATGATGACTTTTTCCTTGTGACATTTCATAGTGAGGAGGTTCACCGGGCAAGTGATTTTCTTGGATCAGGCCAAGCTCAGTGAGCAATTCTAGTGTACGATAGATCGTTGAGAGACTTACCCGTGGATTGTACGCTTGTACCCGTTCCGCAATTTGCTCAAGAGTGACATGTCCATTTGCTTCCTGAATCACGCTTAGAACAAGGTAACGCTGTGGGGTTAAGCGATAGCCGCGTTTGTGTAGTAAATCGTTACTCGAATCAACATAGTGATGCATCATGCACGTCCTCTCACTCGCGTCCCAACGGTAGCCTCTCCACTAATATAGTAACACTAACGTCAACAATCACTAGAAGGCATAGACAACGAAGTCTACCGCTTCATACTACGTGTTGATGTTTGAATACTTTTCTAAAAACGACCTCTGCTTCTTGACACTTCCTCTGACGCGAGTGGAACCGAAGTATTTACGGTCTCGCCTACTGCTTTTGAGGGTACGAAAAGTGGTTGTGCTGTTTTCACTTCAAGGTCATCGTATCGCTTTACTTTGTAAATGATGGTCGATATAACCCAACTAAGAATGAAGAGACCAATGATGATGCCGCCAAGAAACCCGAAATCTAAATTGCTCAACGAGTCCCATAGACCACCTGTAAGATGAAACTCCATTGCAATGATGCTAAGGACTTCAATGGCACCTACCACCACAGCCACTAAGACAGAGACAAGAGTGATATTCAAGTTGTAATAGAGTTTGCGCACAGGCTTGACGAAGGCCCAACCATATGCACCAAGCATAAGAATACCATCTGTCGTGTCAAGTAAACACATACCAGCAGTAAAGAGCATAGGAAAGATGAGAATAAAGAGAACAGGCATTCCTTTACCAGCAGCAGTAGCGGCAATGCCTAATAATCCTACCTCGGTTGCTGTATCAAAACCAAGCCCAAAGAGGAGACCAACAGGATACATCTTCCAACTCGCGTCTACCATGCGTAGTAGTGGACGGAAGAAGCGGCCCATAATACCGCGCTGATTTAAAAACTCATCGAGTGTCTGCTCACTGTACTCTTCTCCCCGCCTCACTTTTTGAAAGGCTTGGAAAATTTCCCACAGCACAAGGCCATTGATGAGCGCAATGACAAACAGAAATGTTGCTGATACCGATGTGCCAATCAAGCCACCAGCGTTCTTGAGTCCTGGAATACTCCCTTGCACAAAAGTTGCAGCAAGAGCGATAGCGACAGATAGAGCAACCACAACACTGGAATGACCAAGCGAGAAGAAAAATCCGACGCCTATAGGACGTTTGTTTTCTTGCATCAACTTGCGCGTCACGTTATCAATCGCGGAGATATGGTCTGCATCAACAGAGTGACGTAGTCCAAATGTGTAAGCCAAAAGAGCCGTACCTAGAAGTTCAGGATATCGCACACCAAAACCTGCAAATGCAAAGACCCATGCAAGAATATTAAAAGCAATGAGAAACACATAGATACCTATGATTTTGTTACGCAGCTCACTGGGGCTATCGTTGAAAACGCGAGAAATGGCTGAAATACCAAAGCTACTAGCTCTGCTACTCATGGAACCTCCTGAACATACTAAGCAGCACGAATTGAAAATGGGATGGAAATTATTCTACTGACGAAGAAACAGGCTGCATTATTTCGCGCTACGGGGGATGACATGTGTACAAGGATTAATTTGGCAGAAACAAACGTGTTTCCTTTAGAGAGTATACCAGCGAAAATACGTAATTGCAAATTTTTATCAATTGCCTCTATTTCGTGTCAAGTTTTACGGTGGTATACTACTAGCAAATCATATATATGTATTCTTAAGAGGTACGTCTATGTCGGAACCCATTCGTATTCTGGCAGTCGATATTGGTACGGGAACACAAGATATTCTGCTCTTCGAGAGCGGAAAAACGATAGAGAACTGTTTTAAGATGGTTATGCCCTCGCCAACGGTTATTGTTGCGGACCGTGTAAAGCAAGCGACGAAGCGGGGACAGCCTATTGTCCTTACTGGTGTAACAATGGGTGGTGGTCCTTCACATTGGGCAACGCGGGATCATGCGCTTGCAGGTTATGCTGTTGCTGTTACGCCTGAAGCGGGACGCACGTTCGATGACGATCTCACAATGGTAAAGCGAATGGGCTTCGAGATCATTGATGATGATGAGGCAACACGACGTGCCACGCGTTCTGATGTTGTCCATATTGAACTACAGGACTTTGACACGCAAGCAATCACAACCACACTTAACGCCTTTGATATCAGTCCGCGTGTCGATGCACTCGCACTTGCAGCATTTGATCATGGTTCTGCTCCTCCTGGTGTCAGTGATCGGCGTTTCCGTTTTGATTTTCTCGCAAAAACGGTGCATGCGAATCCTACGCCAAGTGCCTTTGCATATCCCGTAGAGGATATTCCAGTTGAATTAACACGCCTACAAGCTCTTGCAAAAAGTGCTACACGTTATTTAGAACTCACGAACTCAGATGCTCATACACCGTTGTTTCTAATGGATACGGGATCAGCAGCAGTCCTTGGTTCGCTAGAAGACCCACTCGTACGTAAGCAACAGGAGAGCTTGTTATGCAATGTTGGAAATTTTCATACGCTTGCATTTCATCTTGTGCAAGGACGTATTGCAGGTATTTTTGAACATCATACAGGAGAAATCAGCAAGACCAGGCTGGAAGAACTACTTGTCAAACTGGCTCAAGGAACACTCTCAAATGAAGAGGTATTTGCAGATAGTGGTCATGGAGCACTTATTGTGCAAAAATCTTCATCACACACTCATGCATTACCTTTTCTTTCAGTAACTGGACCTCGACGAGAACTCTTACGCGGATCACAACTTCATCCTTATGAAGCAGTTCCGCACGGCGATATGATGTTGGCAGGGTGTTACGGTCTCTTGCGCGCTCTTGCCGACCATGAGCCACGCTTAGCACCCGCAATTGAACCATCGCTCTTATAGACGTTGTAGCATTTTTAGCAAGTGTGGAAAGAAGAATAAAATATGGCTGGATATATCGTACTTGAGGGCGGGGCTGAGTTTGGTGGGAAAATGGCAGAACCAGACCGACAAGCTCTAGCTTTAGCGGGTGGTCCATCAGCTCGTATCAGTATTATCCCAACAGCGGCTGCACCAGATAACAATCATCAACGTGCAGGAAGAAATGGAGTGAATTGGTTCGCACGTCTCGGTGCTGCTCATGTTGAAGCACTTCCCCTCATAGATAAAGCGTCAGCAAATAATGCGAGTATTGTAACCGCTATTCGTCAATCTCAACTCATTTACCTCTTGGGTGGCTTCACAGGATATCTTGGTCAAACCCTCGCGGACAGTGATAGCTGGAAGGCTATGCTTGCTGCATACGAGAGTGGGGCGGTGATAGCTGGTAGTAGTGCTGGCGCAATGGTCTTATGCGAGTATTATTTTGATCCAAGTACAGGAAAGATTGTTAATGGATTGGCATTGGTGCCAAATACCTGTGTTCTACCTCATCACAATACCTTCGGGAAAGGGTGGGTATCACGTTTAACACAACTGCTTCCTCAAGTAGTTCTTGTTGGTATTGATGAACACACAGGGATGATAGACGACGGCGAAGGAAATAAAAAGAGTACGTGGCATGTCTATGGACAAGGAGCAGTAACGCTCTATCGTCAGGGGAAGGCAGTAGTGTATAGAACAGGCGAGACATTCACGGATACCTTTGTGACACCATGAGTAGAGAATGAAAAATAAAAGCAATGAACAAATACTCAGTCTATACGATGCAGGTGATGTATTTTCAATGCGATCTGCAACGAGAGGCGTAACTCCGCGTCTTCAAGAGAACGTCCCAGAATTTCCTCGATACGCTCTAGGCGATATATGAGAGAGTTACGATGAAAGTGCATAGTGCGTGCCGTTTGACTGAGGTTGCCGTTATACTGAAAATAGCACTCTAGCGTCTTAATGTATGTTCCATCGTGACGTGCATCATAGTCAAGCAGAGGACCGAGCATCTCTTGATAGAACGTAGTAAGTTCACTTTGACCGTCAAGGTAAAAGAGCAAACGATAGATACCAAGGCGCGCAAAGGAATGAATTTTTCCTTCACCAAAGAGGCGACGCCCAATTTCTACCGCACGTTGTGCCTCACGAAATGACTGTGGAATACCCTGTACATGTGTTGTCATACGCCCAATACCGCACGAGAATAGAGGCAGGGCAGTAATGCCTCGGTTTTGCTGCAAGCGTGTAGAGAAGCGTTCTATACGTGAGACAAGCGTTTGCTCTTCCTCAGTCTCACCTTGTTGCTCTTCCTCAGCAAATGTGATAACCGGTACAAGGACGGTGATACGCTGTGCATCACTCATGACCCAGCACGTAGGCCACAGGCGCAGCATCTCCTCACGAACACGACGCGCCCATAGTGCAAGCGTTGCGTCTTCTTCGTTTGAAGAAGCTTCAAAGAGTACAACGATTTGTGGATTCGTGAGGTCATAGCCGAGGTGTCGTACACGTGCGAGTATCTCTTCTGGCTGCTGATATTGCCCTTGAAGCACATTCATGAAGGCTTCCACATGATAGCGGCTCTCTACCTCGCTACGTTCACGCTCTCTAGCAAACTCTATGGCAAAAATAGGCGTAACGTGGTTGAGAACGAGGCGTTCTGAGTAATCAAAGGCACTTTCATCACCAATAAGTGAAAGATAGCCAACAATTTCATGTCGGATCAGAATAGGCTCAACCACGCGTGCTAGGCCATGACTACGTAGAAATTCGTCGGTCAAAGGATCAGAGAGAAGCAACGTTTTCGTAGCAGGTGGCGCGGATTGAAAACGTATATGTTGCTCAGCATCTTGCATAACCACCCATTTGCCACGACTGATCGCTAGATACTCGGTAACGCCTGCGATACCTACACCTTGAATGCTCAACTGCATAAGCTGTTGGGATACCTCCGTCGCTTTGCGCTCAATCTCATCACGAAAACTGACGACAAAGGCAATAACTTCGCGTTCGATCTCTTCAATAGGTGCTAATGGAGGGAGCAAGAGAAGCGGAAGATGCAAATGATTGGCGAGTACGATAGCCTCTGTATCAAGTGTTTCAAGTGAATGCGCAGCAACAGCGACAGCCGCCACACCTTCTTTATGCAAACTTGCAAGTAAATGTGGTAACGTCTCATTTAATCGCCGCAGTTTAGTGAGTGTAAGTAGGGCAAGTTCACCCCCTTGTATGCTATCAAACGCGGGAAGACGTGCTCGCATACTGCACGACCACGTGATCCGACGTTCTAACCCTTCTGCACCTGCGACTAACGCGGCATCGCGTGAAGCGAGCAACGTTAGAACACTGCGTACAGAAGCAGATGATATAGGTGGTGAACTGCTCATAGCTCTCTTCGCTTACACGCGACATGCCGTTTTATCTGGCCCGTACTGATGCTGAGGGAGATGCAGAAGTCGTTGCGTTCGCCTTGAGTGCCTTCTGCTTTTCTTCAAACTTCTTTTTGCCTTTAAGGTGCTTGTGCCATGCTACACGTTTTGTCTTGTTCATCTCTATTGCCTTTCCTATTTCCAGAGCATTCATTAGAGTGCCCCACTACGTTTGTTGTACCCTATTCTTCGGGTTCGTTTGTATTCTCGAAATCAACTTCGGTCAGATCGTCACCCTCATCGCCGCCATCAAAGTACTCGTCATCGTTGCCCAACTCGTCGTCATCTTCGCCACGGTCATAACGTAGCATACTATCCTTGATGTACGCACGAATGGTGTCGCCACTCCCTTGTGATGGGAAGCTCACTTTGCCAAACATGCTTGGATGTTGATACTCTTCGCGCATGATAAGTCGAACCTGCTCATTGTCCTTCGCAAGAATAGCTGCGGCATACCGATTGCCACCTTCCATAAAGGTAATCAAGCGATTTGCAAGTCTTGGCTCGACCTGTCCGATGTCTTCACCAGCAGCATTGCGCACGAGCAGAGTATGACCGATACGCTGTAATTGTACACGGTCTCCAACGCCCACCGTCGCAAGTATAGAGGGAGCAGCAAGGTTCAACAAATCAGTGACGCCTGTTTTACCTGTCTCCTCAATAAAGAGTCGAGGATCGATGCGTTCCGCTACCACATGTGTCGGTGTCGGTGTTTCCTGAATCAGCGAAAGACGATCCAGGTTTTTCTGAGCAATGGCGTTCTTCGGGTTATATTTCAGCGTCTGCGAGTACGCTTGACGCGCCTCTGAATACTGTCCTAGTTCGCTATGTGCCTTACCCAAACGGTTCAAGGCTTCTTGCTCCTGAGGAAACAGACTCAAGATATTTTTGTTGGTAGTGACGGCCTCTTCCCAAAGACCTTCCTGTGCCTGTTTTACAGCCAAATCGGTCCATTGTTTTTTTGTTCGTGTCTTTTCTTCAGCAGACTGCGTCATTCAACGCCCTCCATTTTATCGGAAATTCGGCATACGAGCCTTGTATATATAGTTTGCCTATTATACCCCAACCATGCAACCCTGTAGTGACCAGGGCGTAACGCGCTCAATGTGAACGCTTACAAGCCTCCCTGGCTGAATGTTTTGAATAGTAGATGCTTCTTCAGGTTGTGGAAAGAAAACGAGTTTATTCGTGCGATTGCGACCACGCCAACGTTGCAGTCCATGCGCGGAGTGTTCCTCTTCAACAAGCACTTCCTCAACTCTATTGAGATAGGACTGGTTGATCTCAAGCGCAATTCTTGTTTGCAGGTCCTCGACAGCATGCAAACGCCGTTTTTTCTCTGCCAGTGGCACATCATCTTCCCAACGGGCAGCTACTGTGCCTGGACGTACAGAATAAGCAGCAACGTGCACAATATCGAAACGTACCTTTTCTATCAAATCCAACGTATGCTGAAATTCCTCTTCAGTTTCGCCACAAAAACCGACGATAACATCCGTCGAGAGCGAGATGCTAGGCCATAACTCACGTACACGATCTACACGCTCACAGTATTCAGCCAATGAGTAGCCACGCTTCATACGCTTTAACATAGCGTCGTCGCCAGCTTGTACCGGAATATTGAGATGTTCGCATACTTTTGGCAAGTGCGCCATACGCTCGATTATGCTATCAGTCATGTAACGTGGATATGAGGTCATAAAGCGAATACGCTCCAGACCCTCAATCTCGCTCAGTTCGGACATCAAGTCGGCAAGATTTGGTTTGTTAGGCAAGTCCAAGCCATACGACTCGACAGTTTGTCCAAGCAGCGTCACTTCTTTTGCACCCTTTCTGACAAGGGAACGCGTCTCAATGATGAGTTCATCAATTGGACGGCTACGCTCACGTCCTCGACGGTATGGCACAATACAGTATGTACAAACCTTGTTACAGCCAAGTACAATAGGAAGCCACGCTGTCACGCTAGCTTGAGCAGGCTCGATTTTCGTTGGATAGTGTGCGACACGTTCTCCTGGTCTCGGTGTGATCGCCATCGGCAACACACTCCGTCTACCCCCTCTCTCGAAAGAGGTAGCGTAGATTGGCACTGCTGGATCAGTCGAGATAGGGAGATCATTGTCAGGGACATATTCGATATCCAAACAACCCGCACCAGAGATGGGAGTCCAACGCTCCTCAAGAAAACGAGGCAGGATGTCGGCTTGTTCGACCTTCATGAAGAGGTCAACATGCGGATAGCGTTTACTGAGTTCATCAATGGTTTTCTGGTTGCCAATCATACAGCCCATTAATGTTACGAGAAGATCGCTTCGCTCTTCTTTTGCACGTCGAAGCTTTGCGAGCAGATTGTGCGCTTTTTCTTCCGGTGCCTGTCGCACACTACACGTGTTGAGGACCACGAGATTCGCCTGCTCCATGCTTGCCTCTTCCCAGCCAAGGTCGTCGAGCAGGGTCTGTACACGCTGCGAATCGGCCTGATTCATCTGACAGCCTACTGTCCAAATATGATATTTTCCACGTGCAATCGCTGTTGTGGTGGTCATACGCAAGCCTCTCTTAGCATCTGTATGTTCTTGCAATGGGATAGAAAAATCGCTACCATCTCTAAGTTGGCTATTATACACTAAGCGGGGCATGTTGTCACCATATTTTTTGAGATGCTATAGGCCATTCATCTAAATTTAATGCTAGAGATACTAAACCCTCATTTATACGTCTAAGTATGTAGTATTTTATGATAAGCTCTCCCTTATTATTTTGAGGGCTTCGCAAATATCATGACTCCACAAAAAAATATGTATGAGAAGGATTGTTATTTGATGCGTTCTTTAAAAATCTTTGGTCTCAGTACTTTCGTAGTGCTTTGTATTGCGCTGAGTGTCATCTGGGCGAGTCCAGCGTATTCAACATGGGCGAGATCAGCCTCACCGTCGCAAAAAACGACATCCATACCACGACAAACAAAAGCTATGGGTCCATATACCGTGAAGGGCAACGCTATTTTGGGCGCAGATGGCAAACATTACTATTTTCATGGCGTTGGACGTGACGGTTTAGAATATAGCTGCTTTGGAGATGGACATTTTACGCAAAAAGAGCTTGCTTACATAGGTTCGGGCACATCAACCAAAACAACAACCTATTGGAGTGCAAATACTGTTCGTTTACCCCTATCAGAGGGCTTCTGGCTCAAAGGACAACCATCCGCAAAGTGCTCTGCTGCGCAATATCGTCAGTTAGTGAATCAAACCATCAATGCATTGACAGCTTTGCATCTCAACGTTATGCTTGACCTTCAATGGTCGGACGCGGGTGGTCAATCACTTGGCGGTGGTAGCGCGTGGGCTATGCCAGACGCAGATAGTGTAACATTCTGGCAACAGGTGGCGACTCTCTACAAAGGCAATCCAAATGTACTATTCGAGCTATTCAACGAGCCACATCCAGCACAGTGGTCATGCTGGAGCGCGTCATGCACTATGACAAATGATAAATCGAACGGTCAAACACTAACATACCACAGTGTTGGTATGCAAGCTCTTGTTAACGCAGTACGCGCTACTGGTGCTAAGAACTTAGCAATTGTGGGCGGTATGGCCTGGGGATTTGACCTTAGTCAGATTGCCCATTATGCGCTAAAAGGATCGAATATTGTCTATGATACACATCCCTATCCCTATGGAGATAAGCAACCGCAGTTATGGGATGCAGCATTTGGCAATGTGAGTGCAACGTATCCGGTAATCTCTGCGGAAAGTGGAGAGTATGATTGTGGAACAAGCTATGTGAGTAAGCTTCTTGCATACTTCGATGCACACCAGATAGGCTGGGTTGCATGGGCGTGGACGGTGCAAGGAGATGCATGTGGTTATCCACTGCTGATTAAAGATTATAATGGCACGCCATCAAAAGTGACGGGTCAATACATCTATCAGCATCTTCAAAGCTACAAATAAGAGATTAACAGAAAAGAGCCTGTTGTGCATGTGGACAAAAGGCGGTTTTATTTTAATATAATATTTAATACGTATATATTAGACGCGTTCGCTGGCTGTTTTTTAATCACCCCCACTGGCACGAGGTAAGCTATCAGCAGGTACAAGTTCTACTTTTGGTGAGTTACCTGTAATAGTTTTCACAGCTTCCGCCATCTCACGTCCTAGCGTATGCGCATATTCTGAATTGCTCAATAATGCCGAGTCTTTGACTTCGACCTTAAGATCGAAGGTATCCAGGTTGTTACGTTTATCGACGATGATACGGAAATTCGCGCCCGTCTCGGGAAATTTCACAAGTGCGGCCTCAACCTGACTTGGAAAGACGATAAGTCCACGAATAGAGACGGCATCATCGCTACGGCCCTTGATCGCACCAATTTTGGGATGTGAGCGTCCACAGACGCAGCGTTCCTCCCACCATGTACGTGAGAGGTCGCGGCTACGATAGCGAATCATCGCGGTGCCATCAGCAGAGAGCCACGTCCAAACCAGTTCACCATCTTGCCCTTCCTCGACAGGTTCGCCCGTTTCGGGGTTGATGCACTCAACCAGAAACGCATCGGCCCATGCATGCATGCCATCGCGTACCTCACACTCACACGTCATTCCTGGTCCAAGAAATTCTGTCATACCAAACTCGTCATACGCTGTAAAGTTAAAGAGTTCTTCAAGCTTTACACGTGTCTCCCAAGGCCACGGTTCGGCGCCAAAGAGACCAATTTTGAGCTTTGTATCCTTGAAGTTGATACCTCGTTCACGCGCTTTCCCCCCGACATAGAGGCCAACGGATGGGGTCATACATACAGCAGTGACACCAAAATCGAGAATAAAATCGAGCATACGGTCATACTGGCGTGCATCCGACCCCATTGGAATCGCCATAACATCCATTGCCATTGCCCCATAGTGGAAGCCAAAGCCACCCGTAGCCATACCATAGCCATAGCAATTCATTAACACATCACCCGGACGCATCCCTGTCATCCATAATTCGCGTGCATTAAGGTCTGCCCAGTAATCAATGTCCTTTTTAGTCGCAAAAACAGGAACACTTTTACCCGTTGTACCACTCGTTGCGTGAATTTCTAAGGCACCACCAGGACCACCTGGAGGCACGAAGGCCATACCATAGGGATAAGCGTTGCGCACTGTCTTTTTTTCAAGAAAGGGTAACTTACAAATATCCGCCAGCGTTTGAATATCGGAGGGCTTTACCCCCGCTTCGTCATATAATTTACGATAAAACTGATTTTGGTTGTATGCTCGCTCTACAATCGCTTGCAATCGCTGCAACTGTAGAGCTTGTAGTTTGCTTTTAGAGAGGGTTTCTATCTCTTCATTAAAAAATTTACGACTACTCATACAGGTAACGAGTTCCTCCAAATTTGTACAAAATAATGTGCACCAATACATCCATGTGTGTGACGCATATACCCTATCATACTATAGCTGTCGAGATTTTAGGGGATGGGCAACAAAAAGTGATATGCTGAGGGAAAGAAAAGCAACAAGGAGATGTAGACGTTATGGTACAAAAAAATGGAGCGGTACAGGCCGTTATTTGGGACCTCGATGGTGTTGTTATCGACAGTGAAGAGGATCATAAGAAAGCATGGCAACGTTTGGCACGCGAGACTGGAAAAGAGTTTAGCGACGAGCAATTCGCCGCAACCTTCGGCTGGCGTAACGATGCTATCGTGCCAACGGTATGGGGTACGGTATCAGGAGAAGAGTTACAAGAACTCGCAGATCGCAAAGAGGCGTATTACCGGAATTATGTACGTCAAACCGTATCGTTTTTACCAGGCGCACAAGAATTGATGAGTGCGTTGCATAAAGCTGGCTATCCACAAGCGATAGGCTCATCGGCTCCTATCGCAAATATTGAACTTGTAACAGAGGTACTGGGACTGGAACGCTACATCAATGCATTTGTTTCTGGTGAGACTGTACCGCACGGCAAGCCTGCACCAGATATATTTCTTAAGGCGGCAAAAGAGCTAGCTATTGAGCCGAAACAGTGTCTTGTGATTGAGGATGCGGTTGCTGGCGTTGCTGCCGCGCGAGCTGGCGGAATGCACAGTATTGCTGTTGCTTATGGACGCATGCTACCAGGATTACAGATAGCGACGTTGGTAGTCAAAGACCTGACCGAGGTTACTGTAGAGCGCATCCAGCATCTTGCTTGACAAGCAAGGGCATCAATGGCACAATACGTTCCACATGGAGGTGTAGGGACTCCGGTGGGTCTCACCGTCTTCAAAACGGCTGGGGGGTCGCTCAGCGCGGTCCTCGGTGGGTTCGACTCCCATACACCTCTGCCTCCTTTTCAACACAACTGTATGTGTGCCTTCTACTATAATCGTGGGATTAATATGAATTCTCTTACTAGCGTAGAAAAAGTACGCTAGTGCGTTTTCCACCATCCACGCTAAGCGTAGAATAAACTCTACGAAATCTAGACTGAACCCGTGGGACGACTTCCCTCTCAAAGTCAACATCGCATTCCTTGAAGTATGGTAGCCACTCTTGTCAAGTCACATTTTTTATAACACACCCTAAACGTCCTAGAAAAACGAGTGTAAGAATATCCCCGTTGAGTACGTTTTCCGTGAAGCATGAGTTGCTTATTCGTTGGTCCGAGGGACCAGGCCAGCCTCAAAGAGCGAAAGGAACTGGTCCGCAATTGCTTCGGGTTGAAACTCACCTTCTTCTTGATACCAATGGGCCAACCAGTTAAAGGACCCAAACAGCGTGAAGGTGACCATTTTCGGGTTACAGGGTGCAATTGATCCGTCTGTGATACCCTCCTCAATGATCCGGCGTACGGCCAGGTCAATACTCGCACGGGCGGTACGAAGCACGTGTCGATTCTCTTGTGTCAGTGGCTCATCTCCTGCGAGAATGAGGCATGTGCCAAAATCCTGAACAATAATGCTCGCATAGCTTTTAAAAAAATGGCGCACTTTTTCCAGTCCTGTTATCCCCTGTGCTTGTGCCATCTCCAGAGCTTCTTGAGCCTGCTCCAGCCCCACTCTGCTACACTCAAATAGAATATCATCCTTACTTTTTATATATAAGTAGAGGGCTGGTTTCGAGACCCCAAGCTTCTGGGCTACATCGTCGAGCGTTGTTTGATGAAAGCCCATTTCATTAAACGTTCGTGCTGCTGTTCTCAAGAGTGCCTGCCGTTTGAGTCGATGCTGCTCTTCTTTTCCTTGAACATCTGTAGACCAACGTGCCATAAGTAGTGATTATCCCCTTTCCTCATTTCTCCTATGCCAAGCATAAGAGGGAGGTATCTCTCGTCTGTTTCTGCATCCATTCTTAGTAACTATACGCTATCTCTTGACTTTTTACAAATCTGAAGTTACACTTGTTACTTATGAGTAAGTATATTTTATGAATAGTAATTTCTTTTTCTGATCGTTATGAGAGGCTCATTGGTGAGTCTTTGAAGACCAGAGGAACGCAGATGTACTCGGCATAGATGCTCATGCAGGCCGTGCACATGTATGCAGCAGGAACCGTGACGATTTTCCAGGAGTGTAACACTGCTAGAAGGAAACAATGCACTGCATGGGTAAGACTGGCAGAAACTTTTCGTATGGGCAGCAAAGGAGCAACGAGATGAAAAACCAAGTGTGTGTCGTTGGGGTTGGTATGACCCCTTTCGTGAAGCCAGGAGCAAATGAACCATATACTATGATGGGTGTCCAGGCAGTCAAAGATGCGTTAGAAGACGCAAAGGTAGACTACACGCTTGTACAACAGACATATGTCGGCTATGTCTATGGCGATAGCACTTGTGGTCAGGCTGTACTCTACACAGTTGGCTTGACTGGAATTCCTATCCTGAATGTCAATAATAATTGCGCAACCGGATCAAGTGCGCTCTATCTTGCTCGCCAGGCTGTTGAAGCCGGGATCGCCGATTGTGTCCTGGCACTTGGCTTTGAACAAATGCTTCCAGGAGCACTTTCCAATGTCTATCACGATCGTCCAGCACCGCTTGCATCATTCTTGGAGATTGCGGATGAGGTTCAGGGGAGTTCAAAAGCTCCTATGGCTGCTCAACTCTTTGGTGGGGCTGGTGATGAGTATCAAGCCAAGTACGGAACGAAAAACGAGACATTCGCGAAGATTACCGTGAAGGCGCGTCGGCATGCAGAGCATAATAAACGCGCTATTTTCCGTACTCAGTTAACCGTGGAAGAAATCTTGGCCTCCCCTCAAATTTATGGTATGTTGACCCGGTTGCAGTGTTGCCCTCCAACCTGTGGTGCTGCCGCAGCCATTGTCTGTTCCGTATCCTTTGCTCGTCAGCATGGTCTTGATGATTCTATCGTCATCGCAGCTCAGTCCATGACCACTGATCTTCCCTCGACATTTGCTGAGCACAGCATGACAAAAGTAGTGGGATACGATATGACTGCGCTCGCCGCACGTCAGGTCTACGAGCAGGCGAGCATCGGACCAGATGAACTGGATGTCGTTGAGTTACATGACTGTTTTACCTCGAATGAGTTGCTCTCCTACGAAGCACTCGGCCTCACTCCCAAAGGGACAGCCGAGCAATTCATTTGCGACGGTCAGAATACATACGGTGGAAAGGTAGTGACGAATCCATCGGGTGGGTTGCTCTCGAAAGGGCATCCACTTGGGGCTACTGGACTAGGGCAATGCGCTGAACTTGTATGGCAGTTACGCGGTCAGGCAGGTGTGCGTCAGGTTGAAGGTGCTAGGACGGCTCTACAGCACAATATTGGGCTGGGAGGTGCCTGCGTCGTGACCCTTTATCAGCGTGTCTAATCAGGTACTGTGACGTTTTTCGTGAGGGGAAACCATGACCCAATCCGAACTACTTGTGCTGGTCAAGCAGGAACAACACATCTGCCGTGTAACGCTCAATCGCCCACACGTCTTGAACGCGCTCACGGATGCGTTGATCCTTGAACTCCAACAGGTTTTTGATGTGCTGCGTTCGGATACCGTCACCAGAGTGGTGATTGTAGAAGGAGCCGGAGGAAATTTTTCCTCCGGTGCTGATCTGGCATTCTTATCCGCAGATGTACCGACGGTTGAGACATTTCACTTGCTCCAGCATGCAAAACATCTCATAGAAACTATGCGCGCTATCCCACAGCCGCTCGTGTGCAAAGTCGAAGGGGTAGCATATGGCGCGGGCGCGAATCTAGCTCTAGCCTGTGATTTTGTGATAAGTGCAGATACGACACAATTCTGTGAGGTCTTTGTCAACATTGGTGCTGGTCTTGATTGTGGAGGAACTTATTTCCTTCCGCGTCTCGTTGGTTTGAATAAGGCTAGAGAGCTGGCTTTACTGGGTAATGAGATTGATGGTCAAACGGCGGCCCACCTGAACCTGATTTACCGCTCAGTTCCACAAGTAGAACTTGAAAGTGCTGTCATGGCCCTGGCAACAACGTTAGCCCACAAGTCGCTTCTGGCCCTGTCAGCTATCAAATATGGCCTGGATACAAGTTTTGATATGTCATTGAGCGAGGTCTTGGAGTGGGAAGCATCCCAACAGACCATGTTGCTACAAAGCCAGGAACACAAAGCCGCAGTCCAGCACTTCCTGGAGTCGCGTAACGCATCAGCGAAGAGGTAGCAACTCGCTCTCTTTCTTGGGTTTCGACGATGGACCACAATAGGCAACGCTGAGAAATACTTCAACAAGGAACTATTCTCAGCAAGAGAATCCACTGGAGGATACTTTATGCAGAAAACAACAGGAACACTAACGGTTGGACACCTGCTTAAGACTGCAGCAGTGCGTTATCGCGAGAAAGAAGCACTGTATTGCACTTCCACTGATCGCAGGTATACCTTTGGTCAACTGAACGCACGCGTCAATAGTCTGGCGAACGGCCTACTGGGGTTGGGACTGCGAAAAGGTGATACGGTGGCCTTTTTGTGCAACAATCGGGCAGAAATCGTCGAACTATTTTTGGCACTGGCGAAAATAGGTGCATTTGGTCTTCCTTTGAATTATCGTCTCAGCGGGGCAGAAATTGTCGATTTGGTACAGTCCTGCGAGGCGAAAGCGTTCCTCTTCGCTCCAAATTTTAGCAGTGTTGTGCAGCAGATTCACACCGCACTCTCGACAGTTCAGCACTTCGTGGGTATTGGAGAGGCAGCAACAGATTTTGCTCTTGACTATGAGCAACTGGTACAGGCATCTTCCCCTGATGAGCCACCAGTGGATGTCCGTGAGGAAGATATTCAGTATTTGAACCTCACCTCCGGCACCACTGGGGTGCCCAAATCGTATCTGCTTACCCAGTATAGTAACGTGGTTGCAGCGATGACGATGGCAAAAGAGTTTGAGATAGTAGAGAAAGATGTTGTTCTCATCGTTTTCCCTATGTTCGGGCGTGTTGGTTTTGTCTGGACGCTCCTGTCGATCTACATGGGCGCACGACAGGTCATTGTAGATTTCAAGCCTGAGCAGGTTGCGAATGTGATACAGACTGAAAAAATTACTATCACCAATCTCGTTCCTACGATGGGAAGTATGCTCCTCTCCTTACCCAATCTCCAGCACTATGACTTTCATTCTCTACGGGGCATCGTCTTCGCAGGCTCACCTCTTCCACCCAGCATACAAGAAGCGGTGCGGCAACGCATCTGCCCGGCCATCTATGAATACTATGGAATGCAAGAAACCGGGGCAGTTGTCAGTATTGGACCTGAGGCAAAACGGCGGAAACCAGATTCGGTTGGTCAAATAATGCCTTTTAGTGACGTGCGCATCGTCGATGAGGAGGGCAGAGATGTACCAATCGGCAAAATTGGCGTGATTCTCGTGCAAAGCCCGGCGTCAACTGCAAGCTATTACAAAAATGAAGCGAAGACTCACGAGACGTTCAGGGACGGCTGGATCGCTACCGGGGACCTGGGTTCCTTTGACGAGGAGGGTTTCCTCTTTATCAATGGTCGCACGAAGGATATGATTATTTCGGGTGGGCAGAATGTCTTCTCTGTAGAAGTGGAGAGCCTGTTGATGAGTCATCCGGCGGTAGCGGATTGTACCGTCATTGGCTTGCCCCACCCTACATGGGGAGAGCTGGTCACTGCGCTGATTGTGAAAGTCCCGGAGTCAACCGTGACCGAACAGGAACTTGTGGAGTTCTGCAAACACAAGATCGCCGGTTTTAAGGTTCCTAAGAAGATCATCTGGCGAACAGAGACGCTTCCCAGGACACCCACTGGCAAAGTCACTAAATATCTACTGGTAGAACAGTATGCTCAGTCACTATAAATGAGAGGAGGGAAGCTTCTGTATGCTAGAGAAGCAAATCATTGGTTGGACTTCGCCAGTTTCAATCGTCGAAGTAGAAAAGGGCCGTGTACGCTTTTTCGCTCAAGCTATCGGCGAAACCAACCCGCTGTACCGTGATGAGGAGATTGCACGTGCGGAAGGCTATCGTTCGATCCCTATACCTCCAACCTTTCTTTTCTGTCTTGAGATGGAGAACTCCAGTTCTTCCCGCGTCCTTGAAATCCTCAACGTTGGAATGGACCGCATCCTCCATGGTGAGCAGTTCTTCCGTTACCATCAGGCTGTTTGTGTCGGTGATTCTATCACGTTCCAATCACGAGTGAGCGATATCTACTCTCGTAAGGGAGGAACACTGGAATTTATCGTGCTGGAGAGTACTGCCACCAATCAGGATGGCGTTCTGGTTGGAGAAATGCGTAGTAGCATTATTGTTCGTCATTGAGAAAGTGAGCACGACCTCATGGATACACCCGTATTTGAAGCACTTCAGCCGGGCGATTCTATTCCGCCATTAGTCGTAGGGCCAATCTCTCGACAAACACTTGCCCTGTATGCTGGAGCTTCGGGTGATCACAATCCGATGCATATCGATAGTGACTTCGCGAAACAATCTGGCATGGACGACGTGTTTGCGCATGGGATGTTGAGCATGGCGTATTTAGGGAGGCTCCTCACCAATTGGGTGCCACAAACTGCTCTGCGTGAATTCAGTACTCGCTTCTCGGCGATTACTCATGTAGGAGATCAGCTCACTTGCCAGGGCACCGTGACGGAAACGTTTGAGCGTGCCAATGAACATTGCGTTCGTCTCCGCCTGACAGCGACCAATCAGCAGGGAGAGATCAAACTCCAGGGTGAAGCGGTGGTCGCATTTGCCCAACAATGATACGGTTCAACAAGAAGTATACACAAAAGAAAGAAGAAAAGAACCATGCCCAAACTTGATGGCAATGTCGCAATTATTTCTGGTTCCGGGCGCGGCATCGGACGTGCTCTTGCGCTCAAACTTGCGCGTGAAGGTGCACGAGTCGTCGTCAATGACCTGGACGCAGACCCGGCTCAGGCGGTAATCGAAGAAATCAAGAGCTTTGGGGGGGAAGCGGTGGCCTGTACAGGAGATGTAACCGCACCCGATTTCGGCACTCGCTTTGTCAAAACAGCACTCGATACCTTTGGCGGTCTTGATATCATCGTCAATAACGCTGGTTATACCTGGGACAGTGTGATTCAAAAAATGAGTGATGAGCAGTTTGAGGCGATGTTCAAGGTTCACTTGATGGCTCCATTTCGTATTTTGCGAGCGGCAGCCGAGCCGATACGAGCAGCCGCGAAAAGAGAAGCGGCTGAAGGCAAAGAGGTGTTTCGTAAAGTCGTCAACATCTCCTCCGTTGCTGGTCTGTATGGCAATGCGGGCCAGGTGAACTACTCTACGGGGAAAGCTGGTATTGTGGGGTTGACGCGCACCTTGTGCAAAGAATGGGGACGCTACAAAGTCACGGTGAACTGTGTGGCCTTTGGCTATATTAAAACACGCTTAACGCAGCCGATTACGACACAACAGGCAACAATTGAGGTCGCGGGAAAGGATATTCAGGTTGGAATTCAATCGCACATGATCCAGACATTTGAGCAGTTGATTCCGCTTGGACGTGCAGGCGAACCAGAAGAAGCTGCTGATGCCGTCTATCTTTTCTGTTCCCCGGAGTCCAATTACATCAGTGGTCAAGTGATCGTCTGCGGTGGTGGACTATTAGTGTAGACGTTGTAGGCGACCGCAGTGGACTGAGGAGCAAGAGAACGATGCAGAGAACATTGTTGACCGAGGAACATTCCCTGTTCCGCGATACCTTTCGGCATTTCGTCGAGAAAGAGATTGTCCCGTATAATGGGCAGTGGCAAAAAGATGGGGTCGTCTCTCGCGATCTCTGGCTCAAGGCAGGAGAACAGGGCTTTCTTGGTTTGGGAGTGCCAGAGGTCTACGGAGGCATGGGGCTGAACGATGTCACCTACAGTTCGATCATGGGGGAAGAACTGGCTCGCTTTGGAACGCTTGGAGCAGGTCAGGGAATACTGTTACATAACGATATAGTTCTCCCCTACTTGCTTGCGTATGCGACCGATGAGCAAAAGCAGCGTTGGTTGCCTGGGATATGCGCTGGCACATTGATCACCGCGATTGCCATGAGCGAACCAAATACAGGGAGCGATCTAGCTGCGATTGGGACAACGGCCATCCGGCAGGGCAATTCCTATCTGCTCAATGGACAGAAAACCTTTATCACGAACGGCCTTTTGAGCGATCTCGTCATTGTTGTTGCAAAAACCGATCCCAGTCTGCGGCAGAAAGGGATCAGCTTAGTGATTGCTGAACGTGGCATGCAGGGCTTCACACGAGGTCGCAAACTGGAAAAGATTGGCCTCAAAGCACAAGATACAGCAGAGCTGTTCTTTGAAAACGTGGTGATAGCCTCTGCGAATGTGCTTGGCAAAGAGGGAGAGGGCTTTGCCTATTTAAAGCGACAACTGGCGACCGAGCGTTTGAGTGTAGCGTTACAAGCTGTGGCAGCCAGTGAAACAGCGTTGGAATGGACACTCGACTACTGCAAAGAGCGTCATGCCTTCGGGCACCCTATTGGTCGTTTCCAAAACACGCGTTTTAAGCTGGCTGAGATGAAAACCGAGATCGAGATCGCGCGTGTGTTCGTTGACCGCTGTATCGAAGAGGCCAATGCTGGAATGCTGACGGCAGAGACTGCCGCAATGGCGAAGTGGTGGACGACGGACCTACAAAAACGGGTGGTGGATTCGTGTCTACAATTGCATGGGGGATATGGCTACATGCTCGAATATCCCATTGCTCATGCATATCTTGATGCCCGTGCACAAAGTATTTATGCGGGCACGAACGAGATTATGAAGGAGATTATCGGGCGCTCGATGGGCGTCTAGGAGGAGCCTTTTTATGGGCCTACTCTTGAATTTTTACCGCACTATCTGAGAGCATGCAAGAGCAAGAAGCGTGCTTGTGTCACGGGACAGGATTGTTTGTCGCTACTATCAAAATAACACACCTACATATCGAAAGGAATAGCATATGTCCGAGGAAAAAAAGATTGCACTCGTTACAGGTGCCAATAAAGGGATTGGCTTTGAGATTGCGCGTCAGTTGGGGGCCCTAGATATTACCGTCCTTGTTGGCGCACGCAACGCGGCGCGAGGAGAGGAAGCTGTCCAGAAATTACGGGATGAGAAGAGCGAAGCCGTCGCCGTTGGGCTTGACGTGACCAATCAATCCAGCATCGATGCCACCGCTACCTTCATTGATCAGACCTATGGGCGGCTGGATATTCTGGTCAACAATGCTGGCATCTTACTCGAAGGGAACACGCCACCCAGTCAACTCTCGTTTGAAGATGTGCAGAAGACCTTCGCTACCAATGTCTTTGGTGTTTTCGCCGTCACCAAAGCCATGCTCCCCCTCCTACGTCGCTCCCAGGCCGGGCGCATCGTGAATCTCTCAAGCAGGATGGGCTCCCTGTCCATAAACAGCGACGCAGACTCGCCCATCGCAAAGTTGCCGCCCATCCTGGCCTACAATGCTTCCAAAACAGCCTTGAACGCCCTCACCGTTTTCTTCGCCAAAGAACTCCAAGGCACACCCATCAAAGTCAACTCGGTCAGCCCTGGCATTGTCGCCACCGACCTGAATGGGTACCGCGGCTATCTCACTGCCGAACAGGGCGCAAAAGTGCCCGTAATCTACGCCACTTTGCCAATTGATGGACCTACTGGTGGCTTCTTTGGAGCCGATGGACAGATCGCCTGGTAACTTTCCGTACGAGGTTTCCAAACGTGATTGCGGATCCACAGGACAAGAAGTGGGGGGGGGGGAGAAAAAATCATGTTTTTAGGGGGGGGGAGAGCTGTGAGAAAGTGGG